>WFOD01000131.1 GCA_015488275.1 Deltaproteobacteria bacterium
GACAGCTGTATTATCACGCCATCGAGCAGGGGCTGCTGCGCGACGTGGCCGACTTTTACGAAAACAAGCACACCAACTCCGATCTCCTGGCGGTCAACTTTACCGAACTCTCAGACGACGAGTACTACGAGGCCCTTACCGAAGCCAACATCACCTTGCTTGAAAACTATTTCACGCAAAAACGCGCCGCCATGCGCCAGCAGGTGGAGCATCTGTACCGCACCCGCGACGCCTCGTTCCGCGGCTTCCGGCACACGTGAGAGGCGCTGCGTGATCAGTTACGCCCGTTTTTCAACGGCCTGTCAACCGCCCGCCGCCTCCTCGCCAAAGGCTATCCCCGTCATCGGTAGGTCGTAAAACCCTTTTTTCAGCAATAGGTCCGGCTGACGCCACGGCACCCGCTGGTGCAACACCTCAACGATCCGTTGGGCGGCGCGCCCGTCGCCATAGGGAGAGGTCCGCCCTGCAAGACTGCGGCGAAACTCGGGCGAGCGCGCCTTGGCAAGCGCCGCGCTCACGGCCTTTTCGTCGCACGGGCAATCGATCACGTTCGCCGGCCGGATGCGTCCCGCCTGGCGGTCGCCCACGTTCACCACCGGCAAGGCGAAGGAAGCGGCCTCGATAATCCCACTTGAGGAGTTGCCGACCATCAACGTCGCATACCGCATGGCGCTCAAGTAGGCCTGGCTGCCAAGGTTGGCCACCAGCACAAACCGCTCGGGATACATGGCGCAATAGCGCTCGATTTCCGCCCGCACCCGTTCTGCCGCGGGATCGGTGTTGGGCATGGAGGCCAGCACGTGCAGATCGGTGCGGCGCAGCGCCTCGAGCACGGCGCGCGCCTGACGGCCTGCCGCCTCGTAATCGTCCAGGGTGACAGGATGAAAGGTCATCAGGGCGACGGGCCGCGAAAAATCAACACCCGTCCGGACCGCAAGCTCGTGCGGGGACAGCAGGTCAACGGTGCGGATCACGTCGAGCCCCAGCGCGCCCACCACAAAAACCCGCCGGGGATCCTCTCCCATCTGCACAAGCCGCCGGGCATACGAGGCGGTAGAGGCAAAGTGAAGCGCCGCCATCTTGGTGATCGAATGGCGGATCGCATCGTCAATCGCGCCAAAGGTCGTTTCTCCCCCGTGAATATGGGCGATGGGAATACGGTGGATCACAGCGGGGATACAGGCGGCCCACAACTCGTAACGGTCGCCCAAAACGATGATCATCGCGGGCCGCACCCGCTCATACAAACGAGAAAAACCAGCAAGGCCAGTGGCAACGGCCCGACAGATATCGTCCGCCGTATCTCCCTGGAGGGCCAGATCCACTGTGCCGGCGAGCGGCGCTCGCCCTTCTTCCGCAATGAGCCGCACCGTCTCCCCCCGGCTGGCCGCCAAGTGACCACCCGTGACCGCAAGACGGACGGCAAACCCTCCATCGTCCCGAAGGGCGTCGATGAGTGGACACAACAGGCCGTAGTCAGCCCGGCCGGTGGTCACCAGGAGAAGAGGATCAGATAAAATTGACATGCTCAGGAGGATGACGGAGCTGCCAGAGATATTTGTTGACGTTATGGTGGCGACAGTAGGTCATGCAACGGCTCACATCGACGTTATCAATCACGTCCTGGATGACCTGGCGGCGACGATCACTTTTCCAGATATCCTCGAATGATTTTTCGTAAAGATTACCGTAACAAAAACGATCCATTCGGAAATGCTGACAGCAAGTATACAATCCGCCATCAGCGAGAACCTGAACAATAAAGGGTAAGCCAAGACATTGCCGATATGTCCTCACACATTTATCAGCGAAATCATTATATCTAATAAGAGCCTTAAACGAATCAGTTTCGAGCTTTTTTGCCTCATCAAACTGATTCCCAACAAATTCGTGAATATTCTCTGGCACGGAATAAGGGTTCTGCGGATGGGTACTGTGCCGTTTAACAGTATAATAATCAACATCTAGAGATTTTGCCAGACTGGCCAAAGGCAAAACCTGATCCACATTTTCTGGCAACAATATCTGCTGGATACCAATTCTAACAGGAAGCCGAAGTCTTCGCTTCAGCTCCGTGCAGGCGGCAATATTCTCCTTTACTCTTTCGAGGTCCTCTGGACTTGTTCCATGCAACCGTCCGTACAACTCCGGATCTGCCGCCTGCAAACTGAATCGAATCCACAGGATCTTATCCAAGATATCCTTTGCCAGCTCCGGGGTCATACATACCCCGTTGGTGTTTACCGCCACATCCACCCCTAAACTGTGGGCCAGGCCGATCATCTCGGCCACATGCTGGTTGAGGAGCGGCTCCCCCTCGCCAGCTAGGAGAAAGCTCCGCACCCCGCAGCGGGCAAAAGAGCGCACCAAGTCGAGCAAGATCTCCCGCGGCAGGTGCTGGGCCTTATGGCCGAGATAATCTACACAGCAGAGAATGCACCGGTGGTTACAGGCGCTGGTGGTGGAGACCTCGGCATGCACAGGAAAAAACTCTTCATTGGCCAACCACTTGGCCAACACATCGGGGTGATACATCAGCTTGGTGCCATCGATAAACAAGTTGGCCATGAAACACCTCTTTTCCCTTCGTGATCCGCCTGCGGCAAGAACGGGACGCAGCCGATCAGTCCGCCGAAAAAGCCAGGGATGGTCAGATAAAGTTCACATGCGCCGGCGGATGCCGCAAGCGCCACAGAAACCGGTTCACCGCATCGTTGCGGCAGTTCGGCATACATGCAGAGCAGTCAAACTGTTCCGCCATATACTTCTCAAGGTTTTTCCGCCGCTCCCCCTCCCAAATCGCCGGCCACGCCTCTTCGTACAGATTGCCGTAACAGAACCGTGGATTCCCAATCATCGGCCCGCACGGATACACATCGCCGTTTGAGTCGATGTCAACAAAAAAAGGCAGGCTCAAACAGCGTTGGTAGTCACGGCGCGGCAGCTTGGCCAAAGAACGCCAACGGACGATCACGGCAAAGCCGTCCCCCGCCAACGCCTCCAGCTGGCGCAACGCCTCTTGCACTTCTGGGGCATCATAGGCGATCTGATCACGGTAGTCGATCGACGGATGGGGCAGAAACGGTTTCAGCGCCAGATAATCGACCCCTATCTTCCGCAACTCAGCGGCAAGAACCGGCAAGGAAGCAAGGTTGTCGCGCAAGATCAACGCCTGCACGCCAATGGTACATCCAGCTTCGGCCCGCCGCTTTTCCGCCACCGCTTCGGCAAGGTTGTCGAGTACCCGATCATAGCTGGACGCGGCCGTTCCATGCAGGCCGGCGTACAACCGCCTTTCGCCAGCATTGACACTCACCCGTATCCAGCTCAAGCACGGCAAGATCTGGCGGGAAACCTCGGGGGTAAGCCGGCTGGCGTTGGTGTTCAGCGCCACGTCCACCCCGCAGCGCTTGACGGCGACAATGCAGTCCGGTAACTCCCGATGCAAGAGGGGCTCGCCATCGCCTGAGAAAAAAAAGCTCTTGGCCCCGCGGGGGGCGGCGTCTTGCGCCAACCGCACCACCCGTTGCAGGTCCAAAAAGATCGGCCGCCGCTCCAGATAGGCGTAAGCGCAAAACTGACACCGGTAGTTGCAACTCCTGGTGGGACCAATGGAGAAGGCGAGGGGGTGTCCTTGCCCCCGCCTCCAGGCGGCAACCGCTTCCAGGTGGTACAGCAACTTATGGTCGTCAAGCTGGTATGTGCTCACGTGCTCCTCTTCATCCGTGATGGAATCGCAAAGCCAAAGCGGAGCTTCGGATTTCCACCAGAAATCACGACCTTTTTCAACGGGCTGCTATCAATCCGTGCCATCCCTGGCTTTTCGGCCACGACGAGGCAAGGCAGAGGTTGCAGGAACCGTCTTTTTGGGCCGGCAAAGGACCAACAGCCGGTTGCCGATCTTGAGCCGACGCGCCAGCCACATGTACAACCGTTCCCGCCTGCTGGGCCCCCCGCGCTCATACATGCCGATCACGCCGAGAACCCCAGTGGACCACGACTCCACCCGGAATCCGGCCTCGGCCAACACCCGCCCCAGAGTACGGCGGGAAAACTGCCACAGATGATGCGGCACCCCCCAACTATGACCGGGAGGAACGAGCCCGCGCAGGACGTTTGGCACCTGCACGGCCAACACCCCCTCAGGCACGAGCATCTGCCGCACCTGGCGCAGCACCGCCACGGGATCCCATACATGTTCGAGAACATCGGCCATGACGATCGCCTCCTGCTTTGCAGCAGGGACAAAATCCTCTACCGCGCTGACAGCGAGGTCGAGCCCCCAGCGCTCCCTGGCCCAGGCCACCTGCTCGGCCGCCGTGTCGATTCCTGCGGCGGGAAGACCGCGATCCACCAAGAACTTTACAAAAAAACCGTACCCGCACCCGATATCCAAAAGCGGGCCGCCGCTGTAGCCCGCCTGACAAAGACGATCGAGCCGGTCGGCAAAAAACCGCTCAAAGACCTGCCGGTGTTTCATAAACATGCGTGGCACAGACCAATACTCAATGCTGTGCCGGCCCGCCTTGTCCTGGGCCAAACGCGGCGAATCTCCTTTTGTCGTATCCCGGTAAAACGCAGCGGCGACATTCTGGTCTGTTGCCAAAAACACAAGGCCGCACCCCTTGCACCGCCGGTACACGAAACCGTCTATCCGGCGATAGGGCCGACTCGTCATCCGGGGACCACAGACGCAGCAAGCCAGGGTGGCGCCTTGATCCTTGCCCCCTTCCGCCATCGCCCGCAAGGCGAAGGGATTATCGCCGCTCTGCTGCTCAAAGGGCCTGGAGCCCGCCGCTGCAACCATTAGTTCTGTTCCCACCGAGTACGCCACCCTTGCAAACGCAGCAGCCGGCCCCCTGCGTCGCGGAGGGAACCGCCTGCTGCCCGCGCCACTGTGCATACAAACGCAACTCTTTTTGCGAAGGAAGATATTTTTCCCGCCACAACTCCGGTCGTGTCCGATACCATGCCGCCACAAGGGGCAAAAACTCCGCCATCGGGGTCAACCGGGTGGTGAACCACTGGCGGTACGCATCACCACGCAGCACCTGATCATAGATATACGGAAACTCCGCCGCCACCTGGCGCCACTGGGGCATGGGCAAACGGCACAGGCGGCAGGCCCCCCGGCCAACGGCGAGAAGCGCGGCCAGCTCCTCCAAGGTAAGCGGCGGCGGCGCAACGTTCACCGTCACGGCCTCCCAGTCTCCGCCCCGGCGTACCGCTTCGGCGAAGACCGCTGGCAAGTCGGCAGCGTACACCTGCTGCAACCACCCGCCTGTGGGGGGAGCAAGAAGAAAGCCGCGCTCAAGGCGGTGCAAAAAATAGGCGAGCCGTAAAGCGAAGTCGCCCGCTCCGGTGACAAAGGGCAAGCGGAGCAGCACATAGGGCAGGCCACTGGCCTCGACGACCTCTTCGCACCGGATCTTGCCCCGGGCGTAAGGCACAACTTCTGCGGGAAAGGCCGCCGATACCGAGAGATCGCAAGGCGGCCGCTGCCCCTCGTCAAGAGGCCCCTGCACAAACCGATCAAGGTACACGGCGGAGGAACTGGTGAGCACGTACAGCGGCCTTGTCCCGCCACGGCAGACGGCGTCAAGAAGCAACTCCACCTGTTCCGGCCGGTAGGCGATATTGTCCACCACCACGTCGTAGGGGGCCAGCGCCCTGACAGCGGCCAACGTCCGGCCCGATTCACGCTCTCCCTCGATCCACCGCGCCCCAGACGGCATATCGGACGGCGGACGGCGCGAAAGCACAACAAGATCATGCCCTTCGCGCCCTAACCGCCGCACCGCTTCACGGCCAAAGAAGCGGGTCCCGCCAAGAAACAGAATCCGCCGCCTCACGCCGCCTGCTCCATCCCGAAAACGTTGACATTGGAAAACCAACTCTCAAGCAACAGCGCGGACCCATCCACACCGGCCGCATAAATCGCCTCTCGGACCCCGTCGAGTTCGTGCGCCAACGCCTGCCGCATCTGCGAAAGATCGGCCAGCCAACGATCGGCGCACCGATCTCCTTTGGCCACCTCGCCCGGCGCAAGGGTCATAAGCTCCCGCAGCAGGCCGGCATAGCGCGCCGCCACCGCCTGCCGTACGCCGGCCGCCAGCCGCTCAAGCCGGCTGCAAGGCTCTTCCAGATGGGCGCAGAGCCCTCGATTGGCCGGATTCGAAATGCGGGCCACAACATTGCCACAATCATAGAGGAGTTTCTGGACGCGGAGCATCTCAGGCTGACGGCGCTTGAGCCGGTCGAGCACGTCAACGGCCTGACCAACGACAGGATCGACAAAACGGTAAGGCACATAGGCAAAGGGCGCGCTCTCCTCCGCCAAAAGCCCTTGTTGCGCCAACAGCCGGTGCAGCCGGCTCCCCCAATACACCAAGGTGCGGCTGGTCATCGGCACGACGTCCCAGGCGCGGCCAAGCCGCTCCAGATAGCGCAGCTTGCGCTCCACCATCGCGCGCGTGGTCAGCGGCGTGAACATCATGAACCCCAGGACGATAAAAAACCGGCCATCGTCACGCAGGCGTTGGTAGGCGCGGGCGCTGGTCTCAGCATCGGCGATCTTGCCAAAAAGGGCAAGCTCTTCCGGCACCGCAGACTCGGCGCCCAGGATGATCACATCCACGCCAATGCGCTTCAACCGGTCGAGATCGGCGGCAGAGAGCGCGACAATCGTCTCGCTCCGTAAATGGATTTTCAACGATACCGAAAGACGCGCCCGTTCCAGCTCGGCGCAAAAGGCAAAAAAGCGCTCCAAGCCCCGCTGCTCCGCGTCTTCAAAGGAGCTATCGATCACATTGAACCGCCGGCAGCCGTACCGCTGCGCCAGATACCGCAGCTCAGCGACAAACCGCTCGGCCGGCATGCCCTGCCAGCGATCCTGGGGCGACGAGGCATTGACGCGGCTTTCGATACAGTAGGAACACCCCCCCCGGCAGCCGACGCTCGACCGGATACGGACCACGGGCGGCGGCTGGCCGGGAAAGGCCAAGTAGGGCAGGTCCTCCAAGGCAAAGACCCGGCGCGCGCGCCTGATGGCCACGTCTCCATCGCCGCGGCGAAGCAGGGCCTGCCCCACCTCCCTGTCTAACGGCTGGCCTGCCGCGCGGTTGAGGAGAAGACGCGCCAGGCTGTACTCGTGGTTTCGGCCCAGAAGCACACCGTCGACCGCCGGATAACGGTCAAGAAGGGCCTGGGCCGCCTCTTCGGCCGCCGGCCCGCCAAGACACATTTCATGTTGGTGTTGGTCCGAGTTGCCCAAAAGGATCGTCGTGGCGGGACGTGCGGCGCGAAGCGCTGTAAGCGCCTCGCAGGCGGGGGCCAGGGTGGCGAACATGGGATGCACATAGACCACGTCCGCAGTCGGCAGAGGGCGCGCGCCATCTTGCACTCGCCATTGCTGCAACGTGACGGAAAAGCCAAGATCTGTCAGGCAGGCGTAAAGGTAGTAAAGACTGTGGGGAAGGACGCTATCTGCCGGCGCCCCTTTTCCCAAAATCGGGTAGAGCAGCGCAACGCTCGGCAGCCGGTCTTGCTGCGCCGCAAGGCGGGACACGGCGCCATAGTCCACAACGATAGCGTCAGATGAAGTTGACATGTGGCGGCTCCTGAGCGTACTCCCACAAAAACTGGTTGATGGCATGATGGCGGCAAAAGAGGTCGCACCGCGCAAAATCAGGCTGTGAAGCGGCCCGTTCGGTCAGTTGTTTGCGTTTCTCGCTCATCCACAGGGCGGGGAAGGGCTCGTCGTAGAGATTGCCGTAACAAAATGGCTCTTCGTCAAGGCGGCAGCCACAGGTGTACACCCCACCGTCGGCGTTGACAAAGGCGATAAACGGCAACCCCAAGCAGGCGTCGTATTCCTTTTTCCCACCGCCATGCAAATTCCACCGCACCACCACATCAAACCCTTCCCCAGCCAACGATTCCGCCTCTTGCAACTGTTCCTGAAAGCGGCGCAAGAGATCGTCCTCCAACCGGTAGCCGTTGGTCGGCAGCTGACTGATCGGCCGTAACGTGATGTAGTGAAAGCCCAGCTCCTTGATATGCCGCACCAGGGGCACAATCTCGTCTCCATTCTCCTGCAGCAAGCAGGTCTGCACCCCGAGGACCGTGCCGAGCCCCTGGCGCCGGACGGTCTCGGACATGGCCGCCAGATTGTCGAACACCGCCCGCCAAGCCCGGGAAGAGGCGCCGTGCAGGGCGCAGTAGGCCTCTTCCGAACGGGCCAAGACGCTGATGCGCACCCACTGCAAGTGCGGCAGGATTTCCCTGGCCACCTCTGGGGTGAAGAGCGAGCCGTTCGACGACATGGCCACGTCCACGCCGTGGCGATCCGCCGTAACGATGGCCTCCGGCGTGGCAGGATTCAATAAGGGCTCTCCCTGGCTGGCGAAAAAGATGCTCCGCACGCCATGCTCAGCAATATCCCGCATGAGCCGCAGCAGCACCTCGCGGTCCAGGTCTCTACGCCGGTGGCCAAGGTAATCGTAAAAACAGTGCACGCATCGATAGTTGCACCGGCTCGTCGCACCAATATCGAGATGAACGGGAAAAAAGGGCTCTCCCCGCCGCCACTTCGCCAGCACATCGGGATGCCACAACAGCTTATGGGAAAGCATTCGATACGTGTCCGCCATTGTCACACCGCCTCGCACTGGAGTTGTCGCTGCTCACGCTGGTAGATGATGTCCAGGGTGGCGCGCTGGCCAATCGCCTCCCAGATCATACTGCGCCATCGTTCGATCTTGTCCTTTTCCTGGTGGACAATCGGCGTCTTTTTATCCGCGCCGACGATAAAGTACTGCTCATAGGGAATGGACGTATCGAGCGGATACGCATACCGATCGAGATGATCGGCCACGTCGCACCCCGGCAGAGGAACGAAAACGGTCAGCGCGTACATGTCCGCATCGTTTTCCCGCACAAAGCGCACCGTCTCCCGCACGTCTTCCTCGCTCTCGCCCGGCAAACCGACCATCAACATGGCCTTTACCATCAACCCGGCCTCCTTGGCGGCCCGGACGCCCGCCTCGTGCTCCGCCCTCCGGCTGGCCTTTTTCATGATCCGGAGCATCCGGTCGGAGCCGGACTCGATGCCAAAGTCCACCTGGCGGCAACCGGCATCGTACATGGCCTGGGCAAGGTCAGGGGTCATCATGTGGGTGGTGGAGGAACAGCGCCAGACAATGCCCAAGCGCTTAAACTCGGCAAGCAGCTCTTTGGTGCGCCGGCGATCGACGAGCAATGTGTCATCGCAGAAAAAAAAGTAGCGGATGCCAAGATCCATCACCTGACGCACCTGCCTCGTCACATACGCAACGCTGTGAAACCGCACCTTGCGCTTCCACATCACAGAGCTGGCGCAAAAGATACACTGAAAGGGACAACCGCGGGAGGTGATCAGCGCCACCCCGCGCGATGCTGGGTCTTTGATCAACACCGGCTGCACGTACTGCTCATAGTCGAGATCCCGGATATCGGGCGGGGGCAACAGATCGATGTCTTGTAACAGCGGGCGCTCCGGATTGTGCCGGATCTCGCCCTCATAGAGGAAAGAGACGCCTGGGATATCCTCCCACGGGCGGCCGGTCACCAACTCAAACATGGTCTGCTCCCCCTCGCCCCGCACCACGATGTCGAACCGGGACTGGGCGAGCACCTCTGCCGGCCGGGCCGTGGCATGGACGCCGCCGAGCACAAGGGTGGCGTTGGTCTGGCGGCGCAGGATCTCGGCGATCCGCACCGCATGATGAAAGTCAGGAGTCGTGCACGACACGCCGTACACATCGCCATCCAGGGGCAGGTGCCACTGCTCCTGCGGCAGGCCCGAAAGATCTACGATCTGGCTGTCGATCCCCTTGGCGCGCAGAAAGGCATTGATATACAACAGCCCCAACGGCCAGTTGCGGTCGTGGATATGGTATTGATGGGGGACTTTTATCAGATAAACCTTGGGCGACATCGCTCGTCATCCCTCCTCGGCCGCTAGGCAGCGGTCACGTTTTTTGGGCCAACCGATGTCGAAAAAGCCAGGACGGCTTTTTCAACGGACTGTTACGACCAACATCGCACCGGCGCCTCAGGCCGGTTGTGGGCCAGGTAGTGGCACTGGTTGCAGCCAACGCACTGTTTGATCGCCTGCTCCTCCCCGGCAAACCCCTTTGCGACAAAGGCAGGATCGGCGATCAAGGAGCGGGCCACCGCCACCACGTCCGCCTGGCCAGCGGCCAGACAGGCCTCGGCCGCGGCCAGGGAACGGATATGCCCTACTGTCACTATCGGCCGGGAGGTCAAATTCTTGAACTGGGCGGCAAAGCGCTGGAATCCGCCACTGGCCATCACCGACCGTTTTTCCGGCGCGGAATCGTACACCCCTGCGGTAATATGGTAGTAAAGCAGCTCATACGGCTCGAGACGCGGCAAAAGCCAACGGTAAAACTCCATGCTCAGGCCATTGGGGACAAAATCATAGGCTGAAAGACGCAGGCCCACCCGCCGGAGGGCCTGGCCATCGGCGGCCCGGATTCCATCAAGGATGGTGAACAACAGCCGGCTCCGCCCCTCGTTCGAGCCGCCATACGCATCGCGCCGGTGGTTGAAGTAGGGCGACAAAAATTCGTGGAGTAAATAGCCGTGCGCTGCGTGCAGCTCCACGAAATCCATCCCCGCCTCCAAAGCGAGCATGGCGGCGTGGACAAAGGCCGACACCATCTGCGCGATTTCTCCCGCATCCATCGCCTTTGCCCAAAAGCCAATGGGCGGATGGCAATAGGGGGAAGGCGCTCGGAGCGGGAAGCCGGTATACGCCGGATTGCCCTGGCCGCCAGCATGAAAGAGCTGCAGGCCCACGGGGCAGCAACGCTTGACGACCTGCGCCAGTTCGGCGATTCCTTTTTGCTGCGCCCGGCTGTGGAGGCGCATGGTGCGCCGGGTGACACCGCCATCTTCCGCCACCGCCGTGCCGCCCACGATAATCGCGCCCACGCCTCTTTTGGCGCGCTCTTCGTAAAAGGCGAGCGCCTCATCCGTGACCATTCCCTCTCCTGTCGCCATGTTGCAGGCGACCGGCGCCATAACTAGACGGTTGGCCAACGTTAGGCCAGGGGCAAGTTGAAAGGAGGAGGCCAAATGGGGATAACGCGCGTTCATGCGGCCACCCTCTCCACCACCCAACGCGCAGAAAGCTCAGCAAAGCACCCCCTCTCGCCCAGGGGACAGCGGGAAAGAAAACATGGGGAACGGCCGCAGCCTGGCACAAAGACCCGTTCCCTGGGAATCCAGGCGACCTCCTCACACCACGTAGGACCCTGCAGCAGCACCACCTGAACGCCAAAGAGCAAGGCAACGTGCAAGCCAAGGGCGATGGGCGTCACCAGGAAATCCAACGATGCGATCCAGGAAAGATAGCGGGTGAGATCCGGGGCCCCGGGTTGCCAGGAGACGCTCGCCAAGGGAAGGGCCGCCATCAGCTCCCTGGCCGTTTCCTCCCAGAAGGCGTCATCAGGGGACTTGTTCCGCCATGCCGGTGGAACACGGGGGTGGAGCCCCACCGAGATCGCGCCATCACGCCCGTTGCGCCGCGATCGAACGCTCAGTCGAGACGGCGAAAAAGGAGGCGCGCCGCAGACAAGCAACAGGCGAGAGACCAGGCGCTGGCTCAACCCCTTATAGCCTCCCCGCCCCTCTGGCCACAGCAGCTCTATGCGCCGCGCCCATTCCCTGGGAAGAACGGTGTCCGCCCGCATCGGATGGTCACAAAAAAGCACCTTGTCCCACGGCCGATCCTCGACCGTGGGCAACGCATCCACAGCGATCAGCGGGACATCGGCGACAAGGGGAGCGAGCGCCGGCTGCCGCCACAGTTCCGCCAAAGACGCCCCTCCGGCGACCGTTACCCGCCAACCCGCATCCTGCAACGCTTGAACCGCCACGAGCAAACGGATCCCATCGCCCAGCCCCATCACGTCCAGCGCGGACGGAGTGGCGGCGTCAGCGCAATGGGAGATAAGCAGCAAACGGGGCATGGACGTCTTCCTGTCGCGTCATGTGACGCGCCCGCCTACGAGCTACGCACGCCGCAGATGGGGCGCCCTGTAACCAGATACGCCAAAACCGCATCCCCATCAGCCAGCGGCGATATCACGCAGTATCTTCTTGGCGCCGGCCTCGACGGTAAACTCTTGCAACACCCGCTGATGGCCAGCTTGCGCGATCCTCCGCCGCTCCTCGGGATGGGCGAGAAAAAAACGGACTTTCTCCACGAGATCCTCCTCATCATCAAACAAAACGACTTCCTCGTTC
Organism: Deltaproteobacteria bacterium; assembly: GCA_015488275.1. Classification (GTDB taxonomy): domain Bacteria; phylum Desulfobacterota; class Desulfobulbia; order Desulfobulbales; family S012-135; genus S012-135. The sequence goes on from WFOD01000131.1 coordinate 12,316, forward strand.
TCAACAAAGAAATCTGTCAACGGCATGAGATCGCCCCGGCCAATACGGCGGGACAACAGAAAACCTCCAGCGCCTAACACTTCTGGAACTTTATTATGAAAGGAAATAAACGGGTTAATATTGAGATTGATCGCGGTTTGGTTAATCACCCGGTTGAGCGCATCGCCATTGGCCACAGGTCCTTTGGCGCACGCTTGAAACCAAGGATGCTCCTCCCACCCCCGCCCAAAGACATGCACGTCCACCCCGGCATCAACCAGCGCTTTAAGCGGCCGCACCCGCAGCAAAACAAACAACAAAACATCACGCAGATACCGCAGCATATCCTCATTAATCAATGATAACGGCAAGGAAAACTCCTGACAGAACCCTCGCAAAAACCGGGTAAGGCTCTGCCAGCCGTCATCAGCGTATAAAGCGCTCAAATCTTCTAATGACATCCTATCCGTGTAGCGCATTATCCGCCGGTGCAGCAGTCCATCGTTCGTGAGCTGGTGATCGGCCAAGGGGCCGCAGGCCTCAAGATATGCGGCGGGAAAGTCCTGGTGGGCAACGTAGCTCACATCATATCGCAGGGGGATATCAACAGGCCTATATATGGAAGGTTCGAGCAAATAAGGAAGAAGACGCACCGTTGTCTGCCGGTAGGCCGGATCCCTTGCCAGGATATCGCGGCGGATACTTGAAGAAGAATAAACGTAGTCTGCCGCGGAAAACACATCAGGACGGCCGATCTCAAACAGGTTTCTCATCCGGTCCTGCACCCAGGTGACAAACGGGATCTCCTCCGGCACCCAGGGAAGTTGATACCGTCCGTGATCAATACAGAAAATGATATCAGGCCGAAACGCGCACAGCCTCTCCAGGGAAACGTCCGGACGAACCCCCGCCCCATGCCCCTCTTCCTCCAAGAGCACCTCGGTGGCATGCCCCAGGGCGCGGAAACCGCTGACCATATCACGGATACAAAATTGCAGATAGGTCGTATATCGCGACGTCAAGAACAAAACCCGTAACCGCTCGCCACGGCGTATCTTTTCGCGAATCGCCGTCAGCACGCCGGGCGGATACAGCTGAGCGATCTGCGCCCGCAGCTGTTGGTAATTTTGTAAGGCCCGCTGCTCGATGCCGGAAAGAACATGAGAGATGAATCGTTTTTTTTCGGCATCGCCGCAGAGATACACAGAAGGGAACACCTTTCTTCTCACATAAAACAGTTCATGACATTGCCGCTCAAGATCTTCGTCTATGAGCACATTGACGACAAAATCGCAGTCAACGACAACCGACAGATCGTGCAAATACATTGCATCAACAAGGTCATCCTCGCGTACCACAAAAAACAGATCGAACTTGGTCACGTTAAGCGCGCCGCTCCGCAGGCCCGCCAGCCATCCGGCAAACCCATCCTCCTCCCCACACACGACAAGGGTGCGTATATTCCTCTCAAGGGCCGCAGACCGCGCTTTCTTCTCCCACGCCTCTGGCGCAACGTCGCTCCGCCACACGCCATTGCGCCGGACAAAATACCTGTCGGCAAAGCGAATGCGGCCCGGCAAACGCTGGCCAGACGCCACCTCGTGTATTTTCCGCTCCAAGGACGGCGCAGGGCATGGCAGGATATCGGGGAGCAGCCGCCGGTTGGCCTGGAGCCGCGAAAGCCCCTCCCGGTGCTCTGCAGCATCCTCCACCATGCGTTGCACCATCTCGTCAACCAACCGGTGCAGATCTGCACGCTCCTCCACGGACAGGGCGCCTACCATGCTGTCGCGCCAGGCCAGCAACCCCGCCAGATCCTGTAACCGGACAAACCGCTCCGCCCCCTCCCTGAGTTCTCTGA
>WFOD01000132.1 GCA_015488275.1 Deltaproteobacteria bacterium
GCGGAGGACGAGGCCGTCGCCGTTGGCCGAGGCGAAGGTGGTGTCGTGGATCCAGGTGGGGCCGGTATCCGGGCCCTGAACCACGACCCCGGCGACGGGACTGGAAAGATAGCAGCCTCTCACCGTGGTGTTCGTCGCCCCGCCGCGGATCACGATATCGCCGGCCGTGTTGCCGCTGCCATGGATGTCGGCGATCTCGTTGGCCTCGCCTCCTTCCACGATCACGCCCACCCCGTCGTTGTCCAGGATATAGGCGTCGCTGACCGTGATCCCGTGGGCGCCGCCGGTCACGAGCACCCCGGCGGTGGCCGCGCCGGAGACCGACAGGTCGGTGATCTCGAGGTCGGTGGTCATCGGTCCCTCGAACCAGAGGCCCAGCGGCGCATCGTCGATGTCGTTGTTCGCCGTGATCCCGACACCGCGCATGTTACGGACGTGGATCCCGGATCGCTGGTTGGCCGGGAAGGCGGAAAACAGGTAATTGGGATTGAACTGGTTGGCCCGGATGGCGAGCCACGGCGGGCCGAAGAAGGGGGGCGCCGGCTGGGCCCGGTCCTGGCCGCCGTCCACGAACACGCCGTCTTCGCCGCTGGCCACGATGCTGTTGTCCTCGATCAGGATCGTCTCCTGGCCTTCGTCGGCCAGGAGCACCCGGATGCCGCATCCCTTGTTGCCGAACGATCCCAGAGCGATCGTGCCCAGGTTGTAGAGGCCGACGCCGCCGATCTCGTTGTGGCTGATCTCGGTGGAGCCGGCACCGCCCCCGCCCGCGATCCGGACGCCGTCGCCGCCGTTGGCCACGATGGTGTTGCGAAGCGGGAAATCGGTCTTGCCGCCGACCACGGTATCGGAGGAGTCCTGGAGCAGGATGCCGTGGCCCGTGTTGCCGGCCACCACCGGCGGATCGCCGCTGTTGCTCCGCAGCGTCCCCACCATGCCGATCTCGTTACGGGTGATCGTGGTGCGCCGGGCGCGCACCACGTGGATGCCATCACCTCCCGCCGCCATGATCACTGAGGCGTCGATGGTGTTGTCGTCCGAGTCCACGATCTCGATACCGTGGCCGGCCGGACCGTTGGCGCTCTGAGTGTCGTAATCGTAACCGATGGAGCTGCTGGCGATGGTGTTGTGGCCTGTGCTCTCGCCCGTGGACGGCTGGACGCGGATCCCCGGGCCCTGGCCGCCCAGGACCCAGGAGGCGATCTCGTTGTTGCGGCCGGCCTGGATCCAGATGCCGGGCCCGGTGGCGTCCTTCACCGTGCACCGGATGGTATTGTCGTCGCCCGCCACGGTGATCCCCGGTCCTGAAACCGTGATGGAGGTGAGGGTGTAGCCGTTGCCCTGGACCTGGAGGCCGCCGGTGAGGGTAAGGAGGTAGCCGTTGCCATAGATCTTGTCGTAACCGGTGGTCAAGACGATCGGCGAGGTCACGGTGGTCGCCTTTTGCATGGTGAAGGAGTCGGCGTAATCGCGGCCGACATGGGCATTGAGCCCGCCGATCGCGTCCCGGTCGTCGTAGATGTTCTCCACGTTGACCCACTGGTTGGCCGGCGCGTTGAGTTCGGCGGTTCGCTCGTCCAGTTGTTGTTGGGTGTAGAATTCCTCGATCTGTTCGGTACTGGCCACGTTGCCTTGCGCGTCCTTGACAGAGACCACCATGCGGCGGCGGTCCGGCGGCAGGTCGGGCACGGTGATCGTGGTTCCGTTGTCCAGGGTCACGGTGGTGGTGCCTGCGGCAATGTAACGCAGGGCCTCCTCAAAGGTGATCCAGCCGTCGTTGGCCGGGGCCAGGCCCACAGCGGTGACGCCGAAACCGCCGCCCGCGGCCGCGCCCGGATCCAGGGTGAACGGAACCGTGGCCGAGCGGCCGGCCGGGGTCTCGACCTGGAGTTGGAGCGTGCCGCCGGTGAACGCGTTGCCCCGGTCGTCGGTGCCCGGCACCACCACCCGCAGTTCGGTGTCTCGTACCCGGCGCAGCACGGCCCTGGCCGTGCCCTGACCGGTGTCGTCGCCGGTATAGGGGTTCCTGGTGGCGCCGGTAAAGGTGACGATCACCGTGGCCAGCGACGAGCCGAACCGCTTGCCGGTAATCGTGAGATCACTGCCCTTGCTGGCCGTGACCGGCGCAATGGCGTCGATCTGGGGCGGCTGGCCGATGACCGTGAAGGTGACGTCCGTGTTGCTGGTGTAGCCATCGTCGGTGGTGACCGTGACCGGGCCGCTGGCCGCGCCCTTGGGTACATGGCTCGTGAGTTTGGCGGTGAGGAAGTTCGGGAAGGCGTTGGTCGTATCGATCGTCGCCTGGGTGGCGCCGAACAGGAGCCGGTCCTTGGCCGGGTCGAAGGAAAAACCATGAACCGTGACCTCGGTGCCGGGATAGGGCACGCCGCCGAAATCGTCCGTCGCGGCGAAGCCGCTGTCCGGCTCCACCCTGTCGATCCACGGCGAGCGCAGCACGGTGAAGGTGCCGGACCACTGGAAGCGGTGGGCCGGCCGGTAGGTGGTGCCGGGCACGATCCGTGACGGCTGCTCAGGGCCGTAGCCCACCACGCTCACGGTCCGGTTGCCGCGATAGACCTTGGGCGGCACGATGACCGTGAGCTGCGTGTCCGAGAGGATGGTGGGCGGCGCCGCCTTGACGTTGCCGAAATAGACCTCCAGCTCTTGCGGCGTGCCGTCGGGTTTGTGGAAATAGCTGCCGGTGATGGTGACGCTCTCGCCGCTGTGGGCCGAGGACGGCGATACGGTGCGCACGATCTCAGAGGCGAGATCACCCACCGTGAGATCGAAGGAGGACCAGGCCGGGTGCTCGCCGATGTTGAGAATCGGGTTGGAGCCGCCGGAGAGGGCCACCATGCGGGCGAGGATGCCGTAGAGCCGCGGAATGCCCAAGAGTCCCTTGTACACCAGGCCGGCCTCGCCCACCGCCCGGCTCACCTTGGAACTCATGTTGGCGGCCTTCATCAAGTAGGTCTTGAGTGCGGATTCCGCCTGGTTGGCCGCCAGGTTGAGGAGCACGGTCTTCATGCCGGCGGTGAAACAGGCGGAGTAGGCCCGGTGCAGGGAGTCGGCGTCGAGGGCTGCGGGATCGGGCAGCACCCCCTGGTCCAGCAGGCACTGGTTGAGGGTCTGGGGCAGGTTGCCCACCTTGCTGGCCATGGGAATGTGGGTGGAGGAGAGCAGCGCCGCCGCCTTCTGGATCGGCGCCAGTAAATTGAGGGTCAGGGCCTGGCGCCAGTCGGTGATGTCCTGGGCGTTGGTCAAGGAGCCGAGATTCCGGCCGCGCGAACCGGAGAAGAGGCGCACCGTGTACCGAGCCGCGCCCGGCGGCAGCGGCAGCCGGCCGAAGAGCTCTTCCACCCCGTAGGCGTCGGCCAACTGGTCCTTGAAGGGTTCGCTGAAGGAGATCTCGCTGCCGTCGGCCACCATGTCCAGCCGCAGCACTGTCTTCTCGAAAGCGCGGCCACCGGTGAGCGCCGCGCCGGTGAATGGGTCGATGCGTTGCAGGCGGACGAACCAATCCAGGGTGTTGTCGGCGTTGGGCAGGATCTGGATGCCGAAACGGTCGGGATGTTCGTCGTCGGCCAGGGAGCGGGTATGGAGGGTGGCGACGCGAGTGGGATAGGTGATGGCCGCGCTCGCCGCCGGGTGGCGCGTCGCCGGGGCCGGAGTCCCCTGGGGGGCCAGGCCGGTGTCCTGGGTGAGGGCGCGGGCCAGGGCGCCGGTAGCCGCCACCACCGCCGCGGCGACGCCGGAATCGGCCAGGGGATCGGTGGTGGAGGGCCAGACCGTTTCTATTTTTGCCGCCAGTTGGTCGATCTCCGGCAGGGTGTCGAGGATATCGAGGAGCGGCCGGATCTCCAACGGATCGCTGCTCATGAGAAGCGGATTGAGCAACACCAGGGCCTTGGCGGTGGAGCGGGCGTCCACGGTCACCGTGGCCTCGCCTGGGAGGTGGATGGCGAAAAAGAGCTGTTCGGAAGCGTCGTCCGGCGGCAGGGCGGCCACCAGGTCCACCCGGTCCGACCGTACCGGCACGGCCACCGCCTGACCGAACCGGCCCGGCACCGTGGCGCCGCTGGGAGCGACGAAACGGTACTGGCCGGTGTCCATACCGGCCGGCGGGGTGAAATCGACGTCGGCGCCGGCGATCACCGAGAAGGGGATGGCGCTGCGCGCCTCGCCGCCCGGGGTGACCACGACGATGGTCCCGGAGGTGGCGGCTGCCGGCACGGTAACGACGATGGTCGCGCCGTCCTCTACCCGGGCCCCGGCCGCGGGCACGTCGCCGAAAAGGACAAGAAACTCGCCGGCGAGATCCGGGCCGGCGGGGAAGTTGCGGCCGCTGATGGTCACTTGCGTGCCCACCGGGCCGCTGGCCGGCGAAAAGCCGCTGATTTCCGGCGTCGCGGTTTGCAGGGTCCGCACCAGGTCGCGGAGGGCGAAGGCGGCGTCGGCCGCGTCCAGGCGGTGGTCGCCGGTGGCGTCGCCCTCGGGGTGGAGCGGCGAGACCGGCGGCAGGCCGGCCATCGCCTGGATGATGGCGACGGCGTCCTCCAGGGTGACCCGGCCGTCGCCGGTGACGTCTCCCGGGGTGGTCGCCGCAGCGTAGCCGGGGAGAGCGAAAAACGAGAAAAACACCAGGACGGAAAAGAGCGCGGACCGCATATCACACCCCCTTGCTGATATTTAATGTCCTACTGGAGGTCAGGCGGCCTGTCAAGCCAGAAATACCACACAGTGGTATATCTAGTTGAAATGAACGCTCATGAATGAAGGGAATTCGCCTTCGCCGGTCCGGCCGGTCCAGCGAAAGCAAATTCCTACCCCCCCCGGCTGCTAGAAGACGCCGGCCCGCCGGCCGCGCTCCAGGAGCGCAGCCACGGCCCGTTGGCCTTCTTCACCGAGATCGCGGCTGAAATCGTTGACGTAGAGTTCGATATGGCTGGCGATGACCGCATCGTCCAGTTCCTGGGCGTGCCCCCGGATCCAGGGCAGGACATCTTGGGGATGGGCAAAGGCCCAGTCCACGCTCTGGCGGATGGCCTGCTCGACCTCGGCGATCCGCGCCTCACCCATCTCGCGCCGGGCGGCGATACACCCCAAGGGAATGGGCAGGCCCGTGCTCTCCTCCCACCAAGCGCCGAGATCCACTGCCGCCGCCAGGCCGTGCGCCTGATAGGTGAACCGGCTTTCGTGGATGATAACGCCGGCGTCCACCTCGCCAGCCGCCACGGCGGGCATGATCTGGTCGAAACGCAAACACCGCAGGCCGCCCACCTCGGGGGCGTACAGCCGCAAAAGCAGGGCGGCCGTGGTATAGCGCCCAGGGATCGCCACCGTGGCGCGGCCAAGATCCAAGGGCTGGCCCGGACGCTGGACAAGGAGCGGGCCGCAGCCCCGCCCTAGCGCGCCGCCGCTGGCCAACAGCGCGTAGCGGTCCCGGACGAGGCCGTAGGCGTGAAAGGAGAGCTTGGTCACGTCCAGTCGGCCGGCCAAGGCCCATTCGTTCAACGTCTCCACGTCCTCCAGGCAGGGAGGGGCAAAGGCGGGGGCACCCACCAGGCCGTGGACCAAGGCGTAAAAAATGAAGGTGTCGTTGGGACAGGGAGAAAAGCCGAGGGAAAGCGTCACGATGACCTCCTGGGCTTCTGGTGCGGCGGCGCCGCATACAGCCCAGTTTTCAGCGGGCTGCGAAGGAGAGCGCGGCGGCCAACAGGCCGGCGGCGTGACCCGCTTGCCGGGCCGCCTCCTTCAGCCGCCAGCGGCTGCGGTCCCGATCCTCCACCAAGTTGCTCACCACCCGCAACTCGAGAACCGGCACGGCGAAACGGCGGCCGGCGCGGGCCACGGCCGCGCCTTCCATGTTCTCGCACATGGCGTCGAAGCGGCGGGCCAGGATCAGGCCCCGCCGCCGGCTGCCGGAAACGCAAGCAACGGTGACGAAGTTGCCGCGCCGGGGCGACAGGCCCCTATCGGCAAGAATCTGCCAGGCGCGATTGACCAGGGAGGCGTCGAGCGGTTCCTCCACCGCGGCCGTGGCCTCGTCCTCGTCAAGGGGCTCGATCCGGTCTGCGGAGCACACACCGAGATCGCCAAAGAATTCCCGCTGGGCAAGGCACAGATCAAGCACCTCCGCCCCACCACCAGGATAGGCGCCCGCCACCCCGAAATCGAGCAAGAGGGAGGGAGGCGCAGCGCTTTTCGCCAAAAACGCGCCCAGCGCCAAGGCGGTATCCACCGGCCCCACGCCGGTGACCAGCACCTGGCCGGGGGTGTCGGCAGGCAAAAAGGCGCGCTCGAACTCAGTGGCGCAGACAAGGAGAATGGGAGCGGTCATGGCGGCAATGTTTGCGCAAGCGTATCACAACTCCCGAACGATCCGGTTGCGCTCGTCGAGAAGCACGGCCAGGGGACGGTAGGAGGCCAGTTCCTCTTCGCCGTAGATGGCGTAACTGACAACGATGATCCGATCGCCCACCACGCCCTTGCGGGCCGCCGCGCCGTTCAGGCCGATAACGCCGCTACCGCGCTCGCCTTCGATGACATAGGTATCGAACCGCTCGCCGTTGTTGATATTGTACACCTGGACCCGCTCTCCAGCCACCAGGTCCACCGCGTCCATCAGATCGCGATCCACGGTGAGACTGCCCTCGTAATGGAGCTCGGCATGGGTCACCGTGGCCCGGTGGAGTTTGGATTTCAACATCTGGCGCATCATGGGGCTATGACCTCTCCGCTCGGCGTCAGGGCGCAGTTGTCGATCAGTCTGGTGGCGCCGGCCCAAGCGGCCACCAGCAACCGGGAGCGCTGGGTCACCTTGTGCTGGGGCGCAAGAGTGGCGCTATCCACAACGGCCACGTACTCGCTGCGAAGACCAGCGTCGGTGAGCACGGCCTCCACCGCCGTGGCGATGGCCTCCACCCGCCGCTCGCCACCGGCGACCAGCTCGCGCGCCCGGCGCAGGCCACGGCTGATCGCCGCCGCCCGCCGCCGTTCTTCGGGCGAGAGATACGTATTGCGGGAACTCATGGCCAGACCGTCCGGCTCGCGCACCACGGGATGGCCAACGATGGTCACCGGAAAATCGAGGTCGGCCGCCATCCGCCTGAGGATCACAAGCTGTTGAAAGTCCTTTTCCCCGAAGACCGCCACATCGGGCCCCACGATGTGGAACAACTTGGCGACCACCGTGGCCACGCCGTCGAAATGTCCCGGCCGGCTGGCGCCGCACAACCGTGTTCCCAGTTCACCGACCACCACGCGGGTGGCGGTCTCCGACGGATACATCGTTTCCACCGCAGGGGCGAAAAGCACATCCACCCCCCGCTCTCCGGCCAGGCGTTGGTCCCGCTCCAGATCGCGCGGGTAGCGGTCAAGATCCTCTGTGGGGCCAAACTGGAGCGGGTTGACGAACAGGCTCACCACCACCCGGTCGGCAAGGGAGCGGGCCCGGTCCATGAGGGCCAGATGGCCGGCGTGAAAGTAGCCCATTGTCGGCACCAGGGCGATCCGGCCGCCCGCCCGGCGGGCGGCGGCGCACCAGGAACGCATGGCCGTAATGTCGGTGATCAGCTCCACAGCGCCCTTATCCTTGCTCGGCCGCCTCTTGCCGCGCCGCAGCAGGGGCGCCGCCCGCCCGGAGTTGACGAATTTTTTCCTTGATCCACGAGTCGTCCGCCCCCTGGTCGTCGTAGGACAAGACCTTTTCGTACGCAGCGGCCGCCTCTTCGACCTTGCCCTGTCCCTCGAGACAGCGGGCGACGCCAAGCTGGCCCTGACGCTCGAATCCCGCACGCTCGACGAGAAAGCGGTAGTGCTCCAGGGCTGTGGGATAATCGCCCTTGCGTTCAGCGGCCGCGGCCAGGGCGTACGCGACAAACGGCGCCACCGAGCTGTCCGCGCCCAGTTCTTCACGCGCCTTGGTGTACATGGCGATGGCCTTATCGTCGTCCCCCTGCTCATAGGCGATATGCCCCAACTCGATGCGGGCCCAAACGCCGGCGTCGGTAGAGCCATAGGCGGCAATCACCTTTTCCAACGCCGCGATCTTGTCCGGAACCGCCTCCACGGCCATGGCCTCGGCCAGCATGGCGGTGGACTTCTCCCGGCGGGCGTCGAGATAGTACTGCACGCCGATCCAGGCGAACAGGAGCAGGACAACCGCCACGGCGGCTGCCAGGAGCTGTTTCTGATTGCGGCGCAAAAACTCGGCCGCCTGGGGCGGGATGCCGAGTTCTGCCATCCAGTCGCCGCGCTCGATATCAATTGTTTTGAGATGTTGTTTGCTGAACAGGTGTTCCTTGGCCATGCCGTCTCCACCCCTCCAAAACGGTATATGTTTTTTCCGGCCGCCGGCCAGCAGCCCGGCGGCCGCGGAGCAGCGCCCAACGCCCCCCCTTTTCCCCTCGGCCCTTGCAGCGGGACCGAAATTCGATAATTATACCCTGTCGCCGGCAAAAAAACAGACCCATTTTCACGCCAGCCTGGCGGCCGCGCTCTCACGAAGCAAGCGGCAATCCGGGCCAGAAAGGGCCAGCATGTCCAACGCGCGCCTCCCAGCCAACGCCCACCGCATCTTCACGGTCACCGATCTCACCCGCAGCCTGCGCGGCCTCATCGAGACCACCTTTCCCTTTGTCGCCGTGTGCGGGGAGATCTCCAATCTGCGCCGGCCCGCCTCGGGTCATTGCTACTTCACCCTCAAAGACCAGGGGGCGCAGTTGCGCTGCGTGCTCTTCCGCACGCAGCAGCGGTATCTGACCTGCCGTCTCACCGACGGCCTGGCGGCGCTCTGCCGCGGCCGGATCACGGTCTACGAGCCGCGGGGCGACTACCAACTGGTGGTGGACATGGTGGAGCCGGCCGGCGCCGGCGCCCTGCAACTCGCCTTTGAACAGCTCAAGCGCCGCCTCGCCGCCGAAGGCCTGTTCGCCCAGGAACGCAAACGCCCCCTGCCGCCGGCGCCCCGGCGGATCGCGGTGATATCTTCGCCCACCGGAGCGGCGATTCAGGACTTTTGCCGCACCGCGCGTCAGCGTTTTCCGTGCGCTGCAATCGTGCTCTTGCCAGTACGGGTGCAGGGTGAAGAGGCGGCGGCCGAAATCCGCCGCGCCCTGGAGCGGATCAACGGCCTGGCCGACATCGAAGCCGTGGCCCTCTGCCGGGGTGGAGGCTCGATCGAAGATCTATGGCCGTTCAACGACGAAGGCGTGGCGCGGGCCATTGTCGCCTGTCCGGTGCCCGTGGTCACCGGCATCGGCCACGAGACCGACTTCACCATCGCCGATCTGGCGGCCGACCTGCGGGCCGCCACTCCCACGGCCGCAGCGGCGGCCCTCACCCCGGACAAGAACGAACTCCGCCGGCGGCTCGCCGATCTTGGCCGCCGGCTGACAACGGCCATGCGTCGCCGGCTGACGGCCGAAGACCATCGCCTGGCGCAACACCGGCGCCTCCTTGGCTCACCGCAACGCCTTTTCGACCAAGCATCTCTCGCCCTGGCCCATCGCCACGAGGCCCTGGCGGCGGCCATGCGTCACGCCCTCGACCGTCACCACCAACGCCTGCAACTCCACCGGCAGCGGCTCGCCAGCCATAACCCGCTCGTCACCCTGGAACGGCGGCGCCTGCGCCTGGCCAGCAACAACAACCGGCTCGTATTGGCCCTGCGTGCCCATCTGGACCGCCTCACCGGCCAGTTGCGCGCCCGCGCCGCAGCCCTCCAGGCCATGAACCCGCGCCAGGTGCTGGAACGCGGCTATGCCCTGGCGCAGACCGAGACCGGCGCCCTGGTCACTGATCCGGCCACCGTGCCGCCGGGCGCCCGTTTAACCCTGACCCTGGCCCGCGGGCGGATGAGCGTGGAGCGGCTGCCCGACCCAGAGTAACCCCGCACGGTGGGTAATTTTGGTCATGGAATTGCTCCTTGCTGCTAGATTGCGAAGAAACACGCGCCACAGGCCGGCGCTTCACCGCCGCGGCCGCAAGGTGGGCTGGCCGGCGAGCAAGAATTTCAGCCAGTCATAGCCAAAACGGAGCAGGGCCTCGTCGTCGCGCCGGATATCCCGCAACCGTGAGGAAGGCAGGCGGAAACGGTCGAGCACCCGATGCGCCTCCACGTACCGCCGGAACCCATCGATATTATAGCAGATCATGACGGCCAGCCGCCGGCGGGGACCGTCCACCCCCTCCCCCTCCCACGGGTTGGCGGCAAACAGGGTATCCATCTCGGCCCAGAGATCGTCCATGTGGTTGGCGTACAGCAGTCCCTGGTCGCGGAGCCAATCGCGCACCTTCCATTCCCGGCCCTCGCCGTGGCCAAGACAGTACGGATGGTTGGTGAGAAAATAAAATTCCCGCGGCCGGCCGCGCACAAAACGGCGGTCCACCGCCCGCTCCAGGGGATAGGTGCGGCAGGCCGAGGGCCGGTCCTCGTACACCGTGCATCCCGCCTCGGCGAGAAAGGGACAAGGCCGGTCGCCGGTGTCGCGCATCCGCATCATCACGGCGGGGAAATAGGGGTTGCTCCCCTCGACAAAACGGGCGTAACGTTCGAGGAACTCTTCGGAATCGATGCCGAGCCGCTTTTTGAGCCGGAGGATGTCGTAGGGATAGAGAAACATGTCCACGTTCCGGCAACAGCGGGTGAAGCAGGAAAGACCGGCATGGCAGGCGAACCGGAACGTCCGTTCGCCAAGGGGCTCCCGGCCGCCGGGAAACACCGCCTCGGGCATCGGCTCCTGGGATAGCATCAAGCGGCCTCCTCCTGGTCAGGGGTGCAAGATCAAGGATGAAGTTGAGTATGACGCAGCGGACAATCGGCGTACTTTAGTCCCTCTGGCCAAGGCGGTCAAGACAGCGCGCCATTGACCTCGCTCTCTCCCGCCTGTATAAAGGCAAAAGGGGAACTCCGCCAGCGGATGAGGAACCTTGCCACCACCCGGCATCAGCCAGGCGGGACCTAACAGTCCGTCGAAAAAGCCATCCCTGGCTTTTTCGATCACGGTTGGCCAAAATATAAGTTTCGGCCAACCTCTTGAATTCCTTGGCTCCTTTTCGGCTCTTCCTCGGGCACGGCCCGGTTCGGTTCGCCTCCCCGGAGCCTTCGGCACGGTGGCCACGAGGAAAATACAAAAAGAGCCGCAGAATTCGGCGGCACCTCCATGTGCCGCAGACAACCCGTTTTTCAACGGGCTGGCAACCCGGCGCCTGAAAAAGCAGACCCAAAAGACCGGTGTTCGTAATCGGCCCCAATCCATGAGTCTACGCAGCAAATTTTGCATCGGTATTCTCTGCCTCATCGGCGTTCTGGGGCTGTGCCAGTATCTGCTCACCATTCCAACGGTCACCAGCGCCCTGCACCAAAGCCTGGACGACAAAGGGCGCGCCGTGGCCCTCACCCTGGCGCGCCAGGCCACGGCCCCGCTGCTGGCCAACGATTCCCTCTCCCTGCAACGCATGGTGGACAAGTTGCGGGACGACATTCCCGATCTGCTCTACGCCTTTATCCTCTCGCCCCAAGGAGAGGTGCTGGCCCATACCTTTGGCCGCGACTTCCCCCCTGACCTGCGCAACGCCAATCCGGTGAGCGCAGAGGGCCCGGTGCGCCACCGGCATCTCTCCACGGTCCAGGGCATGGTGCACGACACAGCGGTGGCGGTGCTCGACGGCGCGGCCGGCGTGGTGCGGGTCGGCTTCGCCGAGGACAAGATCGCCGCTCTTTTGCACCGCACCAGCCGCGCCATCTTTCTCACCACCCTGTTTCTCGGCATTTTCGGCATCCTGCTGGCCTTCCTGCTCGGCACCATGCTCACCCGGCCCCTGACCGATCTGGCCCGCACCGTGCGGGCCTTTGGCCAGGGCGACTTCTCAGCCCGGACCCACGTGACGGGCGACGACGAAATCGGCGAACTCGGTCACGCCTTCAACCTGATGGCCCATGATCTGGCGCGCACGATCACCGAAATGCGCGAGGCCCAGGACCGGCTGGCGGCCATCTTTGAAAACGCCGCCGTGGGCATCACCCTTTCCGATCCCCAGGGCTATATCGTGCAGGTCAATCCGGCCTTTGCCCGGATGCTCGGTCAAGACGAGGCAGAGATCGTGGGCCGCCATATCTCAGAGGTGACCATGCCCGAAGACCGGGGCAGCCAGCGCAAAAAGTATCAGGCGCTTTTGCAAGGCGAGACCGATCACGTCCACTTCCAGAAACGCTACCTCCACCGGCAAGGACGACCGGTCTGGGCCCAGGTGACCCTCTCTCTCCTCCGGGACCAGGAAGGCAGACCGACAATGGTCATCGGCATGATCGAGGACATCAGCTACCGCAAGCTGCTGGAAGAAGAACACCTCAAGCGGGGCCGGCTGGAGTCGATCAGCGTGCTGGCCGGCGGTATCGCCCACGACTTCAACAATCTGCTCACCGCCATCCTCGGCAACCTCATCCTGGCGCAGCACAAAAAGCCTGACGACGAGTCGTTCCAGGAACTGCTCGCCAGCGCGGAAAAAGCGGCCCTCCACGCCAAGGAGCTGACCGACAAGCTCCTGGCCTTTGCCAGCGAAGGAACGCCGAGCAAGACCATCCTCCATCCTTGTGAGGTGTTGGAAGAGACCTGCCGGCTCTTGCTTGCCGGCACGAACGTGCGGTTCGAGCTGCACTGCGCCGCAGACCTGGCGCCGGTGACCGCCAACCGGCGGCAGGTGGAGCAGGTGTTCCAAAACATCATCAAAAACTCCCTCCAGGCCATGCCAGAAGGGGGAACGATCGAGGTCCGGGCGGAAAACACGGAGTTGGGCAGCAAGGCGTCGTTGCCAGCGGGCCGCTACGTCAAGCTTACTTTCACCGATCAGGGACATGGGATCGCCACCGAGCATCTGGACAAGATCTTCGATCCCTACTTCACCACCCGCAACAAGGGCGACGGGCTCGGGCTCGCCCTCTCCTATGCGATCATCAAGAACCACGGCGGCCTGATCACCGTCTCCTCCCAGCCGGGCCGCGGCACCTCGTTCGTCGTCTACCTGCCCGCAGCAGAAGAGGAGCGCCCCAGCGCGCCAGACCATCCGCCTAAAAAGGCGGGAGAAAAC
>WFOD01000133.1 GCA_015488275.1 Deltaproteobacteria bacterium
CCCTGCCACCGGCTCTCTCTGCGCCCTCCTCAGGGAACGGGTGCTGCGCGGCAACCGGTGGCAGCATCATTATATCGCGCCAGCCGGCTGGTTGGTCAAGTTCTCTCGACGGGCGGCGACGATCAGACAGACCGCCTGCTCCTGGATGCCCGCAACACATCCTTCTTCGTACCGCGCCGTGTCAGCGGCCGCCTCAACGGCGAGAACCGAACGCACCTCTTCCACCGCAAACCCAGACTCGGCGATCAGGGCCAAGACCGCTTGGGGCTCCTGGAGCTGCGCGTGGCGATACAGGGGATGGCCTGCCGTCCGGCGCTGGCGCACATGCCGACCAGCGGGGCCAAAGGGAGGAATGATAGCGAGCGCCAACACCCCGGCGGGCCGCAGCACCCGGCGCGCCTCGGCAAGGACCAAGGCCGGCTCGGCAAGAAAACACCAGGTAAACAGCAGCGCCACAGTGGCAAACGACCGGGCGGCAAAGGGCAATGCCTCCCCTGCGGCCCGACAGGCGAGCACCCCCCGCCCACGGGCGAGCCGCAGGGGCGCCACCGCCAGGTCAACGCCAAAGCGGATACCAAGCGCTTGGGCAAAGCGGCCAGGACCAACGCCGATCTCCAGGCGCGGCGCAGGCCACTTCTCTTGGAAGCGCCGCAAACAGGCAAGCTCCGCCAGGTAAAGCGGATTTTCCTCAAACCAGCGGTCATAGGCGGCCGCTTGCCGGTCAAAGGCGTTGGCCACCGCCCGCCGCTGCGCCGATACCTTTCCCTCGGCGATACGCTGCTGCACATCGTCCTCCCATCCGCCGCCAGCCTCTTTTTCCCAGGCCCCGCCCCCCCAGGGGCCAGCGCGCGTCAGCGCCTCCATCATCGCATACTTTGCCGACAGGAGCAACCGGCAGGAAGAAAACAGAGGCAAGCAGCGCTTACCCTTGGGCCAGGCGGAGGAGTTCGGCGTCTGCCAGCGGCCGGCCGAGGTTGGCGCTCCGCCGCCGCACCTCCTGCGTCAACCGGATCAGATCGCGATCAGAGACCTGGCAGCCAAGCTCGCGTAACTTGCCGGCCAGGGCCCGCCGCCCCACTTTGGCGCCGTAGAAAAACATCCGCCGCCGCCCCAACCGCTCGGGGGCAAAGGGCTCGTAGAGTTCGGGCGATCGCTGCAACCCGTGCAGGTGCAGACCGGTATCGCAGGCAAAGATCCGGGCGCCGATCACCGGCCGGTAGGGATCCAGGGGCCGCCGGGCGATCTTGGCCGCCAAACGGCTGAGCGCGGGCAGCAAGTCCAGCCGGTATCCTGGGCCGCGCCCGGTCACCTCGAGCCACGCCGCCACCTCCTCGAGCCGAGCGGCGCCGGCCCTCTCGCCAAGGCCAAGGGCCGTAACGTCCACGCGCGCCGCCCCGGCCTCCAACCCGGCAATGGCGTTGGCCGTGGCCATGCCAAAATCGTTGTGCGTGTGCAAGGCCACCTCCAGACCGGGCGCCGACGCGCAGGCCATGCGCACGGCGCGCGTCACGGCCGCCGGGCTCCAGATCCCCACTGTATCGGCCAGGCGGACACGGCAAAAGCCACACGCCTGCGCAGCCTCCACCAAGGCGAGCACAAAACCGATATCCGCGCGGCTTGCGTCCTCAATGCCCAACGCCAAGCGGGAGACACCATGCCGCAAGGCGATCTCCGCCGCCCGGGCCACAGTGGCGAGCGCCCACTGCCGGCTCCGGCCAAGCCGCTGTTCCAGATGACGGTCTGAACCAGGTATCGACAGGGCGAGGAGATCGGGCTCCAAGGCGGCGGCGTGCAGGATATCCTCTTTGCGGCACCGGCACCAAAGGGCGATCTGGCTGGAAAAACGTTCTTGCAGCCGGCGGCAATGGCGCAACAGGGCGGGCAGATCGGCATCGAGCGGCGTGGCGATGCCCACCTCCAGCTCATCCACGCCCACAGCAGCGAGCAAAGAGGCCAAACGCTTGCGGTCGGCAAGGGAAAAGGCCACCCCACAAGCCTGCGCCCCCTCCCGCAAGGTGCTGTCGGTCAAGCGGGCCATGCCGCGCCCCGGTCAGCGTTCTTCGATTCGCCGCCGCACCCGGGCGAGCAGGGCGTCCCGTGCCGCGGCAAGATCGAGGTGATAGATATCCGGCGGAAAAAGGAGCGCGGCCACGCCGGAGTCGAACAACCGTTTTACCTCGTACTCGTCGTGCGAGGTGCCCCGGCGGTACATGTAATCGAGGTAGGTGGTGTTTGAGTGGAGGATGAACTCTACCCGCATCCCGCCCATGCGGGCGAAAAACTTGAGCATCCGGGTGTTGGGGTCCGAGCCAACGTTCGATCCGCGGTGATGGCCGCCGGTCAAGGTATCGTCCACATCCTCCAGGGTGAGAAAGGAGCCGGCCCGGGCCGCGCTGCGGGTGAGATGCCGCTGAAAGAGCTTGACGTCCATCACCGAGTCCACCACGCCCATGAGCCCCATTTCATCGTCCACGGCCGCTGCTGGATTCTCCTGTCGTTTGCGGAACAACTTCAGTACCTTGGCCTCGGCCGGCTTCTTCCGCACCGAGACGTAGATCGGCACTTCGCGGCCGTCCACCGAGAACCGCCGGCGCTTGACCAGGGTAATCTTGGCGCCATCGGCCACGGCGGCCAGCCCGGATGGCGTCACCACCCGCACATCGAGACAGGAAAAATCCTCTGGATCGTGCCGGCTCACCAGGTAGACGCTTTCCAACTCGCCGATACGGATATCCGGGCTCCAGACGTGCTCGTTCAAAAAGTCGAGGAACCGGCGGAACTTCTCTTCGATGCGCGTCTCCCGCTCCCGTTGGTCAATGGCCGCCGCCAGACTCATGAGCACCAGCTTGCGCTTGGCCTCGAACCGGGCCTTGCGATGGTAGCGGTCGTCGAAGAGGATGACGAGCAGCTCCACCGGATCGCTGGTCATGTCGATTTCGTTGGTCATCTCGATAAACGGCGCATAGTCGGCCAAAAGGCCGCCGCGCAAGAAGCGGACCACCCCATCCGCTGTGCGGGAATAGGCCCGCACCCGCGCTATGACCTCCCGTTCGGTGCCATCCAGGCCGAACATGGCGCCAAGCAGGCCGTAGGCCCGCCGACTGGCGCGCCGGCGCGCCTCTTCGTCGGTCCGCAGGCGCGCCACCTCGCCCAGGGAGGCGATATCGAGAAGCTCCAGCACTTGGTTGCGCACCGTGCGGTACAACGTAGCCAGACGCTGCTCCCGCACCCGCCGCACCCAGCTCCGGCCTTCGGCGCCAGCCAAGGGCAGGCCAGAGGGCGCCCGCTCTCCGGTACGGAAAATACCCTCTTCATCCAGGAGGTAAAAGATACCGTTCGTCTCCGCCCCAATCATGACGTGCGCCTACCGTCTTTTCCACCGCTTTTGTCTTGCGCGCCGCCGCCAGGCGGCCCCCAGCGGGACGCAGGCGGCTGGCCTTAGCAGTCCGTCAAAAAGTCATCCCTGACTTTTACGACCACGGTTGGCCAAAATAAAGTTTCGGCCAACCTCACGAATTCCTTGGCCCTTTCAGAGCCGGCGGAATTCGGCACCACGTCCCTGTGCCGCACCCAGCCCGTTTTTCAACGGGCTGTTAGGACAGCACCGATCGACAAATCCGGCAAAGAACCGGGCAAACAGCCCGTCTATCGTTGCGGCCCAGCGGCGGGCGTCCTGTTCGATGGCCGCCGGACTCGACCGGCCGTGGGTCACAGTGGCGAACCAGTGCTGGTCTTCCCGCAAGAATACCATGACCTCATCCGGAGCGGCACAGTGATTGTCGAACTGCATCCCGACCACATGCGGCCGGCCGTCCAGGGAAAACGCCTCCACCTCGCACTGGCGCGAGGTGGCGAGGACGACAAACTCCTTGGGCAGAGGCGCGAGCACCGCCTGGGCGTGCCACTTGAACATGGGGAACTCCCGCGGCAGGGCGGCAAAGGCCGGATGTTGCCGCCCATCGGTGGTCAAATAGCCTACAGAGAAGCCAGCGCAGGGCTGGAGGTTGTCGCCCACCCGGCCGCCGAGCACATGGGCCAGCAGTTGGTGGCCGAGGCAAAAACCGAGGCAAGGCAGATCAAGGGCCAGGGCCCTGCGGATCGCCTCCTTTTCTTCGGCAAGAAAGGGATAAATATCTTCCTGATCCACGTTGGGGCTGCCCCCCAGGACGATCAAACCATCGTAACGGCGGAGATCAGGAATCGCCTGCCGCCAGACGGCAACGGTCTTCAAGGTGATGCCGTGTTGGGCTGCGCAACGCCCCAGGACCCGTCCTGGTTTTTCCCACGGGGTGTGTTGCAGAACGAGAAATCGACGCGCCATGACACTGCCTCCTGCCAACGCCCCACGGGCGGACCGCCGCTGCGGCCCGCCCGTGGGATGAACAACAAACAACGGCCGGACGGACCGACTTCAGAAGGCGAAGCTCACCCCGACTCCCCCATAGAAATGGGTGTCGTCGTTGTCCAGGCTCCCGCCCTGGATATTGGTCTCCGCCTCAGAGGAGAGGGCAAAGGTGTAGGCCAGCTTGGGCGTCACTGTGACATATTCGTTCACCGTGACCGGCAAGGCCACAGAGACCGTGCCGTCGTGCCAGGCGTCATAGGCGTTCTCGTCGTCGAGATAACCGACCGACGCGCCGAGCTCGAGCCCCACCTTGTCGGTCAACGCCAGGGCGTGGGAAACGGAAAAGTTGAGATACCATCCCTGGATGCCGGTGATCTCGTTGTAATAGGTCACCGTGGGGGAGAGCAAGGTGTCGTAGGAAAGGGAGAGGTAGACCTCCTGCGAGTCCTGCGCCCCTTCCAGGCCGTAGTAGATATAGCCGACGCCGTAGCCGATCTTGCCGTAGGAGCCGTCGTAGGAGAGGGTGAGATCGATCTCGTTGAAATCGCTGGAACTCGCATCGGTATTAATGGCCGGGTCCTCGTCCGTGTCCAGGTTGCCCCAGAGGTTGACGCCAAACCCCTTCCACGCCACGGTCATGGAGGGCTGAAGCACGATGGAGTCCTGACTAAAGGAGTAGCCGCGCCAAACGTATTCGCTCAGCGCATCCACCGCCACCTCGGCGGTCGGAGCCTCCTCGGCCGCCAAGGCGGGCGCGGCGGCCAGCGCGCCGCAGACTAGGGAAGAAGCCAACAGCAGGTTGATGTGTTTTTTCATGATGTTCTCTCCTTTCTTGTGTTGGATGTGAATGGAAGTTAAGGATGGAAAAGCGGCGCGGCCGGGACCAGGGGTGGCCCCGGCCGCGCGTGAACTCACTTGGCGACAAAGTCGTTGTAGGCGTGGGCCCCGTGCTCGCTGATGTCCACACCCAGGAGCTCCTCTTCCTCGCTGATCCGCAGACCAATGGTCTTTTTCAGCAGGGTAAACAGGACAAAGGCAAGCCCAAAGGACCAGACAAAGGCGGCGGCGATGCCGATCACCTGGGTGGTGATGATCTTGGCGGTCACCCCTTCCATGTTGAAGAGGCCGGCGGCCAGGGTCCCCCAGGCGCCGCACACGCCGTGCACCGAGACCGCGCCCACCGGATCATCTACATGGATGCGATCAAAAAACATGACCGACAGGACAACGAGCACACCGGCGACAAGGCCGATGACCACCGAACTGGTGGGAGACACGTTGGCGCAGCCAGCCGTGATCCCCACGAGCCCCGCCAAGGCGCCGTTGAGGCTCATGCCAACGTCCGGCTTTTTGAAAATGGCCCACGAGATCACCAGCGCGCCGATCACGCCAGCAGCGGCGGCAAGGTTGGTGTTGACAAAGATCATGGCGATATCGGTGTTGCCGGCAGTGGTGGAGCCGGGGTTGAACCCGAACCAGCCGAGCCAGAGAACGAACACGCCCACCGCGGCCATGGGAATGTTATGACCAGGGATGGCCTTGACCTTGCCGTCCCTGCCGTACTTGCCCATCCGGGGGCCAAGGACGATGGCGCCGGCCAGGGCGGCCCAGCCGCCAATGGAGTGGACGACCGTGGAGCCGGCAAAGTCGATGAAACCAAGCTTTTCGAGCCAGCCGTTGCCATCAAGCAGGCTCCCCCACGCCCACGAGCCGAACACCGGGTAGATGAAGGCGCAGATGACAAAGCTGTAGACGAGATACGAGGTGAACTTCATCCGCTCGGCAACGGCCCCGGACACGATCGTGGCGGCCGTGGCGGCGAACACGCACTGAAACATCCAAAAGGCGAGCACCCAGGGATCGCCCCCCGGCTTCCAGCCACTGAGGAAAAACCCCGAGGTGCCAAACCAACCGGTGGTGGTGGCGCCGAACATGAGGCCGAACCCCACGGCCCAGAAGGCAAGGCTGCCCATCGAGAAGTCGAGCAGGTTCTTCATCATGATGTTGACCGCACTCTTGGCCCGGGTAAAACCAGACTCCACCATGGCAAAGCCTGCCTGCATGAAGAAGACAAGGGCTGCGGCCACAAGCGTCCACACATAGTCAAGATTGGTCTGCACGCCCTTGATCGCCGCCGCGTTTCCCGCCACGGTGGGGAGTTCTTCTCCAGCCCAGGCTGCGGCCGGCAAGGCAAGCAGCGACAACAGCAACAACAGGTGCGTTTTGGTTTTCATTTGCTACCCTCCTGATCCTTTTTGCGTTAAATGGCTTCCGCGTCCCGCTCACCGGTGCGGATCCGGCACACAGTCTCCACCGGCATGACAAAAATCTTGCCGTCACCCACCGAACCGGTCTTCACTGCGCCGATAATGCCCTCGATCACCGCCTCGACCCGCTCGTCGTCCACCACCATCTCCACCTTGATCTTGGGGTTGAAGTCCACAACGTACTCTGCGCCGCGGTAGATCTCGGTGTGCCCTTTTTGCCGGCCAAAGCCCTTGACCTCGGTCACGGTCATTCCGCTGATTCCCAGCTCTGACATGGCCTCCTTGAGCTCTTCGAGCTTGAACGGCTTGACGATCGCCTCAACCTTTTTCATGGCATCCTCCTCTCACAATTGTTTGGCAATAGAAAACAAAAAGCGTGTTTGCCACCAGAAGGAGCAGCGATCGTGCCAAGCAAGGACAAAAATGGAAAACCTATTGAGTTTTATAAAAAAATCCCCCAACCCAACACGCCGTAGCCACAAGAGAATAATCTATAAATACATTTTTGTATTTGTTTTTTATTTTAGATATTACAAATTTGTTATCTAAAACTATCTCAGCGGACACCGCCGCAAGAGAGGAAGGGCGCGCCGTCCCCTGGCGGATGGCGGGAAAACACCATAATTTGTGGGGTAACACGGGAGAAAACAGGAGGAGGGAGAAGGGAAAGGCCGGCCGCCGCAGAGGCGCCAAGAAGGCCCATCGGCACCAACAACCGCTGGTTGCGATCTTTCGCGCTTGACAAAAACGAAAAACCAGCGATCATACCCCTATGAGCGCCAGGGGAACAACTCGCCGCAGCCTTGCGTCACCGCCCGCCATCCGCCTGACCGGCGTAACGGTCCGCGCGGCGGGCCGCATTCTGCTCCACGAGCTTGACCTCTCCATCGCGCAAGGCGAAAAGGTCGTCTTGTGGGGGCCGTCGGGAAGCGGCAAGAGCACCTTGCTCAAGACCATTGTGGGCGGAATGCCCAGTTGGGAAGGCGAGGTATGGGTGGGCGGCGAACGGCTCGCCCCCAGAACGGTTGCCGCCATCCGGCGCCGGTTGGCCTATATTCCCCAGGAGCCATTCGCCGGCGCCGGAACCGTAGAGGAGGCGCTTTTGTTTCCCTTTCAGTTCAAAGCGCGGCGGCAGCAACGGCCACCCAGGGAGCGCCTGGAGGCAGAGCTTGAGACCCTTGGCATGCCGGCCGCGTTTCTCGCGGCCCCCTGCGCCAGTCTTTCAGGGGGAGAGCGGCAGCGGCTGGCCATTGCCCGCGCCCTGCTGCTCGACGCCGACATCGTGCTGGCGGACGAGATCACCTCGGCCCTGGACCCGGCCAACCGGGAACGGGTGCTGGCCGCGCTCATGGACCGGCCGCACACCGTACTGGCCGTGGCCCATGACCCCGCATGGCGGCGGCGGGCGGACCGAACGGTCCGTTTGGAGAACGGCAAACTCCACGGCGAAACCATACGGGCTTGAAGGCGAACGACCCGCCACAGGCAACGATGACCGACCTCACGATCGACATTCCCCTGGCGCGGCTGGCCGCCCTCTACCTGGCGCTGCTGGTTCCCATTGCCGTGCTCCAGCGGCTGGGCATCCGCATCGGCCGCGACACCGCGGTGGGCGTGATACGCATGAGCGCGCAACTGGCCGCCGTGGGCCTGTATCTCAAGTATCTCTTCACCGCCAACAATCCGTGGCTCAACTTTGCCTGGGTCGGCGCCATCTCGCTGGTCGCCAACCACCATATCCTGCAACGGGCCGGGCTCTCCCGCCGCCTCTTTTGGCCGATCTTCACAGGAGTGCTGCTCGCCGCCCTCCTGACCCTGACGCTCTTCCTCGCCGTGGTGGTACGGCCCGACCCGCTTTACGACGCCCGCTACCTGATCCCCCTGGCCGGCATGGTGCTGGGCAATTGCCTGCGCTCCAACGTCATCGCCCTTGAACGGTTCTACAACGGCCTGCGAAGCCGGCAGGACGCCTACCTCGCCGCCCTGTTTCTCGGCGCCACGGTGCGGGAAGCGACCCTTCCCTATCTGCGCCGGGCGGCCTCCGCCGCCCTTGCCCCCAACCTCGCCACCATGAGCACGATGGGCCTGGTCTCCCTGCCGGGAATGATGACCGGCCAGATCCTTGGCGGCGCCGTGCCGCTAGTGGCCATCAAGTATCAGGTGCTCATCATGCTGGGGATCTTTTTCAACCTCTGCGTCTCTCTGGTGCTCACCATGCTCCTCAGCCAACGGGCGGCGTTCAACGAGTACGGTCTGCTGCGGGACGGCATTTTCCGTGCGCCGGATCAGGAGCGGTGCTGCGGCGCAGGGCGGCAAGCAGGTGCTGGCGCATGACCAGCAAGACCTCCTGGAGCTCTCTGCTGGCGTAGTCAGGATAGGTCCAGGGCAAGGCAGAAAAACCGCCCTGGCGGTAGATGAGGGTCAGCTCAGCGTAAATACCCTTGCCGAGATAGATGCGGTGGCCAAAATTCTTGCCCGTGGCAAGCACCAGGTTCTCCACGGTCAGCAAGCCCGGATCAACGTTCACCCGGCGGCGGCCGGAGCCGTCGGCCAGCTCCTGCTCCAGGGCGTTGGTCGCCAACTTGCATTCAACCAGGCTCTCGCGGGGGACAAGGGGAGCGAATCCCACGAGGATCCGCCGGAGGTTGGCCCCCATTTCGGCCTCGTAATAGGTGGTCTGATCAAAGGCGAACTCGGGGCCCTGGACCGCCACCGGCCCAAACAGCGCGTTGAGCCGCTCCAAGGCCAGATCACGGTAGGCCCCTTGGCGGTAAAGAATCGAGGCCATCAGCATGGCGGGCGTTGCAGGTCGTGGCGTGCTCATAACAATCCGTTGAAAACGCCATTCCTGGCTTTTTCGGCCACGGTTGGCCAAAACGCAAGTTCCGGCCAACCTCACGAATTCCTTGGCTCCTTTTCGGATATTCCTTGGGCGCGCCCCTTCGCTCCCCGCCCTGGAGCTTTCGGCATGGCAGACCGTTTTTCAACGGCTTGATAAGGCGTGCATCCCTTGTCGCAACCCGTTTTGCCGCATGATCGCCGTCAGCCGCACGTTAAGTTCATGGGAGGAAAGCCCCCACTGGGGGCCCACGAGCAGGTCAGGGGCGGCCGTTGACCACAGCCGGTGCACCACTACCCGCTCCGGCACCAGGGTGAGCAACTCGGCGAGCAGGCGCAGATAGTCATCCGGCGCAAAAAGGGGCACGGGACGCCGCGCATGTTGCCGGGCCAGGGCCGTGCCGGCGATCACCTGCAGATGATGGAACTTGATCGCCTCAATACCGGCCGCCACCACCCGCTCCACAGTAGCGCGCATCTCCTCGCGCCCCTCGCCCGGTAGGCCAAAGATGAGATGCGCTCCCCGGCCGAGGCGGGGACGCTCGCCTATGCGCGCCAAGGCGGCGGCGGCCTCTGTCCAGGTATGGTTGCGGTTGATGCGGGCAAGGGTCTGGTCATGGGCCGATTGCACCCCCACCTCGATCCAAAACTCCCGCTCTTCCTCGGCCGCGGCCAGGTCGGCGAACCGGTCGAGAAAGGCGTCGGGCAGCGCATCCGGCCTGGTGGAGACAATGATGCCCACACAGGCGGGGTCGGCCAGCGCCGTGTGGCAGGCGTTGAACAGCGCATCCAGGGGAGCGGCGGTGGGGGTTTCCTGCTGGAAGTAGGCGAAGTAGCGGACAAACCCCTTGCCAAAGAGATAGCGCCGTCCCTCGGCGAGCTGAACTGTGACCGGCGCGCCGGGCGCGAGGTAAAACGGGGTGAAGCCGGCGGCGCGGCAGTAGGCGCATCCCCCCTGCCGGCGGTTGGGGCAGGGCACACCGAGGTCCAAGGCGATCTTGCCCACCGGCCCGCCGTACCGCAACCGGTAGTGGCGGGAAAAGCGGTGCACCCAAACGCCGTCCCGCGGGGCCGGACAGGCGCACCCTCCTCCAACGGCTAGAGCGCGACCGGTCACATCCTTGCCGTCACCCCACTTGCTGCATGGCGTACATCTTGGAAAAATCGGCAACCGTGCGGAAAAGGGCCGCCGCGCCGGCCAACAGGCCCAGGCGGTTGGCCCGCAGCCGCTCATCCTCCACCATGACCATTACATCGTCAAAGAACCGGTCTATAGGCTCTTTCATGGCCAGCATGGCGGTAAGCGCTGCCGCATAGTCTCCGGCGGCCACCAGCGGGGCCACGGCCTGGCGTGTTTTTTCCAGGGCCTCGTACAAGGTGTTTTCCGTCGGCGCCTGGAAGAGCGACGGCTCCACCGTGGCGTCCTCGTGATCCTTGAGGATATTGGTCACCCGCTTAAAGGCGCCGGCCAAGAGCTGGAACTCAGGCTGGCGACTTACGGCGGCCAGGGCCTCGATGCGGCGGTCGCAGTCCACCGGATCGTCGAAGCCGACGGCCACCGCCGCCTCCACGATCTCCTGCGGCAGCCCGCGCCCGACCCGATCGTGGACAAACCTGCCCCGCACAAAAGCGAGAACCTTTGCCACCACCTGCTCCCGCGGCTCTGTGAGCCGGTCACCGTAGAGACCGCACGCCTTGGCGGCGAGCGCCGCCAAGGACAGGCGCAGCCCCTTGGCCTCCAGGATATGCAAAAGGCCAAGGGTCTGGCGGCGCAGGCCAAAGGGATCGGCCGCGCCAGTGGGCGTTGCGCCAATACCAAAACAACCGACCACAGTGTCGATCCGGTCGGCGATGCCGACCAGGCCGCCAATGGTGGAGGCGGGCGGCCGGTCGCCAGCGCGCAGCGGCAGGTAATGTTCGTGGATCGCCTGCGCCACTTCTGGCGGCTCGCCGGCCAGCAACGCATACTCGCGCCCCATCACCCCCTGGAGGGAAGGAAATTCACCCACCATCTCGGTGAGCAGATCGGCCTTGGCCAGAAGGGCGGCCCGCTGCGCCGCCTCCACCGCATCCGGCGCCAGGCGCTCGGCCAGCCAACCGGCCAGGGCGCGCAGCCGCTCACACTTCTCCAGCATGGTGCCCAGCTTGGCCTGAAAGATGAGCCCGTCAAGATCGGCCACCCGGTCGGCCAGAGGCCGCTTGCAGTCCTCGCGAAAGAAGAACCAGGCGTCTTCGAGCCGGGCGCGGATCACCCGCTGGTGACCCTCCACGGCTACCGAGGCGTCCCGGACCCGGGTGTTGTTCACGGCAACGAAATGCGGCCGCAGCCTGCCGGCCTCGTCCTCCACCGCAAAGTATTTCTGGTGCTCACGCATCGAGGTGATAAGCACCTCGCGCGGCAGGGCGAGAAACCGTTCGTCGAACGCGCCAACCACGGGATGCGGTTCCTCCACCAGATTGGTCACCGTGGCCACGAGTTCGTCGTCCGCCACCACCCGGCCCCCAATGGCCGTGGCCGCGGCGGTCACCCGTTCCACCAGCGCCTGCCGCCGCCGGGCCGGGTCCACAAGCACATGCCGCTCCTCCAGCTTCCGGCAGTAATCGGCAAAATCGCCCACCTCCACTTCCTGGGGAGCGTGGAACCGGTGGCCGCGGGTCGTGCGACCGGCGACCACGTCGTTCACCGCGATGGGAATCACTTCACCACCGTACAGCACGAGCAGCCACTGGATCGGCCGGGCAAAGGGCACTGTGCCGCTCCCCCAGCGCATGGACTTGGGAAATGGAAGGCTGGTGATGATCGCGGGCAAGATCTCACCCAAAACCTCGTTGGCCGGCCGGCCAGCGATCTCAACGGTGGCGGCCAGGTATTCGCCCCGTTCGGTAGCGACCACCTCGGTATCCTCCATAGCGATCCCCCGGGAGCGGGCGAACCCCAGCGCCGCCTTGGTGGGATTGCCGTTGGCGTCAAAGGCCGCCTTGCGCGGCGGACCGATCACCTGCTCCCGGCGGTCGGGTTGGCGCGCGGCCAGTTCGGCGACCCTGGCCACCAGCCGCCGAGGTGTGCCGGCAACGGTGATCGCGCCATGCGCCAGATCGGCCTGCCGGAGCTGGTCGGCGAGCATGGCCCGCATGGCCTCCAGGGCCGGAGACAGGTAGCCGGCCGGGATCTCCTCGGTGCCGATTTCAAACAACAGTTCCTTATGCATTATCGTCCTTTCAGATGGGTTGCGTGATGTGTCACGATCCTTCCAGAGTGGCAAAGGTGCTGTAGCCGCGGGCAAAATTCTCCACTGTTACCGAAAACCACGCCGCCGCTGGCTGGGCGGCCAGGCGGTCGCCAATGGCGCCGGTGAGCGCCTCAACGGCCAAAGGGGCCTGCTCCTGCCGGCTGGCGCGGATCTCGGCCGCCACGGCCTCCTCCACCAGGGTGACCAGATCTTCAAGCCAAAGAAAGTCGGCCAGCCGCACCCGCGCCTCGGCCCGGCCCCAATGACCGGCCGAGGGCGGCAGGCCGTTGGGCGCTGCCGCGGCCAACGGCGGAGCAACGGGCACCCGGACGGTGATCTCGATCTCCTCCCGCTCGCACAGCGAACCATGCATGGCGCACAAATACCGGCGGCTGGCGGCGCTGCGGCCTTGGGGCGGCAGAAAGAACGGAAAATCGATCTCCAAATGCGCCGCCTCGGCCTGGAGGCGCTCTTTCATCTCGCGCAGGATGGCGGAAAACCGCTTGACGTGGATCTCGCCGTGGAACCGGTTCAAGATCTCGACGAACCGGCTCATGTGCGTGCCCTTGAACTGGTGCGGCAGATTGACGTACATGTTGACCCGGGCCACGGTATGTTGCACCCGGGTATGCTTGTCGAGCACGGTGATCGGGTAGGCGATGTCCTTGACCCCGACCTTTTGGATGGCGATCCGCCTGGGATCGTGCTGGCTCTGGATGTCCTTCATCGGCCCAGGAGCCGGCGCACGGTCTCCTTGAGCTCGGTCAGGTCCGAGATCTTAACGAGATAAGCGTCCGCGGCCCAGGAGGAGATATCCTGTTTGAACTCTGGATAAGCGGAACTCAGGATCACCGGCAAGTCGCTGCGCTGCTCCTTGATGCGCCGCAGAACCTCAAGCCCGTCCATGCCCGGCATGTTGATGTCAAGGATCACAAGGTCGGGCTCCACGTCGGGCAAAAGCCCCAGGGCCTCGGCCCCGCTCTTGGCGGAGACCACCTCATATCCCTCGTCGCGCAGCTCCTCGCCGTACAACAAATGGATGCTATCCTCATCATCGACGAGCAAGATCCTCGCTCCGCTCCCTGTCCCTGTCATGGCTCTTCGCTCCTCGTGGCGTGTTGGCGTCTCGTCGCCGGTCTGTGGTATCTGGCCGCTGCGCGGCACAGGGACGTACCGCCGAATTCCGCCGGCTCTGAAAGAGCCAAGGAATTCGTGAGGTTGGCCGAAACTTTGTTTTGGCCAACCGTGGTCGAAAAAGTCAGGGATGACTTTTTCGACGGACTGCTAGATACTGCCCATCACGGCCCTGGCGCAGGCCCTGCCTCCCGCAGATAACGGGCCGCCTCTTCTGGCGGCGTTGGATTGATGTAGAACCCAGACCCCCACTCAAAGCCGGCGATGGAGGTGAGCTTGGGCATGATTTCAAAGTGCCAGTGATAGTGCTCCAAGGCAGGGCTGCGCAACGGCGCGGTATGGAGAACAAAGTTGTACGGCACATCGGGCAGGCAGGCGTCGAGCCGCCGCATGGATTCAGAGAAGATCGCGGCCAGTGAATGGTAGAGCTCAGGCGCCATGTCGATGTACGACGAGTTGTGGCCCAGGGGCAGGATCCACATCTCAAACGGCGCCCGCGGCGCGTACGGCGTAATCGTGACAAAGTGGTCGTTGCGGCAGACCACCCGGATCTCGTCCTTCAGCTCTTGCCGGACGATATCGCAAAAGATGCACCGTTCCTTGTAGCGGTAGTAAGCGAGCGCGCCGTCGAGCTCGGAAACGATCATCCGCGGCAGGATCGGCAGGGCGATGAGCTGGGAATGAGAGTGCTCGAGGGAGGCGCCGGCCGCCTGACCGAAGTTTTTGAACACCATCACGTAGCGGAACCGGGGATCCTTGCCAAGGTCCACGATCCGGTCGCGGTAGGCGTAGAGCACCTGCACCAAGTGGTCGAGCGGCAGGTAGGTGAACACCTCGTCGTGGCGGGGGCTTTCGATGATCACCTCGTGCGCCCCAATGCCGTTCATCTTGTCGTAGATCCCCTCCCCCTCCTTGTCGAGATCGCCCTCGATGACCAAGGCGGGATACTTGTTGGGGACCACACGCACGGTCCAGCCCGGCGTATTGGGTTCAGGATGCGGCCGGCCGTAGGCCAGCACCTCTGGCGGGGTCGTGCTTTCGTTGCCAGGGCAGAGGGGACAGAACCCCCCCTTGGTGGCGTTACGCTGGATGATGAAGTCGGTGGGACGCGCTCCCCGCTCCTTGGCGATGATGATCCACCGGCCGAGGATGGGGTCCTTGCGTAACTCAGGCATGTTCAGGAGCCGGCTTGGATCTTCTCCAGGCTCTCCTGCCTGGTCTTGCACTCGATGCACAGGGTGGTCACCGGCCGGGCGTCGAGCCGCTTGAAGCCGATATCGTCACCGCACTCCTCACAGATGCCGTACGTCCCTCCTTCGATCCGCTCCAGGGCTTCTTTGATTTTGGCCAGCAACTTGCGCTCCCGGTCCCGGATCCGCAGCTCGAAGTTGCGGTCCGACTCGGCCGTGGCCCGGTCCGCCGGATCCGGGTAGTTGTCGCTGTGATTGGTCATCTCAGAAAGGGTCTTCTCCGCTTCGCGCAGAAGCTCCTTGCTCATATTCTCCAGCTTTTCCTTGAAGTAGGCCAGTTCCTTTGGGTCCATGTTCACTCCTTTCCCGTCCGCCGTATGGACCGGACCGCGGGATGCGGCCGGCCGACACCCCGTCCGGATACCTATGAAGCGCGCTGGAAAAGCCGTTTGAAAAAGCCGGCGCCGGGCGCTTCCTTCTCTTGTTCGATCCGCTGAAACTCCTCGAGCAGTTCCCGCTGGCGTGGGGTGAGATCTGTGGGTACCGTGACCGCCACCTCCACCACCATGTCTCCCCGGCCCGCGCCATGCAACGCCGGCACCCCCTTGTCCGGCAGGGTGAGCCGCTGACCGGGTTGGGTGCCAGGCGGGATGGTCAGGATTTCCGGGCCATCCACGGTGTCGATCTCGATCTCGCACCCCAAGGCCGCCTGGGCCATAGATACCGGCACCTGACAGTAGATGGTCGTGCCGTCACGCTCAAAGATTTCGTGCGGCTCCACATGGATCACCACGTACAGGTCTCCCGGCGGCCCTCCGCGTCGGCCGCCCTCTCCCTCGCCGCGGAGCCGCATCCGCGCGCCGGTGTCCACGCCGGCCGGAATCTTGAGGGCAAGCTTTTTCTTGCGCTGCACCAGCCCCTCGCCGTTGCAGTCCGCACAGGGATCGGTAACGATCCGGCCGCTGCCCCGGCAATGGGGACAGGTGGAGGAAACGCGAAAAAACCCTTGCGCCCGCACCACCTGCCCGTGCCCCTGACAGGTGGGGCAGACCTGCGGCCGGTGGCCAGGGCGAAGGCCACTGCCCTCGCAGGTCCAGCAGGTCTCCGGTTTGGTGAGCTCCACCTCCTTTTCCACTCCATGCACCGCTTCAAGAAAGGAGATGGAAAGATCGTAGCGCAGGTCGGAGCCAGGGATCGGCCCATCTGGCCTGCGCCGCCGGCCCATGCCTGCGCCAAAGCCAAACAGATCGCCGAAGATATCGCTAAAACTGGCGAAGATATCGTCAAAACTACTGGGGCCTTGATAACCGCGGTTCCGGAGGCCCTCTTCGCCGTAGCGGTCGTAGACCTGCCGTTTCTCCGCGTCAGACAGGACCTCGTACGCCTCGGTCGCCGCCTTGAACCGCTCCTCGGCCTCTTTGTCGCCAGGATTGCGGTCTGGATGGTATTTGAGGGCGAGCTTGCGATACGCCTTTTTGATAGCGGCGCTATCGGCGTCCCGGCTTACCCCGAGGATCTCGTAGTAGTCCTTGCCCATGACGATCCACCGTTTCCGCGTCCCGTGTCCGTTCCGCCCCTTTCAGGCTGCAGCGTCTTCGGCCGCGGCGCCAGCCGCTTCGGCGGCGGCCTTTTCTTCTTCCTCCCTGCGCTTGGCCCGCTCGGCCGCCAGAAACTCACGGTGCTGCCGGCGCAGCTCGATGATGTTTTCCGGCGTCACCAAGCCAGCAGCGATCTCCCGCAGGGTCATCACCACTTCCTTGTTTTTTCTTTTGACCAGAAAGGGCGCTCCCTGCCGGTGCTGCCGGATACGCTCAACAGCCAAATGGATGAGAGCGAAGCGGTTTTCGTTGCCAACGACCTTTAGACAATCCTCAACCGTAATACGGGCCATATCCTTGCCTCCTGCTCGCGCACCGGCCCTCCTTCAAGGCCGTCACCATGACAAAATCCATTGGAAACGCCAAAAACCAGCGGCATAAACCAAACCAATATAATCTTTTTCCCTTGCATGGCAATGGTTTTTTCCGCGCCATCTCCAGTCGCCGCCCCCTCACCCGGCCAAGGGCACAGCATATGGCACGAAACCTGCTGTAGACCCAAAAGACTACCAGACGCCGCGCCGTGCGCAAAAGGTCGTGTACCTTGGATCACTGGGCTGCTCCCGCCAGGCGAACCGGCCAGCGCGCGGGAAAAACTTGCCGCTTTGCCGCCGATCCCTTGACGATCAGCGGCAAGAATTGACGGCGACCCGTGTCCGCGCCCCCTCCGGCCGGCGGGCCGAAGGCTCCAGGGGCGCGGAGCGAACCGGGCCACGCCAAGGAACACCCGACATGCGCTTTTCTCGTCATCCATTACAAGAGCCGTTGTCTCCGATCCCAACGGCGCCGACAGTAATTCCCCGAAACGCCTTACCCCGTAAACGCCCCGTTGGGCGGCGAAGCGCCATCGCACGCCTGCTCCTCGCCGGCCTGCTCCTCTTGGGCGCCGGCGGTTGCACTGCTGCGCTCAACTCGCGGCTACTCAACCTGCGGGCCACGGCTTCTGTGCCGCTCCTGCAGCCAGAGCCCCGGCTTCCGGTCGTCTATCCTGCGCCGGCCGGCACCAGCCCTGGTCAATCCGTCACTGTGGAGGAACTGTATGGACCTGCGTGGCAAGACCTGCAACCCCAGTATCCAGGCCTGCGCTTCAACTAAGCTGCGGCCAAGACACGCCGGGTTCTGG
The DNA here is from genome assembly GCA_015488275.1 of Deltaproteobacteria bacterium. Taxonomy (GTDB): domain Bacteria; phylum Desulfobacterota; class Desulfobulbia; order Desulfobulbales; family S012-135; genus S012-135. Next base: position 17,726 of record WFOD01000133.1, read on the forward strand.
ACCGCGCCAAAGCCCTCCCAGCCGCCCGCCATCGCCCGGCGGCTGGCCGGCCTGTTGCTCGCCATGACACTCGCCGGCTGTGCCGTTTGGCCGACTGGCCTGCGCTGGACGCAAGACAAAAAAAGCGCAGAGAGGCCCCCCGTCCAGGCGGAAGGGCCCAACCCGGCCGTTTCGCAGGCAGAAGACGCCAAGGCAACATCAAGCGGGGAGCAAAACGGCGGCCAAAGCGAAAATACAGACACCGGCCTGGGCCAGCACGACTACGTTTACAATCTCCCCCACCAGGTGCCGGCCGATTACGTGTACCGCACCGAACGGATCTTTACGGCCGAAGGCCGCACCGCACCGGCGGCAGAGCGGGCGGGCGCGCCCGGCGACGACCGGGCCACGCCAGAGGAAACCGAGCATTTTGTCACCGCTGTCCGCGCCCTGGCCACGACAATCGTCCGCCAGGCCGAAGTGGACACCGACGCCCAAGTCATCGTCGCCACCTTTGTCAACCTCGACAACCTCTACCGGACCAGCGGCCTTGGCCGCCTGCTGCAGGAAACGACCATCGGCGCCTTGCGCCAAGCAGGGCTGTCGGTCATCGACCCGCGCAAAACCCCTTCTATTCTCGTGCGCCAGCGGTTCGGCGAATACGGCCTGTCGCGCGATCTCGAGGAGATCCCCTACGTGCACCTGGCCGATGCCGTTCTGGTGGGCACCTACCGCCAGGCCGCCGGCCAGTTGTTTATCTCCGCCCGCCTGCTCGACAACACCGACAACCGGGTACTGGGAAGCGCGGAAACCGTGCTGCCCGTTTCCGCCCTGATCAAGGACCTGCTGGCCGACGAAAAAGCCGTGCCCACCCGCAAGACCGTGGCGGTGCCGGTACGGAAAGGAGGGTTGCCATGAGCCGTCCCCGCCAGTCCTCCCGCTCGCCGTTCGCCGCGCTGGTCGTGCCAGGGCTTCTCATCCTGCTGTGCCTCTCGGCAGCTTGCCAGCCGCGGACCGGCGGCACCGTCTCGGTGATGAGTCCAGACTTTTTCGGTATCGGCGAAAACCTGGCCAGGCAACTGGCCATGAACCACCGGGACCAGTCCCTGGCCGACGAACGCCTCCTCATGACCACTATGGTGCCCCTCGAGCGTCTGGACCAGACCAGCGATTTCGGCCGGGTGCTCACCGAGTCCCTCGCCACCCAACTTTTTCACCACGGGGCAGAGATCATCGAGACCCGACGCCTGGAGGAGTTGGTGATCGCGCCGCGCAAGGGCGAGCTGATGCTCAGCCGCAGGGCCGCGGACCTGGCCGCCAACCACCAGGCGACGGCCGTGGTCGCCGGCACCTATACCCTGACCCCGCAGACGGTGATCATCAACGTCCGCCTCCTGGACGCGGCGACAGACGGCGTTTTGTCGGTGGCCGGCCTGGAACTCCAGCGCAGCCCAGCGGTGAACGCCCTGCTCCGGGCCAACACGGGCCAAGATGAGGTGGCGCTCTCGGTATACGAAAAGGAGTAAACTATGCGGCGGCAAGGTCACTCACAACCCTGGCAGGCGCTGCTGCTCAACAGTCCATCTATGGCCGCTCTCGTCTTGGCGGTCGCCCTTCTTGCCGGCTGCGCCGGCCCGCAACCCACCCCGCCGCTGGCGGCGAAAACCGCGCCTGTAGTTTATGTCTATCCCCTGGAACCACTCGCCGCGCCGGCCAGCGTCACCGTACTGCCCTTCCAGACACCGGCCGGCAGCCGACCGGATCTCGGCGCCGCCGCAGCCCAACTCTTCAAAGATGTGCTCATGGGCAAACGGGCCTTTCGCACCGTGGTCTACCGCCAAGAACCGTGGCACGCCCTGACCGACGCCGTTGCCGCCGGCCGCCGCGCCGGGACCCGCTACGTGCTGGCCGGCCGCATCACCCGGCTGCTCCCAGGCGTCGAGCTTGGCGGCGGCGAGGCGGAAATCCACCTCCGCCTGCTGGAGACCGCCAAGGGACGGACCGTATGGTACGTAGCGGAAAACATGCTCCAGCCCCCTGCCTATCCCGAAGGGGGATTCCTGCCAGAGATCCGCCGCGCCTTTTCCTTTTCCTATCCCAGCCGCGCGCCCCAAGAGCGGCCGGTGACCACGGCCATGCTCTTGCGCCTTGCCGAAGACCTCACCGATGTCATGGCCGGCGCCCGCACCGTGAGCCACTGAACCCCGATACCAGATCATCCTGGGCGCAAACACCGGCCAGATCCCCCCCCTCGGCAAACAGGCGGCCACAGACGGCCGCGGTCCGCTGCACGGCGGCCATGCACGCAGCCAGCTCCTGGCGGTCAGAGACAAGGCTTGCCGCATCGGGATCATGATAGAACAACCGGCGGTAGGCGCCCATCCCGGCGATCCCGCGCCGCTGGAGCCAAACGACCGCCCGGTGCACATACCGGCGGGAAAAGGTCCCCTGCAGGCCGGCATGACAAAAAAGCATCCAAACGCAGTGGCCAACATAGTCCGGAGCAGCAAAAAGGGCGGCGATCCGGCCACCAAGCCCCCGCCATCCTTGCTTGCCGCACCGCCAAACCAGCGGCGCCAACGCCAGGCGATCCGCCTGCTGGGCAAACGTCAACAGCAGGTCCAGCCGCGTCTCGATCGCAAAGTGCTGGCCCAGATCATCGCCAGCCGCAGCATCAACAGCAGGATGGACCAGGATATCGGCCAGAACATGGGTCAGGGCCCCCAAACCCAGGGCCGCCGCCGCTGCATCCGCGGCTCCTTCCCTCATCAGATGACTCCGCACCAGGGCGGGGGCCTGCTCAGGATCGTGGAAGCGGCGACCGAGTTGACGGAAAAGAACGCGGCCCGGTCGCAGACGTTGGGCGTACAGCGGCGCATCGGGCAGCACGGCGCCAAGGAGATAGAGATGGCGCTGCCGCTCGATGAGCTTACGCAAAGGCACATCGGGAAGCCCCAAAAGGACCTGGCGGGCGATGTGCCAATGCGTCCACTCCTTGGGCATGGAGACTACCGGGGCTGGGGTGGAGCCGCTGGCCGGACCTTGGTCAAAAGCCAAGCACCGAGAACAAGGAGGAGCAGGACGAAGGGCACCCCATAACGGGCGTCGCCGCCAAGCCGGGCGGCAAGGCCCATGACGAGCGGCCCCAAGATGGTGGCCGATTTGCCGCACACGTTGTACAGGCCAAAAAACTCACCGCTGCGCTCCGGCGGCGCCAACCGGCTGAAAAACGATCTGCTCAACGACTGCACCCCGCCCATGGACGAGGCGACCAACAGGGCCAGGAGGCCAAAAAGCCCCTGCCGGTGGCCAAGGTCGGAAACGAGGGGCAGGACAAAGGCCACGCCGGTGATGCAGGCGAACACCCCTATGCCGGCGAGCAACATTCCCCGGCAGGAAAACCGCTGCGCCAGCCTGCCGTATCCCAGGGTGCAGGGAAAGGCCACCACCTGAATCAGCAGCATGACAAGCGCCAGGGTGCTGGTGGAAAGCCCTGCATCCATCCCATAGCTCATCGCCATGACGATGATCGTATCCACCCCGTCGATGTAACAGAAATAGGCGAGAAGAAAAAGAAAGACCGGCCGGTTGCGGCGCGCGTCAGCCAACAGGCGACGCAACCGCTGCCAAGCGGCAACAAAGGGCGCAGAAGGAGCGGCCAGGCCGTGCCGCTGACGCACGCACCGCAAAAGCGGCAGGGAAAAGGCGAGCCACCAAAGACCGACAAGGATAAAACCCACCTTGGTCCGTCCAGGCGGCAAGCCACTGTCGCCAGCAGCGGGCAGGAGCAGGGCGAGGACGACGACAAAGGGGATCACGCTGCCGATATAGCCCCAGCCGTATCCTGCGGCCGAGACCCGGTCCCTGCGCTGGGGCGTGGCCACATCCACGAGCAGGGCGTCGTACAGGAGGTTGGCGCCGGCAAAGCCCACCCGGGCGCACACGTAGAGCGCAAGGCACCAGAACCAGGCGCCCCGTTCCACGGTGGCCAACAGGAGGCAGCAAAGCACGCCGGTAAAGAGAAACCACCGAAAGAACCGCTTTTTCCCTCCGGGGTAGTCGGCCAAGGCCCCTATCAGGGGCGCGCAGAGCGCCACCACCAGGGCGGCGAGAGCATTGGCGAGCCCCCAGTCGCCGGTGGCCACTGCCGCCGGCCGGCCGGCAGCCGCATACCCCTTGTAGAAAACCGGCATCAGGGTGGTCGTCACCACCAAGACGAACGCCGAGTTGGCAACGTCGTACAGAACCCAGCTCTTCTCCTCGCGTGTCAGGGGCACGACCGCAACCGGGAATCCTGGTTTGAACCGGGGGCGGGATTTGTGACAAGCTCACCGCGAAGGGGGGCGATATGCGGCCGGCCCGCCGCAACGGCCTCAGGCGGACTCAAAAGGATTCCGCAGCAGGATGGTTTTCTCCCGGTCCGGCCCCACGCTGACGACATAGGCGGGCGCGCCGGCCAACTCCTCCAACCGGCGGATGTACGCCTTGGCCTTGGGCGGCAGATCGTCGAAGTGGCGCGCTTCGCCGAGTTCCTCGCTCCAACCCTCCGCTTCTTCATAGCAGGGTGTCACCTGGCCGGTCATCCGGGCGTTCCACGGCATGGCCGTGTGGGTGACGCCTTCATGCTCATAGGCGGTGGCGATCCGCAACCGGTCGAGGCCAGAGAGCACGTCGAGCTTGGTGATCGCCAGGCCGTTGATCCCGTTGAGGCGCACCGCCTCGTTGACCACCACCATGTCGAGCCAGCCGCACCGCCGCTTGCGGCCAGTGGTGGCGCCAAATTCGCCACCCTTTTTCTGGATCCGGTCGCCGATCTCATCGAACAGCTCGGTGGGAAAGGGCCCCTCCCCCACCCGGGTGGTGTACGCCTTGACAATGCCGATCACACAGTCGATGTGCGACGGCCCAAAGCCGCTGCCCGTACAGGCATTACCCGCCACGGTGTTGGACGAGGTAACAAAGGGATAGGTGCCGTGGTCAATATCGAGCTGCGTCCCCTGCGCGCCTTCGAACAGGATATGCCGGCCCGCCTTGCGCGCCTCGTCCAGCGCCACGGACACGTTGCCAAGAAAGGGGGCGAGCCGCTCGGCATAGCGCTGAAACTCATCGTAGATCGCATCCACGTCATGGGTCGGCAGGCCAAGCTCGGTCAAGAGCTTGTTCTTTTCCGCCACGTTGTCAACAAGCCTCTCGCGGAAGAAGGCGGGATCGAGCAGGTCTCCCAGACGGATGCCCTTGCGCAGAATTTTGTCGCCGTAGCACGGCCCTATGCCACGGCCCGTGGTGCCGATCTTCTTGCCTTTGGCCAGGGCCGCTTCGCTCCCCTTGTCCAGCGACTTATGGTACGGCATGATGCAATGGGCGGTACGGCTGAGCATCAGCCGCTCTGGAGTCACCGGGAGGCCGGCAGCGGCCAACTCGTCCATCTCTTGCAAGAGGACCGCTGGATCAACGACCACGCCGTTACCGATAAAACAGCGCTTGTCCTCGTACAGGATGCCCGATGGAATGAGATGAAAGATATACTGCTTGCCCTCCACCACCAAGGTATGCCCAGCATTGTTGCCGCCCTGGAAGCGAACGATGCAGTCGGCGTAGCCGGTAAGCAGATCAACGACCTTGCCCTTGCCCTCGTCTCCCCACTGGGTGCCCACGATCACCACGTTGGCCATGACAGACTCACTCCTCGCCCGGCCCTTGCCGGACGCTCCAAACTTACCGTTGTCACAAGGCGCGATGAGCCGCAACCCACCGCACAAAACATCACCGGCCACGGGAAGGGTATGGCGCTACCGCGACATCCTCCCCTGATGACGGATACGCTCTGTGCTCGTGTGAAAAACTCCGCCACCATAGCGGACCTAGGCGCAAAAGTCAACGTAGCCCCGCGCTGTTCGATTGAATTTCCGCCCTGGATATGCTAGTGTTGGGGTTTGCCGCGCGTCTATTTTGGCGCCTGCGTTTCCCCAGCGCCGCAGCCACCACAACCGGAAACATACCGCAAGCAAGGACGGATATCATGAGCGAAAAAGTCGCCGATCTCAACGAAGTCATCGCCGAACTCGAAAAAAAATGCCAGGAGAAGCCCAAATCGGTCATGGCTCATCACCATCTGGGCCTGGTCTATCGCAAGGCCGGCCGTCTCGACGACGCGGTCCGCGAACTCGAGATCGCCCTGGACCTCGATCCCCTCTCTTGGGAGTCCCTGGTCAACCTCGGTGGCATCTACTTTGAGCAGGGCAAGGTCGAGGCGGCCAAAACCGCCAACGAAAAGGCCCTTGCCATCAATCCAGAGGCGGCGCAGGCGCACGCCAACCTGGGACTCATCCACCAGCAGGCTGGCGACGGCCCGGCGGCCGAGGAATGCTACACCAAGGGCACCCAATACGACCCGAAACTCACCACCGCCTGGGTCAACCTGGCCTCTGCCTGCGTGATGAACGGCCATTTCGACAAGGCCCTGGAGGCGGCCCGCACGGCGGTGGAACTGGAGCCGGACTTTGGCATGGCGCACAACAACCTGGCCGTGGCCTACTACTTCACCAACCAACACGCCAAGGCCAAGGAGCACCTCGGCCGGGCCAAGCAACTGGGCTACGCGGTGGATCCCCGCTTCGAACAGGCCCTGGCCCAAGCGATGGACGGCGCAACGTCATGAAAGGCCAGCATATCATCTTGCCGCCCTGGTGCCCGTTCTGCGGCCAGCGGATCGGCCGGCCGCACGAGCCGGAAAAGCGCAGCCTGGGAGAGTTTCCCGTGGGCCGCTGCTCTTGTGGCGCGGCCTATGCCTGCGACGCCACTGGCCACAACGTGGGCGGCGCCATGATCGAGGCTATGGTGTATGCGTGCAACGACGACTGGGACACGGCTTGGAGCCTGGTGCCAGAAGAAGACTACCTCACCGGCCGGATCGAGCGCTACGACGAGATCACCCACCAGGTGGTGGAGACCGGCAACCTCGACGGCCGGGCGGTGCGTGGCGTTCTGTACTTCGTGCGCCTGCACCGGGACTTGGCGGAAATCATGGAGCGGGCCCGCCGGGCCGAAGAGGCCAAGGCGGCCGGCGAGCCAATAGAGCCAGAACGCGACCCCAACCGCAAACGGCGGCGCGCCAGCAAAACCCTGGTGCAGGAGCTGGTGGCGGCCGGCGACATCGACGGCCTGGTGGATCTGCTGTTCGACGACAAGCGCACCCTGGGGTTTCTGCAGCGCCTTCTCTACACTCCGGACGAACGGTTGCGCTGGCGGGTCATCGACGCCTTGGGGCACGCCTGCGGCCGCTACGCCAGCCGCCACCCCGGCCCGGTCAGCGATCTCTTGCACCGGCTGTTCGCCGCAGCCGACGATTCGGCCTCCTCCAGTTGGGGCACGGTAGAGGCGATCGGCGCGATCATCGCCGGCCGGGCCAACATCTTCGGCGCCTTCACCCGCCATCTCTTGCGCTACATGAACGATCCGGCCCGCCAGCCCCTGGTGATCTGGGCCCTGGGCACGGTGGCGGCCAAACGTCCCGACCTCATCCGCAACCTGCCCTTCTTTCACTTTTTCCGTTATCTCAAACACCCAGACGCGCAGGTGCGCGGCCTCACCCTGCGGCTCCTTGAACGGATCGCGGCCAGCGAGGCCCGTTCCGACATTGAAGCCCTGACCGAGGATCCGGCTGAGGTCACCTGGTTCGAGGACGGCGACTTCCTTCGCGCCTCGGTGGGCGAACTGGCCCGCCGCATCCTCGCCACCCTGGAAAAAGCGCCGCCAGCCCAACAGCTCGTCCACATAGCGCCCAAGCCGCCCCCTTCTCCTGCGGCCGGAGACTAGCGGCCCACTGGCAACGGCATGCCACAGGCCGGAAGGGCGGCCGGTCGCCAGGCAATAGTTTGGAAAGCCAACTTCAGGCCACGATCCCCATAACGACCAAAAGGAAGCACGACATGGAGCAACAACTACCAATGGCCGGCACCGATCCCCGGCCCAACAACCAGGAACCCGACCCCGCGCAGGTGGATTACCAAGAAGGCTTGCGCCACCTGCAGCACGGCGACCTGTCCCAGGCGGCCAACGCCTTTCACAACGCCCGTATCGGTTTTGAGGAGGCGGGCAACGAGGAAGGGCTGGCCAACGCCTATTTCCGGCTAGGCGACGTCTGCCTGGAAACCCAAGAGTACACCAAGGCCCTGGACTACTACGACCAGTCGGCAACGATCATCAAGAAGCACGACGACCTCATGAGCATGCTCGCCATCCGCAAGCGGCGGATCACCTGCTTCAAGGGATTAGAGCGCTACCAGGACGCGATTGCGGCCTATCTCGAGTTGCTGGACACCTACGAGGCGCTGCGCAACCCCGCCTCTACGGTGGAGACCCTGATCGGCATGGGCGAAACCTTTGAGCTGATGGGCGAAAAGGACAAGGCCGCCGAGGCCTTTCGCACCGCCGCCTCGATTCACCGGCGTTACAAACACGAAAAAGTGGCCCAGGAGCTCGACGAGCGGGCAGCCAAGGTGGCCGCGGCCGGGGAAACGCTTCAGGGCTGAAGGTCGCAGCCTGTTCCGCGCCGGCGTAAGCGGCGTGGTGCGGTGCGGACTGCAGGCCGCGCCAGTCACGGCGCTGCGCGCCATGCCTGGCGCACCATCAAAAAAGGGACCGCCCGTAACAGGCGGTCCCTTTTTGCTTCAGGGATACAGA
>WFOD01000134.1 GCA_015488275.1 Deltaproteobacteria bacterium
GACCTGGCGGCCAGCGCGGCGCAATCCGACGCGCCGGTCGTCCTTTACGGCGAGTCAGGGACCGGCAAGGAGCTTCTCGCCGGCTTCCTCCACCGGCGAAGCCCACGGGCCGCCGCGCCTTTCATCAAGGTCAACTGCGCGGCCCTGAACGACAATCTCCTCGAGAGCGAGCTGTTCGGCCACGTCAAGGGCGCATTCACCGGCGCGGCCTACAAGCGTATCGGCCGGTTCGAGGCGGCGGACGGCGGCACCATCTTTCTCGACGAGATCGGCGATTTGGGGCCGGCAACCCAGACCAAACTGTTGCGCGTCTTGCAGGAACAGGAGATCGAACGGGTGGGCGACCACCGGCCAATCAAAATCAACGTGCGGGTGATCTGCGCCACCAACAAGGATCTGGAACGGCTCATCGGCCAGGGGAAATTCCGCGAAGACCTCTATTACCGGATCAACGTGGTTCCCATCACCCTGCCGCCCCTGCGGCAACGGGCCGACGACATTCCGCTTTTGGTGGAGAAGGCCATCCAGCGGGCCCGTGACAAGACAGGCAAGCCGATAACCGGCATCGACAACGAGGCCCTGGAGAGCTTGATCCGTTATTCCTGGCCGGGCAACATCCGGGAGTTGCTGAACGTAATCGAATACGCCTTTGTCGTGTGTCACGAGGGGAGGATCACCGTTGCCCATCTCCCCCTCCACATCCGCCAGCCGTCCCCGGCCCCTTTTGGCCGTGATGCTGGCTCGCCGTTCTCCTCGCGGGCAACGGAGCGCCGCCGCCAAATCCTTGCCGCCCTGGAACAAACCGGCGGTCATCGGGGCCAGGCCGCGGCCCTGCTCGGCGTCAGCCGGGTGACCCTCTGGAAATGGATGAAAAAATACGGCGTCAAGGGAGAATAGCGGCCGGTCCGCGAGGCCGCGGCTTCGGCATATGAAGGAGCAATCCCGTGGCCAGTGGCTACTCCTCCTGCGGCGGCCGCGGCAGGGCGGTGACCGCCTCCAACTCGGGGATTGGCCTGGTGACGTTGGAATCAATGGCTGCAAACCGGCGGGCCGAAACCAAAACCCGGCTCTCAAAGGACCCCACCGCCTTGTTGTACGCCTCTATCGCCCGGTCGAGCCCCTTGCGCATGGCGATGAAGTGCTCGGTCATGACCCGCAGCCGGTCGTGCAATTCCTTGCCGAGTTCGGCAATGGCCTGCGCGCTCTCGGCGATCTGCTCCTGCCGCCAGCCGTAGGATACCGCCCGCAGCAGGGCAATGAGCGTGGTTGGGGTGGCGAGGATCACCCGCTGGGCCACACCGAATTCGATGAGGCCGGGATCGTGCTCCAGGGCGGCGGAAAAGAAATTCTCTCCTGGCAAGAACAAGACCACGAACTCAGGCGAAGGCTGGAACTGCTCCCAATATCCCTTGGCCGCCAGCTTCCCTAAGTGCTCGCGGATCTGGCGGGCATGGTCGGCAAGATGGCGCCGCTTTTCTCCCTCGTCTTCTGCCTCCATAGCCTCGAGATAGGCAGCGAGCGGCGCCTTGGAGTCCACCACCACGTTCTTCCCGCCCGGCAGCTTGATGATCATATCTGGCCGCAGGCGGCCCTGGCCGGTTTCAGCGCTCTGCTGCTCCACAAAATCGCAGTGTTCGAGCATACCGGCCACTTCCACCACCCGCCGCAATTGGATCTCGCCCCAGCGGCCCCGCACCGAAGGCCGGCGCAGGGCCTTGACCAGGTTGGCGGTCTCGGCACGGAGCTGGAGCTGGGCCTCGCTCATGGCGGCGAGTTGCTGCCGCAGGCCGGCGTAGGCCTCGGCCCGCTCTTTTTCGATCCGCCGCATTTGCTCGTCCACCCGAAAGAGCGATTCGCGGAGCGGCTTGACAAGCTCTTGAATCGACTGGCGGCGCACCTCCAGCTCCTTGGCCGCTTTTGCCTGCGCCTCGCCAAGCGCCGCCTTGGCCATCTCCACCAAGGTCTTGCCGCTTCGCTCAAAGATATCGTTAGAAGCGGCCTTGAACACCGTGGTCAGCTCCTCGCGCGCTTCTTTCAGCAACGCAAGTTTCTCCTCAGCCTCTTTCTTCTCCCGCCCGAGACGCGCTTCCATCTCTTTTAGCTGCTCGGCCAACGCCCGGTTCTCGCCGTGCATCTCTGTAATGGCCGCATTCTTGGCCGCCAATTCACTCTGGAGCCTGTCAGCCTGTTCGGCCAGTTCGGTCAGCCGGGCCTGCTTCTGCAAAAGCTCCTGGATACGGGCCTCACACTCCTCGGCCCGCCGCCGCCACTCGGCGCATTGCCTCTCCAGTTCCCCCCCCTGTCTCTTATACACATC
>WFOD01000135.1 GCA_015488275.1 Deltaproteobacteria bacterium
GGCCGTGCCCAAGGAATATCCGAAAAGGAACCAAGGAATTCGTGAGGTTGGCCGAAACGTTGTTTTGGCCAACCGTGGTCGAAAAAGTGAGGGATGACTTTTTCGACGGACAGTTAGTCCCCGCGGTCACAGGCCTTCCTCGCTAACCAGGGCGGCGCGCAGGAACTCCCGGTTGAGGCGGGCGATCACCCGCACTGGAATCCCCTTGGGACAGGCCTGTACACATAACTGCTCGTTGCTGCACCCGCCAAACCCCTCCTCCTCCATTGCCCGCACCAGGTCCAAGACACGCCGCGCCCGCTCGGGCCGCCCTTGGGGCAAAAGGGCTAGATGGGTGATCTTCGCACCAGTGAACAGCATGGCCGCGCCGTTGGGACAAGCAGCGACACACGCGCCGCAACCGATGCACTGGGCCGCATCCAAGGCCTGCTCGGCCCTTGTCGCCGGCACAGGAATGGTGTTGGCGTCTGGCGCGCCGCCGGTGGAGACCGAAACATAACCACCAGCCTGGATGATGCGGTCCAGGGCCGACCGGTCCACCACCAGATCTTTGATCACCGGAAAAGCGCGGGCGCGCAGGGGCTCAATCACCAGCTCCTGGCCGTCGGCAAAGTGCCGCAGGTGGAGTTGGCAAAGGGTGGTGCGCGCCAAGGGGCCATGCGGCTCGCCATTGACCACCGCACCGCACATACCGCAAATGCCCTCCCGACAATCGTGATCAAAGGCCAGAGGCTCCCGGCCTTCCTTGATCAAGCGTTCGTTGAGCACGTCGAGCATTTCGAGAAACGACATATCCGGCGACAGGCCGTCGAGGCAATAGGTCGCAAACCCTCCCTGGGCCTGGGGGCCAGCTTGCCGCCAGATCTTTACGACGAACGAGCGTGTTGCCGCCATGATCTCATTTATAGCTCCGTTGACTGGGGGTGACGGCCTCGAACACGAGAGGCTCCTGGTGGCGGCGCGGGGGCCGTTCTTTTCCTTGGAACTCCCACACCGCCACATGGGCGAAACGCGCATCGTCCCGCTGGGCCTCGTGGTCCGGTGTCTGCCATTCCTCCCGGAAATGGCAGCCGCACGACTCCTCGCGGGCCAGGGCGTCGCGCGCCACCAGTTCGGCGAACTCGAGAAAGTCGGCGATCCGGCCGGCCCGCTCCAAGGCCTGGTTCAGATCCTCGCCGCACCCTGGCACGCGCACGTCTTCCCAGAACTCCTGACGCAGCTCGGGGATGCGGGCCAGAGCCTTTTCCAGGCCGCGCCGGTTACGGGCCATGCCGCAATGATCCCAAAGCAAGAGCCCTAAAGCGCGGTGAAACTCGTCTGGTGTGCGCCGACCGCCCACGCTCAACAAGCGGCCGATACGTTCTCCCGCCCGCTCCTCGGCAGTGAGGAACGCTGGGTGATCAGAAGAGAGATCGGTAAGGCCGCCGGCCGCCAGATAGCCGCCAATGGTGGCGGGCAGGATGAAATAGCCGTCGGCCAGTCCCTGCATCAGGGCAGAGGCCCCCAGCCGGTTCGCACCGTGATCCGAGAAGTTGGCCTCACCGAGAACGAACAACCCGGGAAGGGTACTCATAAGGTCGTAGTCCACCCATAGGCCGCCCATTGTGTAGTGCACCGCGGGATAGATCCTCATCGGCGTGCGCAGCGGATCCTCGCCCGTGATCTTTTCGTACATCTCAAAAAGATTACCGTACTTGCGCACAACGGCTTCGCGCCCGTCCCGGCGGATGGCGTCGGCCAGGTCAAGGTACACCGCCAGCCCGGTGCCACCCACGCCGCGGCCCTCGTCGCACACCTGTTTGGCGCTGCGGGAGGCCACGTCCCGCGGCACCAGATTCCCAAAGCTGGGATAGCGGCGTTCAAGAAAATAATCGCGGTCTTCTTCAGGGATCTCGTGCGGCGGCCGGCTATCGCCCGGCCGTTTTGGCACCCAGACCCGGCCGTCGTTCCGCAGGCTTTCGCTCATCAAGGTGAGTTTGGACTGATAGTGGCCGTGCACCGGGATGCAGGTGGGATGGATCTGCACAAAACAGGGGTTGGCAAAGCCAGCGCCCTGCTTATAGGCCCGCCATGTGGCGGTGACGTTGCCGCTCATCGCGTTGGTGGAAAGAAAATAGACGTTACCGTAGCCGCCCGTGGCGAGGACCACGGCATGGGCCGCGTAGCGCTCCATGCGGCCGTCGGTGAGCCGCCGCGCCACCACGCCGCGCGCCCGGCCGTCCACCACCACCAGCTCCAACATCTCCCGCCGGGGCAACAGCCGTACGCCACCACGCCGCACCTGCCGCATGAGAGCGCCGTAGGCGCCGAGCAAAAGTTGCTGGCCGGTCTGGCCGCGGGCGTAAAAGGTCCGCGACACCTGGGCCCCTCCAAAGGAACGGTTGGCCAGCAGGCCGCCGTATTCCCGGGCGAACGGCACTCCTTGAGCCACGCATTGGTCGATAATCGCGGCCGACACCTGGGCCAAGCGGTAGACATTGGCTTCCCGCGAACGAAAATCTCCGCCCTTGATCGTGTCGTAAAACAGGCGGCGGACCGAATCAGAATCGTTTTGGTAGTTTTTGGCCGCGTTGATTCCTCCCTGGGCGGCAATGGAGTGGGCCCGCCGCGGCGAATCCTGCAGGCAGAGGCAGGTGACCCGGTACCCCTGCTCGGCCAGGGTGGCGGCCGCCGAGGCGCCGGCCAGGCCGGTGCCCACCACGATCACTTCGAACCGCCGCCGGTTGGCCGGGCTGACCAGCTGCCCCTCGAACCGCCGGCGGTCCCATTTCTCCGCCAAGGGGCCAGGGGGTATGCGGGCGTCAAGCTTCACAGCAAAAACCCTTGCACGAACAAGGCGGCCAGGGGCAGGACGCCCAGGATGACGCCGACGGCCGCTGCCGTGACCGCGGCGCTGCGAACAACGAGAGTATCGTATTTGGGATGGGAAAGCCCCAGGGAAAGGAACAGGCTCCATCCGCCGTGCCACAGATGCACGGCGGCGGCAAGGACGCCGGCAAGATGCAGAACGGCCCACGCGGGACGGCCAAGCACGGTGCGCACAAGCTCAGCCACTGGCGGCCGGTCGCCGATGGCGAACAACGGGACATGGACAACGAGAAAGAAAAGGAGCGCCGCGCCGGTGTACGGCATGAGGCGGGCGGACAAGCTCACTTCAGAACGCATGATTCCCACGGCGTAGCCTTGCGGCCGGCTGCGGCGGTTACCGATAAAAAGCAGGATGCCGGTGACCACGTGGAGGGCAAGGCAGAGGAAAAACACGAACTCCACCGGCACGAGGAGAGGCCCCAGGCTGTGCAGCCGGCTGGCGTAAGCGAGATAGGCCCGGCGGCCGGCAAAAGCAAAGCTGTTGCCCACGGCGTGCAGCACAAGAAAAAGGCCAAGGGCCAGACCGGTGACGGCCATGACCGCCTTTTTTCCCACCGACGTCTGATAGTATTGGATTATCCCCATGCCAACCGGAAAAATATTTGCGCTTGGGACGCCCTGCAACCAGATACCCGGTCCGCGAGGCCGCGGCTTCGACAGACGCGGGAGCAACTCCGTGATCAGGGAAAAATATTTTGGGTTTTTCCCTTCACGCCGATGAGCTACAATACCACCATCACCGGCTGGATAGCAACTCCGCGCTCCCGCCGCCCAGCCCGTCTCCCCAGATTGGTCCCCATCCGCTCCAACAATGGCAAGGAGACCGCGCAAAAAAAATACCGTGAAGACGCCAAAGCCATGACCGCCATCAATCGTCCAAACAAAAACAGCAAAGGGACTCCAGGCCAGGTCATCTCCCTGGTCAAAGACGGTCGCCGGCTTTTCCGGGCCGGCAACTACACGCAGGCAAAAAGCCGCTTCGAAGAGGCCCTTGATCTCGATCCAGAAAACACCTACGCCTTGGTGGGCTGCGGCGACGCCTGCCGCCGCCTGGCCGACTACCGCGCCGCCATCCAGTTTTACAAACAGGCGGTGGCCATTGATCCGGACAACCCTTACGCCCTGTTGGGCCTGGGCGACTGCCACCGCGGCCTTGGCCTGATCGCCGAGGCGATCGGCTACTGGCAGGACCTTCTGCGGCTCCAGCCGGCCAACGTGCAGATCCTGACCCGGGTGGGCGACGCTTACCGCCGGCTTGAGCGGTTCGAGGAGGCGATCAAATCGTACAAGGCGGCCCTGGAGTTCGACCCCTTCAATCCTTACGCCCTGCGCGGCCTGGCCGACAGCCACCGCGGCCTGCGACAGACCGACGAGGCGATCCGCGCCTGGGAGACGTACAACCTCTACCATCCGGACAACGCTGCGGTCCTCGCCCGTCTGGGAGACGCCTACAAGCAAATCGGCGAGCTCGACAAGGCGGTGGACGCCTACGGCAAGGCCCTCTTGGCCGAGCGGGACTACGTATACGCCTATCTGGGCCTGGCCGATGTGGCCGTGCTCCGGGGAGACGACGGCCAGGCGCACCGTTTCTGGCAACAGGCGGTGTGGGCCTGTGGCGACGACCTGGCCCCCGCCTGTCGCCGGGCGGATATCTATCGCAAACAGGGCAAGGTGCGCGAGGCCAAACTCCTTTACCACCTTGCCTTGGAAGTACAGCCGGACAACAAATTCCTGCGCACCGGCCTGGCCAGTCTCCACATCGAGCAAAAGGATTACGCCGAGGCCGAGGAGATCCTCAAGCCCTTGGCCAGTCTCTATCCAGACGACGAGTTCATCTTCACCGGCCTAGGCGACGCTTACAGCGGCCAGGGAAAGTTTCGGGAAGCCATCGCCGCCTGGGAGCACGCCTTGGCGTGCATCGACGGCAACACCTTTCTTTACAGCCGCCTCGCCGACGCCTATACCCGCATCGGCGACCGCCAGCGGGCGGCGGACTACTACGTCAAGTCTTTTGAGGCCGGCGACTTCTCCTACCGGGCGATCAACGGCCTGACCAAGATCCTGCAACGGGACCACGGCGCGGTGTCGGTGCCGGACCACTGGCTGATCCGCGTGGCCCTCTTCGCCCTCGACAACCGGGGGGAGGAGGCCGCCCGGCAAGTGCTGCGCCATCTCTCTCCCGCAGGGCGGGAAAGGCTGCCCAGCCGGCTCACCGGTCTTGCCTGAAGCCACAATGCCCCCTTTTCTCACGGCGGCCCTTGCCTGGGGCCTTTGGTGCGCATGGCATTCCCTGGCCATCGACTCGGCCTTGGCCCGCCTTTGCCGCCGCCTTCTCGGCCCCCACGCCCATGCCTACCGGCTGTTGTACAATCTGACAAGCCTGCTCACGGCCACGACCCTCTTCTTTTGGCAACAACACCTGCCGGCCCGCACCGTGCTCATCCTTCCCGGCTGGAGCGTGTTCGTCCGCCTGCCCCTGTCCCTGCTCTCCCTCTATCTGTTCGTCGCCGGTTGTCAAGCGCACGACTGCCGCGCCGTACTTGGCATCGCCCAGCTCAAAGCAAGAACGGCGAACGCTGTGCGCGCCTCGTCCGCAGACACCCTCATTACCAGCGGCATTCTCGGCCGGGTGCGGCATCCGTGGTACACCGCGGGCATTCTCCTTTTATGGACTCCGGGAAGCTACACCGACGTCACCCTTGCCGTGCACCTGGTGCTCACCGCCTATTTCATCATCGGCTCCATTTTGGAGGAGCGCCGGCTCCTCGCCCGGTTCGGCGATGCCTACCGGGAGTACCAGCAACGGGTGCCCATGCTCATTCCGCGGCTGCGGCGCAAATAATCCGCCCGTAGCCGCCCGTTGAAAAACGGGCTGTGTGCGGCACATGGGTATACCTCCGACCCCTTGTGTTGCCCGGGGAATTCGTCTATCTTGAAACGTTGTGGCTCATTCATTTAACGACGCAGGCGGCGCGTGTCCCCCTTGGACGCTGCCGCGGCGCGTGGGGAGAATCGGCAAATGGCAGAAATCAAAAGCACCATCGATTTGGTGATGGAGCGGCTCGCCCGCATGGACCTGGACGACGCTCCGGATATGGACGAAGAAAAGCAGGCCAAGGAGGGGATGCGCCTGGCGGCGGAGTTTTTGCGGGAGCCGGCCTTCGACCTGGCCAGCGCCGTGGAAGAACGCCGGGCCGAGCGGCCCTTTTTGCGCGGCCTGGTGGACGCCCTGCTGCGCAACGTGGTGTTGCCCCGGGACGACCAGCAGCAGACGAACGCCCGGCGGGCAATGGAGGGGCTGCTCGCCATTGGCGGCCAGGCTGGCGATCTCGCGGGTGCTTGCGCTGACCTGCAAAACATCCTCCAACGCTATCTCGATCACCGCAAACAGCTCCGCCAGCAACTGGAAGACGCCTTTGCCGGCCAGATGGCCCAGCTTGAGATGGCCGTGGCCCAAGAGACGGGAATGCACACCCGGCTCGATCCCTCCCAGCACCCCAAATTCCAGGAGGAATGGCAGCGGCTGGTGGGAGAGCTCGACGACCAGTACGGCCGGGCCGTGGACCAGTACAAAGACCTCATCCGGGAGCGGCTGGCAGGATGATTCGGTCGTCATCCCTCCTCGCCTGTCTGCTGTTATGGACGTAGAAATCCTGCTTGACACCAGCGAGGCGCGCGCCGAAGATCTGGAGCGGATCGAAGAGCGTTTCCTCCAGTGGTACCGCGAAGGGGCCGAGATCCGCCACAACAAGAAAAGTTTCGGCTCCCTCACCCCGCTCGGGCCCAACCGCTACCTCGTGGACCTGGGGTATGTGGATGTGATCACCGCCTTCCGCGATCTCCATGCCCGGCTCCACCGCCTTGGGGTCAAGGTCTTTATCCACTTCCACCAATGACGCCTCCCTCCTCCCAGAATGCGACTGCCTGCGGGAGCGCTTCTTCGTATGCCGAAGCCGCGGCCCCGCCGACCGATTTCCGCCAAGACCGCCTGCGCCGGCTGCGGCGTGCCCTCCGCCGCCGCCGTGTGGACGCCCTGCTCGTCTCCCGTCCGGAAAACCGGTTTTACCTCTCCGGGTTTGCCGCCGAAGACCTCGATCCGGCGGAACGCTCCGGCCACCTTCTACTCCTCGCCCGCGGGGCGCGTTTTTTGCTCACCGATTTCCGCTACCAGGAACAGGCCGAACGTCAAGCCCTGGGATGGGAGGTCATGCTCTACCGCGGAGGGCCGGCCGAACTGCTCGGCCGGCTCCTGGTCCGGCTAGGATGCCGGCGGCTGGCCTTTGAAAGCCATGCCGTGCTCCATTACGACGCCGAACGCCTGAGCGCCTCTCTGGCCAAGGAAGGCATCGACTGCGTGCCCACAACAGATCTCGTTGAACGGCTGCGGCGGATCAAGGACACCGAGGAGCAGGCGTGCCTCCAGCGGTCGGTCGCCCTCAACGAACAGGTATTCCAAAAGGTCGTGCGCCAACTGGCGCCGGGCAAGACCGAACGCCAGGTGGCCTGGGAGATCGAAACCGAGCTCCGCCGCCTGGGGGCCCAGCGCGCCAGCTTTCCGCCCATCGTGGCCAGTGGCCCGAACGCCGCCCTGCCCCACGCAGAACCCAGCGACCGTGTCTTACGCGAGGGCGAGCCAATCATTATCGACATGGGATTGGTCCTCGACGGCTACTGTTCGGACATGACCCGCACCGTGACGCTTGGCCCGCCGGAGCCGCTCTTTCTCGACCGGCTGCGGCTCGTGCGGCGGGCGCAAAAAGAGGCCATCGCCGCCGCCCGCGCCGGGATGACCGGCCGGGAGTTGGATCAAGTCGCCCGGCGGGTGCTCGCGGCCGCTGGCTACGGTGCCGCCTTTGGCCACGGCCTTGGCCACGGAGTCGGCCTGGCGGTGCATGAACAGCCGTCGGTCAACCCGCGCGCACGGCGCAAGCTGCCAGCCGGGGCAGTGATCACCATTGAGCCCGGCATCTACTTGCCGGGATGGGGCGGCATCCGCCTCGAACAGATGGTGGTGATCGAAGAGAACGGCTGCCTCCTCCTCAACCAGGACACCACCTTTCTCGATATCTGACCCCTTTTTCCCGCCGCACGATGAGCTTCCAACTCCTCTGCCGATCCTCGCAAAGCGCCGCCCGCCGCGGCGAACTCGCCACCCTGCACGGCACGGTGCAGACGCCGGTGTTCATGCCCGTGGGCACCCAGGCCACGGTCAAGGGCGTGCTGCCCGAACAACTTGTGGAACTGGGAGCAGAGATCATCCTGGCCAACACCTATCATCTCTTCCTCCGGCCAGGCCACCGCCGCATCGAACGGTTAGGCGGCCTGCACCGGTTCATGCACTGGCAGCGGCCGATCCTCACCGATTCCGGCGGATTCCAGATCTACAGCCTGCGGGAGCTGGCCACCATTACCGAAGAAGGCGCCACTTTCAAATCCCACCTCGACGGCTCCAGCCAGTTTCTCGGGCCAGAAGAGGCGGTGGCCGTGCAGGAGGCCCTGGGGTCGGACATCATGATGGTGCTCGACACCTGCATCCCCTATCCGGCCACACGCGCCGAGGCCCGCCAGGCCACCGAGCTGTCGAACCGCTGGGCGGCCCGCTGCCGCAAGGCGCAGCGGCCGACGGGCCAGTTGCTCTTTGGCATCGTGCAGGGCGGCATGTATCCCGACCTCCGGCGGATGGCGGCCGAAGAGCTGCTCGCCATCGGCTTCGACGGCTACGCCATCGGCGGCCTGAGCGTGGGCGAGCCGCGGGCGCAGATGTACGATCTTGCCGAACACAGCGCCAGCCTCTTGCCCGAGGACCAACCACGCTATCTCATGGGAGTGGGAACGCCAGAGGACCTGGTGGAAGGCGTCTGGCGGGGCATCGATATGTTCGACTGCGTGATGCCCACACGCAACGCGCGCAATGGAATGCTCTTTACATCCTTTGGCAGGATTGTTATAAAGAACGCACGCTATGCAGACGATGAGCGGCCGGTGGATCCGGCCTGTTCCTGCTACACCTGCCGCCACTACAGCCGGGCGTATCTACGCCATCTGTACATGGCGCGGGAGATTCTCGCCCCGGTCTTGAACACCGTTCACAATCTGCACTACTTCGTTGACCTCATGCGCCGGGTGCGGCAAGCCATTGAACAAGACCGCTTGGCCGCGTTTCGCCGCGCTTTCTACGAGCAACGCCAGCCAGAAACCGAAAACGACGGCTGATCTTATGCCGCCAACCCAGCAACCGCCGTTTGTCCCGCCTCCCTGCCGTCATCGGTCGGCAGGGGACGATAACAGTCCGTCGAAAAAGCCGTCCTTGGCTTTTTCGACCACGGTTGGCCAAAGCAAAGCTTCGGCCAACCTCGCGAATTTCTTGGCTCTTTCAGAGCCGCGGAATTCGGCGGCACATCCATATGCCGCGCACAGCCCGTTTTTTCACCGGGCTGATAAGGCCGTATTCCGCCCCACCAGCTAAAGGAGGTTTTTCATGGTCGATATCGCCTACGCCCAGGCCACCGGCGCCGCCCCGCCCCCAGGCGGCGGGCTCGCCTCGTTCATCCCCCTCATCCTGATCTTTATCGTCTTTTACTTTCTGCTCATCCGGCCGCAGCAGAAAAAGGCCAAGGAGCACCAGGAATTTCTCCGGAACCTCAAAAAAGGGGACACCGTGGTCACCAACGGCGGGCTGCATGGCAAGATCACCGGCCTGACCGATACAGTGGTGACTCTGGAGATCGCGGACAACATCCGGGTCAAGGTGAGCCGCTCCCATATTCTCGGCACGCCGCAGACCGCGACCGCTGCCGAAGCGCCGGCCAAGGGCGGCTGAGGGCTCTCCTCCTG
Organism: Deltaproteobacteria bacterium; assembly: GCA_015488275.1. Lineage (GTDB taxonomy): Bacteria > Desulfobacterota > Desulfobulbia > Desulfobulbales > S012-135 > S012-135. The sequence goes on from WFOD01000135.1 coordinate 9,703, forward strand.
CTAGCACCCGGGTGGTGCGTCTCCGCATCTCGACGGCGCTGTCCTGCGCCCGCCCTCTCCCGCAAAGTATGGCTGGGAGGGGCGGGCGCGTCTGCCTATCGCTTTTCTTCCTCTTGGCTTGGCGGAGACCGGTCCGCCGCTCCTGGCGAGTGTGCGCCCGGCCCCTCTTCCGCCAGCAGGTATCCCAATCCTGCGCACTCAGGGCACTCCTCCCAGGTCAGGAGAAAACGGCTCACCCCCTGAAAAAAGCTCACCTGTCCCGATCCGTGGCAGCCAGGGCAACAGCGCTTGGCCCTCTTCTCTTTCTTCGCCTTTTTGGCGTTACCGGCCGCGCTCATGGCGAGGATATCAGCCCTCGTCGCTTACTTCGATGTAGGCATTATCGTAAATGAACCGTTTGAGCTGGGCGCGCTGCTCTGGCGTCAGGGTGTCGAAGCGGATGCCGAGCCGGCGGACCGTGGTTGCGCCGTCTTCGCGCACCGGCTGGTCCGACACTGTGGTCATGGGCACCAACCCCAGGCAGATGGTCTCAAACCCAAAAAAGGTGAGATCCCGCTCCATCTTGGCAGGCACCTCCTCTTTGCCGTCATAGAGAAAGGAAAAGCCGCTCAGGCTCAACTCGATCACCTGGCCCAGCCCCTCGGATAGGGGACCCAGCACGGCGATGGCGTTCCCCTCCACCAGAAAGCGGGTGCTCTCCCGCCGCTCAGTCGTTGTATTGTCGTTCATAACGCAACCACCTCCTCGCGAAAAGCCGCTCAAAGGGCTAGGAACCCCCATTCCAGCCCAGTTACCCGTATGGAAAGGCGGTCACAGGACACGGCCGCTGCGGCGTGTTTTTTGGCCCGTCGGCCCCTGGACAGCGCCAAATTGTGCCGTGAGCGCCTTCTCGCATTTCACATGATAGCAGGAAAGTCCTGCGCAAGCCAAACCGTTTTGCGCCACCGGTGAGCGCTGTCAGCAGCATAGCAGCCCGTTGAAAAACGGGCTGTGTGCGGCACAGGGACGTGCCGCCGAATTGCGCCGGGCTTGAAAAGTCCAAGCAATTCGTGAGGTTGGGCGCGGTGTAACGGGCCTTGCCAAGTCGCATCGGCGCTGGTCTGACACGCTTGCCACGAGCAACGCCAGTGAACCGTCGGAAGGCCGAAGGCGCTTCCGACAACCTGTGCTTTGCCCAACCGGGGTCGAAAAAGCCAGGGACGGCTTTTTCGACGGACTGTTATGCGGAGAGCACCGTGACCACAATCCGCCGCTCGCGGCGGGGGCCATCGAACTCGCAAAAAAAGACGTTCTGCCACTGCGACAGGCCGAGCCGGCCGCCAATCAGGGGAATGGCCTCAGAAGGCCCGACCAGGCCCGCCTTGAGATGGGCGTCGCCGTTGCCGTCCTGGCGGTCGTGCTCCCAGACGCCGCGGGGAATGAGCTTGCGCAGCAGGCTTACCACATCGCGCTGAACCGAATCGTCCCAGTTTTCCTGGATCATGATCGCCGCCGTGGCCCCTTGAGCGTAGAGAAAGAGCATGCCCTCCGCCACGCCGGACTCCTCGACCACGGCCTCGACGGCAGCGGTGATATCCACCAGTTCTTCACGGCAACGGGTGGTGATGGCGATCGTCTTGCGGTACATTTGGAAGACAGGAGATCTGGCGCGAAAAAGGAAAAACACCCCGCCGCCAGGGACGGGGTGCGGCTGCTCGCTGGTGCCCCCGACGCGACTCGAACACGTGACACCCAGATTAGGAATCTGGTGCTCTATCCTGCTGAGCTACGGGGGCGTGAATGGCAAAATGTACCGGGTGACTGGAGAGAAATCAAGGGAGATCGACCATGACCATCACACCATTGCCCACCGCGCGCGAGATGCGCACCCTGGACGCCCGTACCATCGAAGAGATCGGCGTGCCGGGCATCGCCCTCATGGAAAACGCCGGCAACGGCGCGGCGCGCGCTCTGCGCCAAACCTATGGACCAATGCGCGGCAGGCGCGTGGTCATCTTCTGCGGCCCCGGCAACAACGGCGGCGACGGCCTGGTCATCGCCCGTCACCTTCACCAGGAAGGCGGCCGGCCGGAAGTAGTGCTCTTGGCCGATCCCGACCGGTTCAGCGGCGATGCGGCCACCAACCTCGCCGTGGTGCGGCGTCTGCCCATTCCCTTGCATGTCGCCCTGGACGAAGAGGCCGTAAGCCGCGCCGCCGCTCCTCTCAACACCGCGCATTGCCTTGTGGACGCCCTTTTTGGCACCGGTCTCGCCCGGCCGGTGACGGGGCGTTTCGCCGCGGCGGTGGAGGTCATCAACCGCGCCGGACGGCCTGTTCTGGCCGTGGATATCGCCTCGGGTCTTGACAGCGACACCGGTCAAATACTCGGCACGGCGGTACGGGCCGACCTCACCGTCACCTTTGGCCTCGCCAAACCGGGCCACTGGCTCTATCCGGGGCGCGAACATACCGGCCGCCTCAAGGTAGTGGATATCGGCATCCCGCCAGAAGTGGTGGCCGACGCCCATATCGTCGCCGGTCTCCTCACCCGCGCCTGGACGGCCAACGCCTTGCCCCTGCGACCGCCGGCCGCCCACAAAGGCACCTGCGGCCACATGCTTGTCCTGGCCGGCTCCACGGGCAAGACCGGTGCGGCGCTCCTCACGGCCCGCGGCGGCCTGCGGATCGGCTCAGGCCTTGTCTCGCTGTGCGTGCCGGCCGATCTTGATCCCATCTTTGAGACCGCGCTGGCCGAGGCCATGACCATTGCCGTGCACGCCTGCCGCGGCAACTTGGATCAAAGCGGACTCGAGGAAATCCAGGCCGCCCTCGCGGGGAAACGGGCCGCGGTGCTGGGTCCTGGCATTGGCACCGCTCCTCCCACCGCGTCCCTGGCGCAGCGCCTCTATGCTGATGCCGATATTCCCCTGGTGGTGGACGCCGACGCCTGCACCATTCTCGGCCGGGAACCCAAATATCTCGGCCAGGCCAAGGGCCCCAGAATCCTTACGCCGCACCCAGGCGAGATGTCGCGCCTTACCGGCCTTGGCACCAAGGAGATCCAGGCGGACCGGCTCACAGTGGCCCGCGACTTCGCCCAACGGTACGGGGTGGTGCTCCTTCTCAAAGGGGCCTCCACAGTGATCGCCGCGCCGGACGGCCGGGTGGCGATCAACCCCACGGGCAATCCGGGCATGGCGGCGGGCGGCATGGGCGACGTGCTTTCCGGCGTGATCGGCGGCCTGTTGGCGCAAGGGCTTTCGCCCTGGCGGGCCGCTTGTTGCGGCGCGTTTCTCCACGGGCTTGCCGCCGACAGCCTGGCCCGCGAGCGGCCGCAGGGCTATCTTGCCAGCGAAGTGGCCGACCGGCTCCCTCAAGTGGTCAGGGAACTCCGCGCCGAGCACCCCACCGCCCCCACAGCAGAATGACAGATCGGCGCGGCAAGCAACAAGAGACTACGCCTCTGCCTCCACCTCCACGGCCACCAGGCCGCGCACCGAGTTGCCGATATACACGCGGTCGGCGCGGGCAAGATCGGCCGGCCGCAACGCCGTTTCCACCACAGTGACGCCCAGGTTGGCCAACGGCGCCTGCGTCAGCAGATAGCGGCGGAAAACGCCGGGCAGCAGGCCCGCCTCCACAGGCGGCGTCAGAAGCCGCTTTCCGCAGCGGACAAAGAGATTGGAGATCGCCCCTTCGGTGAGCTCCCCCCGCTCGTTGACGAACAGGCAGTCGAGAAAGCCCTCTTCCTGCGCCGCCCGCCACGCCTGGTCGAAGCGCCGCCGGTTGCTGGTCTTGTGGTAGAGAAACATGTCGTCAGAAACCACTGCGGTGCCAGCCAGCCGCACCCGGCCCGCAGGCGCGGCGGCAAGGGCGGCGGCGAGGTCCCAGGCCGGCGGCGGCGGCCAAGGACGGTGCTCCAATTCGATGCTCCCATCCTTGGCGGCCAACAGGCGCACCCGCTGCGCCGCACCGCCTCCCTCCCGCCGGAACCGGGCATCGAGTTCGGCCAGCCGGCGCTCGATCTTGTTGCGGTCGCAAAAAAAGCCGAAAAAGGCCGCCGACGCCTGCAACCGCTCCAGGTGCAACGGCAAGAGCCAGTATCCCCCGGCCGCATCCCAGTACATGGTCTCAATGAGCCGAAACGCTGGCGGCGGCGCGGTGAGAAAGCGGCCCTTGAGCAAGGATTCGCGCCACTCCTCCGCTGGGTCCGAGTCGATGACCACACCAGAGCCAATGCCCATTTCGCCCCGCTCTCCCTCCAGGACCACGGTGCGGATCGGCACGTTGAAGGCCATGCTTCCGTCAGGGGCCGCATAGCCGATGGCGCCGGTATAGACGCCACGGGGCCCCACCTCAAGCTCGTTGATGATTTCCATCGTGCGGATCTTTGGCGCGCCGGTCACCGAACCACAGGGAAACAGGGCGCGGAAGATCTCCGCCAGGGAAACGGCGTCTCCCAGTTTGGCGGCCACCGTGGAGGTCATCTGATGCAGGGTCTCGTAGGTCTCGATGGCGAACAACCGCTCCACCTCCACGGTGGCCGGCGCAGCGATCCGGCCCAGATCGTTGCGCAACAGATCGACGATCATCACATTTTCGCTGCGGTTCTTCACATCCTGCCGCAGCCAGGCGGCGAGGGCCGCGTCCTTGGCCGGCGTGGGGCCGCGGCGCACCGTGCCCTTCATCGGCCGGGCGACGATCCGGCGGTCGCGAAAGACCCGGAAGAAAAGCTCGGGCGACAGGGATAGGATCCACCGCTCCCCGCTGCGGATACAGGCCGAATACCCCACGCTCTGGCCAGCCCGCAGGGCGCAATACAGGGCCTCTGGCCGGCCGGTGAAGCGAAAACGCAGGCGGGTGGTGTAGTTTACCTGATAGGTATCGCCGGCAGCGATATACCGGTGGATGGCGCGAATGGCCTTTTCGTAGCGCTCGGCCGACTCGGCTGGCGCGCAACCGGCGATCCGGTACGCGGCCGGGCCAGGATCAGCGGCCCGCGGCCACGCCCGCCCCCCGGCAAAAGCGCTTTCGTCGTGGCGAAACACATAAGGCGCCTCAAAGACGCCCACCTCTGCCAAGCAGGTGTCCGGCGGCAGGGTCATCTGGCGCGCCAGGGCCGGCTCGATCAGCCAGCCGAATTCATAGGCGAACCAGCCGGCCAGGTAATGGCCTGCGGCGCGCTCCCGTTCAAGGGCGGCGAAAAAAGCGCCGGCGTCGTCGCCGGCCCGGCAGCGCAGCCAGGCGCGCGGCTCGCAAAACAAAAGCGAACACCGGTTGTCGTGGTCCGGCCGGGTGGTCTCGAGCCAGACAAACCGGCGGTGCCCGCCCAGGGCGGCAAGGACCCGCCGCACCTCGATTTCCGACAGAGGGGGGAAACGCATGGCGGGTCAACCATAGCAGGCCGAACCCGTCTTGCCAAGCAGGTTCAAATCCTTTATATAAAGCGGGCAGAGCGTAACTGACTAGGGGATTACTCCTCTGTATCCTGTGACCAGATACGGCAGAGCAACTGCCGCCACCACAAAGAGCTGCGGAATTCGGCGGCACGTCCATGTGCCGCAGGCAGCCCGTTTGCCAACGGGCCGTCAAGGCGAAGAAATCATCCAAGCAGAAAGATGCGGCGCTTTGCCCTGTGACCGCATACGCCGACAACACGCCGCCAGGAGGAACATATCCATGTTGATCAAGGATTGGATGGCCAAAGACGTCCATACTGTTGACGAAAACACCTCGCTCATGCGGGCCACCCGTATCATGAAAGAAAACAACATCCGGCGGCTGCCGGTGGTGTCGCACGGCAAGATCATCGGCATCATCACCGACCGGGACGTGAAAGACGCCTCCCCCTCCAAGACCACCACGCTCGACATTCACGAGCTGTACTACCTGCTTTCGGAAATGAAGGTCAAAGACGTGATGACCCCAACGCCGCTCACCGTGCACGGCGACGAGTCGCTGGAAAAGGCGGCCCTGATCATGCTGGAGAACAAAATCTCCGGCCTGCCCGTGGTGGACGACAACGGATATCTCATCGGCCTGATCAGCGAGACCGACATCCTGCGCGGCTTCATCCACCTCTCCGGCCTGAAGGACGGGGCCATCCAGTACGTCTTCGACCTGCCCGACAAGCCCGGCGTGGTCACCAAGGTGGTCAAGTTCCTGCGCGACCACCGGTGCCGGGTCATCTCCATCCTCACCTCGTTCGAGGACGCCACCGACGGCCGCAAGCAGGTGGCCATCCGGGTGCAGCCGCCCGAGGGCCAGGAGATCGGCGAACTGACCGAGACGTTGCGAAAAGAATATACCGTGCTCTACGCGGCCCGCGACGAACTCAAGGACATCCCGCACAAACAGCAGCAGCCCACGGCTTAGAACCCGTTGAAAAGCGGGCTGCGTGCGGCACATAGCAGCCCGTTGAAAAACGGGCTGTGTGCGGCACAGGGACGTGCCGCCGAATTGCGCCGGGCTTGAAAAGTCCAAGCAATTCGTGAGGTTGGGCGAAGCTGTGCTTTGCCAAACCGGGGTCGAAAAAGCCAGGGACGGCTTTTTCGACGGACTGATAGAC
>WFOD01000136.1 GCA_015488275.1 Deltaproteobacteria bacterium
CGTTTGGGGGTGGCGTGGCGAGACCGGCGGGGAGGGGGTGCTGGCCTTGGAGGCGGACATATTCGCTGCGCACAAAGGTCGCGGTGAAGCTGGCCAAGGGGCCGTAGTCGGGCAGGGCCAGGGCCTGGGCCACTGCGGCCTCTGCATCGCCGGCGTAAAAGGCGCGGCCCACTTCGGCCAAGTCATCGATCAACGCGGCCAAGGCCGCCAGTTCTTCTGCGTCGAGTTCTCCCCGCACGACAACGCCCATGCCTTCGATTTCCTGCGCCTGGAAGGCGAGGGCGCTCTTGCTGGTCGTGGCTGTGGCCGCCGCGTTTTGCAGGGCTGAAATCGTTACCGTGTCGCCGTCACGGGTCGTTACGGTGAGCGCAAAGCTTTGGCTGCTGGCCACCGTGGCTTGCGCCTGGCCGCTGGCCGCGGCGGCGAGCGGGCCTGCCAGGGGAAGGAAGGGGCGGTTGCTGGGGATAACGGACATGGCGGCATTCCTCTTTTCTGTCTTTATCGGCGTGCCGCGCCGGTCGCTTGAACACAAAAAAAGCCCCCTTGCCAGCCCGCCCGGAAACGGGCTGCTAAGGCCGCTCGTCGCTTTGGTAAAGGGCGGCCAGGCTGGCGAGCCTCTCTGCCGTTTCGTCCGGCAGGTTGAGCCGGTAGTTGTGCACGTACTCGGCCGCCATGCGGTGCGTGTTGAAGATGGGGCAGTTGTAGGCCAGGTTCATGATCGCCCGGTCGAGGTACTCCTCTGGCCGGTGATAGAAGGTCTCAAGGATTTCGGGCAGCAGGGCGTAGAATGAGGCCGCATCTTCGGCGTAGAGCAGGGCGTCGGGGTCTTCCCGGAGGGCGGTGTCGTCGATGGGCGCCTCGTAGCCGAATTTCCATCCCGTGGTTCCGTTGTGATACCCTTCCACCCACCAGCCGTCCATAATACTGATGTTGGGCACGCCGTTCATCGCCGCCTTCATGCCGCTGGTGCCGCTGGCCTCCAGCGGCCGTTTCGGGCTGTTGAGCCAGGCGTGCACGCCGGCGACCATCATCCGGGCCACGGCCATGTCGTAGTTGGGAATGAAGACCAGGCGGGCCGCTCCATTGGTCATGTGAAACAGCTCGTCTTGCAGGTCGATGATCTCCTTGATGAGGGCCTTGCCGGGTTCGTCGGCCGGATGGGCCTTGCCAGCGTAGATGAAGTTGATCCGGAAGTTCCCTGCTTTCAGGATGGCGGCCAGCCGCTCCAGGTCTTCGAAGATGAGGTCGGCCCGCTTGTAGGTGGAAAAGCGGCGGGCGAAGCCCACGGTGTACCAGTCGGCAAACAGGCGGCCGTCGTCGCCTTCCAGATGCGAGAGATAGTTGGGCGGATCGATCCAGGTGGAGAGCATCTGGTTGCGGTGCTCGACGAGCATCCGGTTGACCGTGCGCACCAGATGTTCGGTGTCCTGTTGCCATGCCTGGCGCAGGGCTTGGCGGAAACCGGCGTTTTTTTTGAGCTCAACGGCGCGGCGGAAGACGCCGGGATCGGTGCGCCAGCCGGCGAACTGCGGCGTGGCGTCGTAGAGCCGGGCCCGATTGGGGCTCACCCAAGTGAGATGATGCACGCCGTTGGTGATGGCCGTGATCTGCCCGGCAAAGGCGGGGAACTGCTTTTGCGTCACCAGTTTGTGCAGGCGGCTCACCGCATTGGTCGCCCGGTTGACCCGCATGGCCAGGGCGGTGAAGTTGAACATCCCTGGATGCTCGGCATCGGCGGCGAGCAACTGGAGGATGCGCTGGCAAAAGGAATGGCTCAGTTCTGCGTACAGGTTCTTTTCGAACCGGTCGTGCCCGGCCTTGACCGGCGTATGGATGGTGTAGACCACCCGCTGCCGCACCGCGTCGGCCGCGGCGCGGATATCGTCGTCGCTGGCCAGGATGGCGTACTCGTCGCCGAACTTCCGTCGCAGCTCTTCGGCGATGAGGTGGAGCACCAAGACCACACCGTGCTGTTCGTTGAGATGAATGGTGCGCGAGGTGATGCCAAGGCGTTGCATGACCGGCACCACGCTGGCGCCGAGAAGCCGGCGCTGGATCGCCTTGGCCCGTTCGGAACTGGCCTCGTAGAGCTGGTCCGCCGCGTTCCGGATCCACTCCGGCGTGACAGGCACGGAGAAATCGAGGAGGATCTCTGGCACGAACCATTGCAGGTCGCCGGCCAACTCCAGTTTCAGCCAGACCTGGGCCCTGGCCGGCACCTGGGCGTCGTTGCGGTCGAAAAAGGGGATCTCGATCTCCAGCGGCGTTCCGGGCCGCTCGGGGTCCTGCAAGAGGTAGAGCCCTGGCGTCTGCTCTGGGTGCCATTCGGTGCGGCAGGCGATCTGGCCGAGGCGCGAGTCCACCACCTGGGAGAAGTAGCCTTTGCGGTACAAAAGGGAGATAGCCGCCACGGGCAGGCGCAGGTCGGCGAAGCTCTTGAGCGTGTCGCCGGCGAGTACGCCAAGGCCGCCCGAGTAGTTCGGGATCTTGGTCGGGCCGTTGACAAACTTCTTGATGTGGAAGTCCAGGGTGGGGTCGTCGCCCGCCACAATACCGGCCTCGAGCAGGCGGTCCCGCACGGGATGGAACACATCGAGATCAGCGCCGATCTCCATTGAGATATAGGTCACCGAGTTGCCGGCCGGATCGGTGAGTTGGCCCCACACCTGGTCGAAGACCTGTTGGCCGATGCCGAAGAAGATCCCCCAGGGAGAGGCGGCAGTGGTGCAGAAGCGGGTATCGGCAGTCATGACTGAGAGTTGGGTGAAAGGCGCGTTTGGGCGCGGGTCATCTTTCGTTGCCTGGGCTGGTATGGTCGAGTGGGAGCAGATGCCTTGGCAGGCGCGCTCATGATTGTATGCCCAAACTTCCTTTTCTGACAAGCGCTATTCCTCCAGCCGTGGAAAAAAAGATTGATTTTGGGGGGAGGCTTTTATTAAAGTGCGGAATATTGTTGCTGGATGCTGTGTGGTGCGGACCACGGCGCGGGCCGGCCGTGATCAGCGAGCCAGTGTATGTGGTCACAGGGCCCCCGGCGGTAATTGCCCGGAAGGCCTTGCCCCGTGACCGCTTACGAGCTGGCGGCCGGCGCGGCGAGCCGGGAAGTGTGCTGCCTTCAAGAACGGTGCAGGAGGAGAAGATGCGGAAGAAACGTATTGTGGGGGTATCCATCGCGTTGGTCGCTTGTCTCATCTTTGTCGGCGGCTGCGCCAAGAAGACGGTCAAGACCGAAGAAAGCGCTACAACCAAGCCTGCTGCCACCACCGCGGATGTGGAGCCGGCCCCGTCCGTCCCGGCGGAGCCGGCCTTTGGCGAGGAAGAGCCGCTGGACAGCGGCCGCGCGCCGTCGGCGACAAGCACGTCCAAGTATCGGATTCTCGAGGGCCGGACCACGGCGCCCATGCTGCCCATTTACTTTGATTTTGACAAGTACAACATCCGGCCGGATCAAAAGAAGCGGCTCATCGCCAACGCCGAGTTCCTCAAGAAAAATCCGCAGGTGATCATCAGGATCGAAGGCAACTGCGACGAACGGGGCACCAACGAGTACAACATGGCCCTGGGTGAGCGGCGGGCCATGAGCGCCAAGAAGTACCTCGTCGATCTCGGCATTGACGCCGGCCGGATCAGGACCATCAGCTACGGCGAGGAGCGGCCGCTGAACCGCGGCCACGACGAGTACGCCTGGTCGCAGAACCGGCGTGACGACTTTGTGATCATGAACTAACAGCGGCCGGCCGCCGTTGTTTGACAGTAACTGGTCACGGGGCACCCCTCACGTATGCCTGAGTCGCTGCTTTGCAGGCCGGGTATGTGGTTACAGGGTGCCCCAGATGCAAGGAAGAAGCCCGCGCAGCGTACTGGGGGCTACGTAAGCGGGTTAATGACGCCGCAGATGGGGTGCCCCTGGGACCACATACGTTTGACGCGGGAAGGGGGATCGCAACGCCCCTTCCTGTTTTTTTTGGTGCGCCTTTTTCGTGTTTTTCGCGGTCCTCTCTTCCGTTTGTGGACGGGAGGGTGTGGTTATGAGGAGTTGATTTTGTCTTTGCAAAGGAGAATACAGCCAATGGTACGAATCAGCGTTTTGTCGCTCGCCTGCTGCCTTTTTCTCGCCTTTCTTGCGCCTGTCTCGGCGCTGGCCGGCGATACGGTCAAGATCGGCACCATCAGCCTCGAGTGGATCGTCCAGAACTCCAAGAAGGGGCAGGCGGCGAAGCAGAAGCTGGAGAGCAAGGCAAAGGAACTCAAACAAAAACTCCAGTCCGACCAGACCGAACTCGACGCCCTGCGGACCGAGATCGAGACCAAGAGCTCGGTATGGAGCGCCGATGTGCGGGCGGAAAAGGAGCGCGAGTACCAAAAAAAGATGCGCAGCTTCCAGATCAAGTCAGAAGACGCGCAGTACGAACTCAAGCAGCTTGAGGCCAAGGTCATGGGGCCGATCCTCAAGGATCTGCACGCCGCCATCGCCAAAGTGGGCAAGGAGAACGGTTTCACCATTATTCTCGAGAATTCGCGCAAGGGCCTCAAGTCCCAGGTCGGTCTCATGTACGCTGACGAGAGCCTGGATATCAGTGAACTGGTGTTGCGAGAACTCGACAAGGAATGACTATCGCCTTTGACGCCTGCGTGCCCGACGCCGAGGATCTCAAGCGGGCCATCCTCCGGCACGTGTTGAGTTCCCTGGGGCGCGATCCCGAGCGGGCCGACCGCCGCGACCTGTATCGCGCCACTTCGCTTGCCCTGCGGGATCTCCTGATCCAGCGGTGGATCGCCACCCAGAAAAACCTCTACGCCGATGGCGGCAAGCGGGTGTACTACCTGTCGCTCGAGTTTCTGGTCGGCCGGTTTTTGGGCAATACGCTCGCCAATCTCGGCCTGACCGAGCGGGCGCGCAGCACCTTGCCCGAACTCGGCTTTGACCTTGACGAGATCGTTGAGCAGGAAGAAGAGGCCGCCTTGGGCAACGGCGGCCTCGGCCGCCTGGCTGCCTGCTTCATGGACTCGATGGCCACTCTGGGGCTGGCCGGTTACGGCTACGGCATCCGTTACGAGTACGGACTTTTTTATCAAAAGCTGCTGGACGGCTTTCAGGTGGAGCAGCCGGACAACTGGCTGCGGTTTGGCACCCCGTGGGAGATCGACCGGCAGCAGGTCTTCTTGCCGGTTCGCTTCTACGGCCGGGTGGAGCACTACACCGATGAGCACGGCCGGTTCTGCACCCGCTGGCTCGACACCGAGGAGGTCATGGCCATGCCCTGCGACCTCCTCATTCCTGGTTACCACAACGACACGGTGCTCAACATCCGGTTGTGGACCGCCAAGGCCTCGCGGGAAATCGATCTCGCTGATTTTAACCGGGGCGACTACATTGCCGCGATGGAGGAGAAGGTCCGCAGCGAGACCATCTCCAAGGTCCTCTACCCGTCGGACGATATCCGGGAAGGGCAGGAACTGCGCCTCAAGCAGCAATATTTCTTTGTCGCCGCCACCTTTCAGGATATCCTGCGCCGCTACCGCAAGCGCGGCCGGCCGTTCGACGAGCTCCCCGACGCCGTGGCGGTCCAGCTCAACGACACCCATCCGGCGATCGCCATCCCCGAGCTCATGCGCCTTCTCGTGGACGAAGAGGGGGTAGGGTGGGAGAAGGCGTGGGAGATCTCGGTCCGCACCTTTGGCTACACCAACCACACCCTGATGCCCGAGGCCCTGGAAACTTGGCCGGTGGATATCCTCGGCCGGGTCCTGCCGCGGCATCTCGAGATCATCTACGAGATCAACCACCGGTTTCTCACCCAGGTCGCCTTGCAGTATCCTGGCGATACCGACCGGTTGCGCCGCATGTCCCTCATCGAGGAGGGACCGGTGAAAAAGGTCCGCATGGCTCATCTCGCCATTGTCGGCAGCCATCGGGTGAACGGCGTGGCCGCCCTTCACTCCCGCTTGCTGCGTGAGCGGATCTTTCCTGATTTTGACGAGTTTTTTCCCGGCCGGTTCATCAACATCACCAACGGCGTTACTCCCCGCCGCTGGCTGGCCGGCTGCAATCCCGGCCTGGCCGCCCTTATCACCGAGGCCATTGGCGATGGCTGGCAGACAGACCTCGAGCGCCTGCGGCAGCTCGAGCCCCTGGCCGATGACGCCGTCTTTTGCCGGCAATGGCGGGCGGTGAAAGAGGCGAACAAGGAGCGCCTCGCCCGTCTCATCCGCCAGCGCAACGATCTCGCGGTCCAGCCCACAGCGCTATTCGACGTGCAGGTCAAGCGGATCCACGAGTACAAACGCCAGTTGCTCAATGTCCTGCACGTGATCACCCTGTACCACCGGTTGCTGTCCGACCCAGATGCGGACATCCCGCCGCGGGTGGTGATCTTTGCCGGCAAGGCCGCGCCCTCCTACCGGCAGGCCAAGCTGATCATCCGGCTCATCACCGGCGTCGCCGGGGTGATCAACCACGACGTGCGGATCTGCGACCGGCTGCGGGTGGTGTTTCTCACCAACTATTCGGTCACCTTGGCCGAGAGCATCGTGCCGGCCGCCGACCTCTCTGAGCAGATTTCCACTGCTGGCACCGAGGCATCGGGCACCGGCAACATGAAGATGGCCCTTAACGGCGCGCTCATTATCGGCACTCTGGACGGGGCCAATATCGAGATCCGCGACGCGGTGGGGGCGGAAAACTTTTTCGCCTTTGGCGCTGAGATCGATACGGTGGAGGCGGTGCGGCAGGACCCGCAGCGCACGCCCCAGGCGATCTGCGAGCGGCGGCCCGAGATCCGCCGCACCATCGAGGCCATTGGCGAAGGGCTGTTCAGCGGCGGCGACCGGCAGCTCTTCCAACCGCTGTTGGATGCCCTGCTCCGTCCCGATGATCCGTATCTCGTGCTGGCCGACCTGGAGGACTACCTGCGGGCCCAGGATGAAGCGGCCGCCGCCTGGCGCGATCCAGAGGGATGGACCCGCAAGTCGGTGTTGACCGTTGCCCGCATGGGGCGCTTCTCCAGCGACCGGGCGGTGGCCGAGTATGCGGCCAAGGTATGGGGCGTGCCCGTTGCAAAGCCGGCTGCGGGTAGCCCTGCCGGCCGCCCGTAAAGGTTGCGGGCGTGTAACGGAGGGTTGGGGAAGTCGGCCTGGCGCTGGGTAACTGATCACGGGGTTGCCCCTTCGAACGTCAAAGTCGCAGCCTCGCAGACCAGGTATCTGGTCGTAGGGTGCCCCAGATGCAAGGAAGAGGTACGCGCCGCGTACTGGGAGCTACGCAAGCGTGCCGATGACGCCGCAGATGGGGTGCCCTGCGACCAGATACGGCGCTGGAGACGGCGGTTGCGCCAAATGGCTTGCCCTGGCGCAACAGACGTGTATATGATGGGGGTGAGGGGGCTTCTGGCGGCAGCAGCGCTGCGG
>WFOD01000137.1 GCA_015488275.1 Deltaproteobacteria bacterium
CCTGGGAGCCGTCGGCCACAATAGCGGCGCGATATCCCTGGCGCATGTAACGGATGAAATGTTTCATCGCCTGGGTGGAAAGCCGGTTACGCGAGCCACGTACCGTGCGCACGCCCTGACTCTCCAAGATGGCGGCGATCAGGCCGCCGTCTTGGCTCGCGCTCACCATTGCGGCCCAGCGGTCGCCGCCCCGTTGCCCGCAGAGCCACGGCCACAAGAGCACGCCGTAATGCCAGAACGCGGCGACGAACGGCTCGCCGGCCGCCACCCGCCGGTCGATCTCGGCCGCGCCTGATCCAGACCATTCCACCCGGTAGGTGGAAAACAAGGTGGCGCAGAGCAAACGGTAGGCAGGAGCGGCCAAACGCTCCCATGCCGACCGGCCAGTTTCCTTATCCTGACGACCACCCATCTCCGCCCCTTTACCGCTGGGTGCCGGCCATTGCGCGGTGGTTCTGACAACGGCCCGCCACGGGGTTATTGCCAGGCCAGTTCCCGCTCCTTGAGCGCCCGCGCCCGATCGCGCAACTCGGCCGCCTCTTCGAAGCGCAGCTCGGCCGCAGCCCGCCGCATCTCCTCTTCCAAGCGCCGCCGCTCGCGCCGCAGATCGTCGAGCGAGGCGAACCGCTCCACCGCATATTCGGCCTGGGGCTCGGCCGCCTCGGCCGGCAGCAGGCCGCCGGCGAGCGACACGTAATCTTTCTCGCACACCGATTCGAGAATATCCTTGATCGCCGACCGGACGGTGGTCGGGGTGATGCCGTGCTCCTCGTTGTACTGCGCCTGGATCCGGCGGCGGCGTTCGGTCTCTTCAATGGTGCGGCGCATGGCCGGGGTCACGGCGTCGGCGTAAAGGATCACCCGGCCGTCGGCGTTGCGCGCCGCCCGGCCGCAAGTCTGGATGAGCGACCGCTCGCTGCGCAGGAACCCCTCCTTGTCCGCATCCAGAATGGCCACCAGGGAGACCTCCGGGATATCGAGCCCCTCGCGCAACAGGTTGATCCCCACGAGCACGGAAAACTCCCCGCGCCGCAGCCCCTGCACCAATTGCATCCGTTCCAAGGTGTCGATCTCTGAATGGAGGTAGCGCACCGGCACGCCGAGTTTTTCGTAATATTCGGTCAGGTCTTCGGCCATACGTTTGGTGAGCGTGGTCACCAGCACGGCCTCGCCACGGGTCATGCGCCTGCGGATCTCTTCCAGCAGATCGTCCACCTGGCCGCTGGCGGGCCGCACCTCGATGGCCGGGTCCATGAGACCGGTGGGCCGGATGATCTGCTCCACCACCCGGCCGCCGGCCCGCGCCAGTTCGTAGTCGCCCGGCGTGGCCGAGACGTAGATCACCTGGGATACCCGGGCCTCGAATTCCTCAAAGGTGAGTGGCCGGTTGTCCAGGGCGGAGGGCAGGCGGAAGCCGAACTCCACCAAGGTCTCCTTGCGTGAACGGTCGCCACGGTACATGCCGCGGATCTGCGGCACGGCCACGTGCGACTCGTCGATGAAGAGCAAAAAATCGTCGGGAAAATAATCGAGCAGAGTGGGTGGCGGCTCGCCGGCCCGCCGACCGGTGAGATGCCGGCTATAGTTCTCAATGCCGTTGCAGTAGCCCAACTCCTGGATCATCTCAAGGTCGAACTCGGTGCGCTGCTCGAGCCGCTGGGCCTCAAGCAACCGGCCCTGGGACTCGAACCAGGCCACCCGCTCTTTGAGCTCTTCCTTGATCGTCTTGATCGCCCGCTGGAGCACCTCGCGGGAGGTGACGAAATGGCTGCCGGGAAACAGGGTAAGCTGGGGCTGGCGGCCCAGCACCTCGCCGCGCAGGGGATCGACGATGGAGATCCGCTCCACCGTATCGCCGAAGTATTCGATGCGTACGAGCCGGTCCTCCTCGTAAGGCGGCACGATCTCCAACACGTCGCCCCGCACCCGGAAGGTGCCGCGTTCGAGCGCGTAGTCGTTGCGCTCGTACAGCATGGTCACCAGCCGCCGCTTCACCTCTTCCAAGGGCAGGTCCTCGCCCTCGGCAAAAAACAGGTGCATGTTACGGTACTCGTCCGGCGAGCCCAGGCCGTAGATGCAGGAGACCGAAGCCACGATGAGCACATCCCGCCGGGTGAGGAGCGAACGGGTGGCCGAATGACGCAACTTGTCGATGGCGTCGTTGATCGACGAGTCCTTTTCGATATAGGTGTCTGACTGCGGAATGTACGCCTCGGGCTGGTAGTAGTCGTAATAGCTGACAAAGTACTCCACCGCGTTGTCCGGAAAGAGCTCGCGGAACTCGCCGTAAAGCTGCGCCGCCAAGGTCTTGTTGGGCGCCAGCACCAGGGTCGGCTTGTTCACCCGGGCGATGACCTGCGCCATAGTAAAGGTCTTGCCCGAGCCGGTCACCCCGAGCAGCACCTGGTGCGCTTCTCCGGCGAGCACGCCGCGGGCGAGCTTGTCAATGGCCTGCGGCTGATCGCCTGCCGGCTCGAAGTGGGTGCGGATCTGAAAGTTCATCGAAGATGCTCGTACCCCTGAAAGGAGATCTCCCGCCGCCGGCCCTGCTCCTCGAGCCACACCCCCTGGCCCTGTTCGAGCCAGCCGATGTCGTACAGCGCGACACCGTGCTCCCGGCCAATCGCCCGCAGGTTCGCCATCCCGGCCGGCGCTGCGGTGCAAAGCAGGAGAAAATCCTCGCCGCCAGTAAGCTGCCACGCCAAGAGATCGCCCCCCAGGCGGCTGGCCGCCTGCTCCAGATCCGCTTCGCTTGGCAGTCGCTCGCGCGCCACTACTGCCGCCACGCCGCTCGCCCGGCAGATGTGAGCGAGATCCGTGGCCAGGCCGTCGGACAGGTCTTGCATGGCGTGCACCAGGCCGCTGGCGGCAAGCGCGCGCCCCAGCTCCACCTGGGGGACAGGATCGAGGTGAGCGGCCACCAGGGCGGCGAACTGGGGCAGACCGGCGAGCCCCTGGCGGCACAGCTCAAGTCCGGCCGCAGCCCGACCGGGCACACCGGCCACCAGAATACGGTCGCCAGGCCGGGCCGTGGACCGCAACACTGGCCCGTCGGCCTCGCCAAACAGGGTCACGGTGAGCACCAGGCCCGCAGGCGAGGCCACGGTATCGCCGCCCACCAAACGGGCAGCAAAGGCGGTGAGACGTTCGACGAATCCGGCGAGCAGCGCGTCCACGAACGCCCGGTCGAGCCGGAGGGGGAGGGCGAGAGAGAGAAGGGCGTACGTGCACCTGCCGCCCATCGCCGCGATATCGCTAATGTTTACTGCGGCGGCCTTGCGGCCCAAAAGGCGCGGCGGGTGCCAGGCAAGATCAAAGTGCACGCCTTCCACCAAGGTGTCGGTGGTGACCAGATATGAGCTGCCTGGCCGGCCGGGCGGCAGCACCGCGCAATCATCGCCAATGCCCACTTCGCCCTGGCCGGCCGGGCGGCCGGCCAGGCGGGCGACGGCCTCGATCACCTCCCGCTCCTGATAACGGTCCCCAGCCATCATTCCCGCCCCTTCGCCATCTGCGGCCGGCCAGCCAGCGCGCCGAAGAACATGGTATCGGCAAACGGATAATGCCTGCGGATGAAGGCCTCCACTTCCCGGCGGATCGCCGCGGAAGAGGACAGAGCCAGCAGACGCCGCGCAAGATCGGCCGTGCGCCAAGCGCGGCTGGCGCGGATCATCCGCTTGACATGCGGGACGGCCGGCGGCCCAACACTCAACTCGTCAACCCCCAGGCCGACAAGCACGGGCACCAAAAACGGCTCGGCCGCCATTTCACCGCAGACCGCCACTGGAATGCCGGCTGCATGCCCGGCGTCCACCACCTGCTGCAACATCCGGAGCACCGACGGATGCAAGGGATCGTACATGCCGGCCACCAAGGCGTTGCCACGGTCCACCGCCAAGGTGTACTGGATGAGATCGTTGGTGCCGATACTGAAAAAATCCACTTCCCGCGCCAGGACGTCGGCCAGGGAGACAGCGCTTGGCACCTCGATCATCACCCCCAAGGGAACGGTGGGGAGGTGAGGAAACCCCTGCTCGGCAAGGCGCGCCTTGGCCGCCTGCAGCCGCCGCCGGATGGCCACCAGCTCTCCCGGAGAGGTGAGCATGGGAAAAAGCACCCGCAAGGGCCCGTAGACCGCGGCCCGAAGCAAGGCGCGCAACTGGCAATCAAAGATCTCGGGCTCGCGCAACGATAGGCGAATGGCACGCAGCCCTAGAGCTGGGTTCTTTTCCTGGCGGCCCACCGTGTCGTAAAACGCCTTGTCACCGCCCAGGTCAAAGGTGCGAACCGTGACCGGCAGGGGGCGCATGGTCTCGACCAGCCGCCGATAGGTGCGGAACAACTCCTCTTC
>WFOD01000138.1 GCA_015488275.1 Deltaproteobacteria bacterium
AGCAGAACCTCTCGCCAGTGGGCTACAGCTACATGTGAAGTCCACCCCTGCTGTCAACCGGCAGCGTAACCAAGCCAAGGCGGCCGCCGCCTGACCTTGTGACGGAGGAATCCCATGCCACTCGACACCAAACGCCATCCCTGTTTCAACGCCACGGTCAAGGGCCAGTATGGCCGCATCCACTTGCCAGTGGCGCCGCAGTGCAACATCCGTTGCAACTACTGCAACCGCAAGTACGACTGCGTAAACGAGTCCAGGCCCGGCGTCACCAGCACGGTGCTCGCCCCTGAACAGGCCGTGGAATACCTCGACCGGGTATTGGCCAAGGAGCCGCGGATCACCGTGGCCGGCATCGCGGGCCCAGGCGATCCCTTTGCCAATCCCGAGGAAACCATGAGCACCTTGCGCCTCGTACGCCAGCGCTTCCCCGGCATGATGCTCTGCCTGGCCTCCAACGGCATGGCCATCGCGCCCCATATCGAAGAGTTGGCCAGTCTGGGTGTGACCCATGTGACCATCACGGTGAACGCGGTGCGGCCAGAGATCGGCGCGCGAATCTACGCCTGGGTGCGGGACAACAAAGTGGTGCGCCGCGGCGAACAGGGGGCGACCCTGCTCCTCGAGCGCCAGCTTGCGGCAATCCGCAGCCTCAAGGAGCATGGCGTCACGGTCAAGATCAATTATATCGTCATTCCAGGGATCAACGATTCCCATGTGGCGGAAGTGGCCCGCACGATGCGCGACCTGGGAGTGGATCTTTTCAACTGCATGGCCCTTTTCCCCAACCAGGACACCCCTTTTGCCGGCATTCCCCAGCCGGACAAGGCGACCATGAGCTCCCTCCGGGCCGTGGCCGAAGAATATCTGCCGCAGATGCGCCACTGCACCCGCTGCCGGGCCGACGCCGTGGGCCTGCTCGACGCCGACCGCACCGAAGAGTTCCGCGGCTGCCTGAGCGCTTGCGCCAGCCTGCCGCCGCCCGCACCGGCGGATCGTCCCTTTGTCGCCGTGGCCACAATGGAAGGGGTGCTCATCAACCAGCATCTGGGCGAAGCCCGTTCCTTGCAGATCTGGGAAGAAGCGCCAGAAGGCGGCTACCGCCTGGCGGCCGAAAGGCCCACGCCGCCGCCGGGCGGCGGTCTGCGGCGCTGGTTGCAACTGGCCAGCACGCTGCGCGACTGCCGGGCCCTCTTGGTGAGCGGCATCGGCCCAAAACCAGCGCAAGTGCTGCAAAAGGCGGGCGTCATCCCGTACGAGACCGAGGGGTTTATCGATGAAGGGCTGGCCGCGGTGTATCAAGGTGGGGATCCATCCCGCCTGCGGCGCCGACGCCGGGCCTGCTCAGGTGGCGGCGGCTGCCTATGAGCATCCACCCGGCGGCGCTAGCCAGTAAAAAGGTGGAGCGTCTCGGTCAGGCGGCTGGCCGGACCCATCAAATAAACGGTATCGCCGGCGGCAAAGGGACGATCCACCTCTGGCGTCTGCACGTGGCCGTTACGCCGCACGGCGAGCACGGTCACCCCATGCCGCTTGCGCAAGGCCAGCCCGGCCAGGGTCTTGCCAGCAGCCGGCGCGTCGGCCTCCACCTGCACCGCGCTTACCTCCATGTCGGGCAGGTGGAGGGCGAGATTGGCGAACGAAGACTCTGGCGTCAGTCGGCGCAACATGCCGTACCCGTCCGAACGGAGCTTGGCGATCAGCTCGTCGATCTGCCGGCGCGGCACCAGGTACTTGGCCAGCACGCGAGAGAAGATCTCCACCGACGTCTCGAACTCCTCGGGAATCACTTCGTTGGCCCCGAGTTCATACAGCGGCGCCATCTCTTGCAGATAGCGGGTGCGGACGATGATGTGGGCCCTGGGATTCAGCCGGCGGGCGTTCTCGGTGATCCGCCGGGTGGCGGCAGGATCGTTGATGGCCACCACGACCACGGTGGCCTCCTCGATACCCGCATGGCGCAGCACGCCTTCGTGTACCGCGTCGCCGTAGAAGATCGGCTCACCACGCTGCCGTTCGCGTTTCACCGTGTCTGGCGACATCTCGACGATCACATAGGGAATGCCGCTCATGGCCGCGGCGTGGGCCAAGTTCCGGCCGTTGAGGCCAAAGCCGATGATGATCAAATGCCGCTCGCGCCGCTCCCCGCCTCCCTCCTCGCCAACCGGCGGTCCGGCCGTTCCCCGCAGCCAGGCGGGCAGCGGCAAACGCAGGACGCCACTGGCAACGCGCGGCGCGGCGGCGATGACAAAGGGGGTGACCGCCATGCCCAATACTGCGACCGCCAGAAAAAACTGGTAGTGGTCGGCCAACAGGCCGTAGGTCATGCCGGTGCGGGAGAGGATGAAGGAAAACTCTCCTACCTGGCCCACGGCCAAGGCCGCCAGCAGGACGGTGCGCAGGGGACGGCCCACGGCCAAGCCAGCGATGGCGGCCAACATGGCCTTGAGGAGCAAAACCAGCGCCACACCAGCGAGGATGACGGCCAGGTTGCGGACAAGGAAACCGGTATCCAGCAACATGCCGATGGAGACGAAAAAGAAGCAGGTGAACACGTCGCGAAAGGGCAAAATATTGCCCAGCGCCTCATGGCTGTAGTCAGACTCCGCCATGATCAGCCCGGCGAGAAAGGCGCCAAGGGCGAGGGAAAGGCCGGCGGATGCGGTCAGCCAGGCGGTGGTGAGGCAGACGGCCACCACGCACAGCAAAAACAGCTCCTTGCTGCGCGTCCGGGCCACCTGGTGCAGAATCCAAGGCATGAGCCAACGGGCGCTGGCCAGCACCAGCACGACTATTCCCAGGCCGCGCCCGGCGAACAGCGCCACCTCTTTCCATCCGCCACCCTGGCCCGCGCCGGCCAAAAGCGGCGTGACCAGCAGCATGGGCACCACGATCACATCCTGGAACAGCAACATGCCGAGCGTGATCCGGCCGTGCGGCGAGTCCACTTCGCCCCGCTGCTGAATCAGGCCAAGGACGATGGCCGTACTGGAAAGGGAGACGAGAAAACCGTAGAACACAGCCTCGCCGGAAGAGGCCCCTGCCCAGCGGGCGAGCAAGAAGACCGCCAGGATCGTGAGCCCGACTTGCAGCGAGCCGCCCACCAACACCGCGCGGCGGATCTCGACGAGCTTTTGGAAGGAAAACTCGATGCCAATGGTGAAGAGCAAGAGCACCACGCCGATCTCGGCCAGCACCTCCACCTCGTGCACCGCATCCACCAGCCCCAAGCCGTGCGGTCCGGCAAGGATGCCGGTGAACAACAAACCGACCAGCGAGGGCAGCCGCAGGCGGAGAAACACAAACTGCACCGCAACGGCCAGGCCGAAGATCACCACGATGTCGGTGAGCAGAGGAATATGCATCTGCCAAGTCTCCCGCTAGCAGGAAAGGGATGGAACCTAACAGTCCGTCGAAAAAGCCGTCCCTGGCTTTTTCGACGCCGATTGGGCAAAGCACAGCTTCGCCCAACCTCACGAATTGCTTGGACTTTTCAAGCCCGGCGCAATTCGGCGGCACGTCCCTGTGC
>WFOD01000139.1 GCA_015488275.1 Deltaproteobacteria bacterium
AGTCCGTCGAAAAAGCCGTCCCTGGCTTTTTCGACCCCGGTTGGGCAAAGCACAGCTTCGCCCAACCTCACGAATTGCTTGGACTTTTCAAGCCCGGCGCAATTCGGCGGCACGTCCCTGTGCCGCACACAGCCCGTTTTTCAACGGGCTGCTAGCGCCGGAAAAGCCAGAGCAGCAGGGATAAGACGATGCTGACGACCAGCGAGGAGGCGAGCGGAAAGTAGAAACTGAAATTCTCCCGCCGGATAACGATATCCCCGGGCAACCGGCCAAGAGGCAGTTTGCCGAGCCACGGCCAGGCAAGCCCGAGCACGACGAGGATAAGACCGACAACGATCAGCGTGCGAGCCATGACGCCACCAGGATAGTGCAAGGCAACTGGTTACCGGGGTGCTCCTTCGCCTGCCGAGGCGCGCGGGGCCGGGCTAGAGGCGCCCGCGGTTGCCAAGGCCAGCCAAACCTGCTACCGTGATCCGCGCGCCATGTTACCAAATTCAGGCACTCTTCGTAAATCTTTTCGTGACGCCACCCTCACCGTGCGCCTTTCCGGCCGGATCACTGCGGCCAATGCCGGCTCCCTGGCGCGCGAGACCCGCCGTTTGCTCCAGGGCCAGGAGAGTGTCCGGCGGATAGTGGTGGACTGCGCCGAACTCGATGATCTCGACGATTACGGCCTGACCGTGCTGTTGGCCATCGAGCGTCTGGCCGTGGAGCAAGACGCCGCCTTTGACCTGGCCAATGTGCCGGCGCCAGTGGCCGACCGGCTGCGGCTCTACCACTGGGAGCAGGTCCGGCGCCGGCATCAGCCGACCAAGGCCGTGGAGCGCCCAGGATGGCTGGTGGCCATCGGCGCCACCGTGCTTGAGCACTTGACCGACCTTGCCTTCATGCTCGAGTTCTTGGGCGGCGCGGCGGCCGCCGTGGGCCGGTTTCTCGTGCGGCCGCGGTCGTTACGGTGGAACGACTGCATCCTCACCATGCAGCGCACCGGCGTGGAGGCCCTGCCCATCGTTGGCCTTATCAGCTTTCTGCTCGGCCTGATCATGGCCTTTATGTCGTCGGTG
This sequence comes from Deltaproteobacteria bacterium, assembly GCA_015488275.1. GTDB lineage: Bacteria > Desulfobacterota > Desulfobulbia > Desulfobulbales > S012-135 > S012-135. The sequence continues at coordinate 1,065 of WFOD01000139.1, forward strand.
CAGCTCCAGCAGTTTGGAGCCAACATCTACGTCGCCTCTCTCGTGGGCCTGGCCATGACCCGGGAACTGGGGCCGGTGATGACCGCCATCGTGGTGGCCGGCCGGTCGGGTTCCGCCTTTGCCGCCGAGATCGGCACCATGCGGATCAACGAAGAGATCGACGCCCTCACGGTCATGGGCTTTGATCCCCTCTCCTTTCTCACCACGCCCAAAATCGTCGCCGCCCTTTTGGTGGTGCCCATGCTGACCTTGTTTTCCGACCTGTTCGCCATAGCCGGCGGCATGTTGGTGGGCATTGGGATGCTCGACCTCACGGTGTACGGCTATATCAATCAGACCATCACGACCCTTGACCTGTTCGATGTCTTTTGGGGCGTGGGCAAGAGCATGGTCTTCGCCGTGCTCATCGCCTGGATCGGCTGCCTGCGCGGCTTCCAGGTGCGCGGCGGCGCGGACGCCGTGGGAAGGGCCACCACCTCGGCGGTGGTGACCTCGATCTTCGCCATCGTGCTCGCCGACTCGATTTTCGCCGTTATCCTGCGTTATTGGGAATGAATGATGGGAATGAGTGGCGCAGCGCCCGCATCTCCGTCCGCCGCTGACGGCAACGTGGCCATCGAGGTCCGCAACCTGGTGGCCGGCTATGGCGAGACCGTGATCCTGCAAGACGTATCCTTCACCGTGGCCGAGGGCGAACGGTTCGTGATCCTTGGCGGCAGTGGCTGTGGCAAATCCACCCTGCTCCGCCATCTGATCGGCCTCCAGCCCCCCTTGGCCGGCACGATCCGGCTGCGGGGGGTGGACATCACCCGCGCGGACGACACCGCCCGCCGGGCCGTACTGCGCAACATCGGGGTGCTGTTTCAAGGAGGAGCCCTCTTTTCCTCCATGACCGTGGCGGAGAACATCGCCCTGCCGCTGGAAAACGCCACCGACCTGTCCCGCTCGCAGATTGAGGACCTGGTGCGGATCAAGTTATCGCTCGTCGGCCTGGCCGGTTTTGAAAACCATTACCCCGGCGAGCTTTCTGGCGGCATGCGCAAGCGGGCCGGGCTGGCGCGGGCCCTGGCCTTGAATCCGGCCATCCTGTTCTTCGATGAGCCGTCCGCTGGGCTTGACCCCCTTACCTCGGCCGAACTGGACGAGCTCATCATCGCCCTCAACCAAACGCTCCACACGACAATGGTGATCGTCACCCACGAGCTGGCCAGCATCTTCGCCATCGCCCAGCGGGTGATCATGCTCGACAAGGGCAGCCGCACCATCATTGCCAGCGGCGATCCCCATTGGCTGCGGGACCATCACAAAAATCCCTGGGTGCAGAACTTTTTCAACCGGAGGCCGAGCAGCGCGTCATGACCTCGAAAAAACAGCAGTTCTATGTCGGGCTCTTCATGGTGACCGGCCTGGCCATCGCCCTCGTCGCCCTTGTCTGGCTGGGCCTGAACCGCTATTTCGAAGAGGGCCGGCTGTACGCCGCCTACTTTGATCAATCGGTGCAGGGGCTCACCATCGACTCGCCGGTCAAGTACCGGGGCGTCACCGTGGGCCGGGTCAAGGAGATCGCGGTGGCGCCGGACGCCCGGCTGATCATGGTGGTCATGCTCCTCGACACGGGTATCGATCTGGAGGAAGACATCGTGGCCCAACTCAAGGTGGTGGGCATCACCGGCTCAATGTTCATCGAGTTGGACCGGGCCACCCCAGAGGATCTGGCCCGCTCGCCCAAGCTCGACTTTCCCTCCCGCTATCCGATCATCGCCTCCAAGCCGTCTGAGATCAGCGAGATCTTCCGTGGCATAGATGAAATCGTGGACACGATCAACCGCCTCGACCTCGCCGGCCTGGCGGAACGGGCCAAGACCCTGCTCGACACGGCCAACACCGAGCTGGCGGCCATGCGTCTGGCGGCCACCACCGCCAAACTGCGCGACTCCCTTGACGCGGTCAACCGCCTGCTCGACAGCGAGCAGATCCAAGCCCTGGTCAGCGATAGCCGAAGCGCGATCAAGTCCCTGGAACGGGCCGTGGATACGGCGGGCGCGACCTTTGCCTCGGCCGACGATGCGGTGCAGGAGGTCAAGACCGTACTGGCTGAAAACCGCGCCGCCCTCAACCGGGCGATCACCGCTCTAGACGAGAGCTTGACCAGTATGCGCGCCGTGCTCGACCAGGCCGGCGGCCTCACGACCGACGCCCGCTGGCAACTCGCCGTTACCGGCCAGCAGATGGCAAGCTCCCTGCAAACCATCGACCGCACGGCCGCGGCCATCGAGGAATTGGCCGAGAGCCTGCGCGCCGG
>WFOD01000140.1 GCA_015488275.1 Deltaproteobacteria bacterium
CCCGGCCGCCACCACGGAGGGCGGCGCCGGAACCGGTGGCGGAGCTGACGCCGGCCGCTTCTCCTGGGGGGAAGACCGAGCAGCAAGAAGATCCGGTGACCGCCGCCATGCGCCAAGACTTTGCCCGGGAGCAACAAAAGCTCTTTGAAGAGCAGTTGGTCATCGAACGGCGCTTGGCAGCGGCCACCGACCCGGAAGAACGCCAGGCCCTGGCCATGGCCCTGGCCGCGCAAGTGGAGAAGCTCGAGGAACTCAAAAAAACGCAGATCAACAAGCTGGAATCTTTCAAGCGCCTGCGGTCGCTGGCGGAAAGCGCGCAGGCCACCCGGTAGGATGATGCTCCCACAGCGGACATCAACAGCGAATGCAGCCCCTGCATTCAGGAGGACCCCCATGCAACGAACCATCCGTTCTTTTTTTCTTATTGCCATCGCCCTGGTGATCGGCACGGGAACGGCGGCGGCCCAGCTCCTTTCCACGGTCACCAAAACCCTGGCCGTGGGCACGGCCACCGGCGGGGTGGGCGACACGATAACGCTGCCGGTTTCCATTTCGGGAGACGCCACCACCAAGGTCGGCGGCCTCGCCTTTACCCTGCTTTACGACCCAGGGATCCTTGAGTTCGCCGGCATCAGCCAGGCGACCACCAAGGTGAGCGACGGCTCCAACTGTAAAAACGCCGATACCGGCGCCTACGACCAGTGCGACGCCGCCACCATCGGCTCGACCCTCTTCTTCCAGGCCAACGACGTCAAGGACGACAGCGGCGCTCCCCTTGGCAAGCTCCTGGTGGCCGCCGCCTCGGCGCAAGGCGTTGACAACGGCACGGTGTTCAACGTCCAGTTCAAGATCAAAGGCGGCAACGGCACCTATCCTGTGCGGCTGGTGCGCACCATTATCGAAAACGCGGCCGCCGGCTACGCCACCCCCACCCTCCTCGAACCCCTGGTCGGCTTGCCGGCCAGCCAGCCGGACGCCAACGGCAACTACCCCACCGACCCGATCTTCGCCCAACTCGCAGATGGTTCCGCCACCGTTCAGGGGACCCAGTACAAGATTGCGGGCACAGTGACTTATCAGGGAGGCGACAAGGACGGCGAGAACGCCGACGGTTCTTCGGTGCTCCTGTACGAAAAATTCGGCACCTACGCCGCCTTGAAGGCGAAGACCATAGTGAAGAACGGCCAGTACGCCTTTACCGTGGCCGAGGGCGACTACCAGATCGAGGTCCGGCCTGCCGATCCCGCCTATTTCATGGACATGCAGGACGTGGCGGTGAAAAGCGCCGACGTGGCCCACGACGTGGCGCTCAAGACCGCGACCAGGTTCCACGGCACCGTGGTCTTGAAGTCCACGGGCAAGCCTCTGCCCGGCCTCAAGATCGAGGTCACGGACACCGCCACCGGCAAGGTGATCGGCGTCTTCCCCACCGACGAAAACGGCTACTGGGAGACCCGGCCGCTCGATCCAAACGGCACCTACTCGTACAAGGCGATCTACGGCAACCAGTCCACCACGGTGACGGCCGGCGATACAGCCTCTGAGTGGGACCTCACCCTGTACACGATTTCGGGCACGATCTCCGGCCTCACCGCCGGAATGTCGCCGCAGACCGACATCCAGGTCACCGCTGGCTCGCGGAGCGCCCGTCTCCTGCTCAAGAGCGGGGCCGCCGACATCACGGACAACAACGACGGCACCTACGCCTACACCATCCACAACGCCCTGCCGGCCGACGACTGGATCGTCGCCGCGGCGGTGAAGGACAAGCCGGTCCAGTACTTTGACGGCAAGCAGGACATCACGGCCGCGGACAAGCAGACCATTGCGGCGGCGGATCTTGCCAACATCGATTTCAACTTCGCCACCGCCCAGGCGGCCTCCATCGCCGGCACGGTGACAAAGAACGGCTCCGCCTTGGCCGACATCCCGGTCTACGCCTTTGACCCGACCTCGTTCGCCGCGGTCATGGGAACCACCGCTGCTGACGGCAGCTACAAGCTCACCGTGCCGCCAGGCTCTTTCCAAGTCTTCGCCACGGTGGACAACAAGACCTACTTCTACAGCACGGCCGGCACCACGCAGAAGGTGGGCGACGCGACCACGGTCACCGTGGCCAACGGCGAGGACAAGACCGGCATCGACATCACGGTGATCGAGTGCAACTACGCCATCAAGGGCAAGGTGACCTTTGAGCGGAGCGACGGCCCAGCGGTGGCCGGCGCCCTGGTGGCGGCGGTAGGCGCCAAGGGCCGCGGCAAGGCGTTCACCGATGTGGACGGCTCCTACTCCATCGGCGGCCTGTGCGCCGGCGAGTACGAGGTGGTGATGGATCCGCTGCAGAGGGGCTTCCCGCCGCAGCAGCAAGACGTGTCCATTACGAACAGCGACGCGACCGCTGACTTTGTCATCGATACCGGCTACACCCTGTCGGGCACGATCACGGATACGGACGGCAACAACGTTGCCGGGGCCATGATCTTCCTGGTGGACGAGACCACCGGCAAGCTGGTGGGCGGCCGGATGTACTTCTCCAAGAGCGACGGCTCTTACGAGATCAAGGACATCCCCAGCGGCGTCTACGGGCTGAACGTCCATCATCCGGACTACGACGACGCCTTGGAGCCGCACCTGAACATCAACGCCGACACCACCAAGGACATCACCCTCTCCAAGGGCGCGTGGATCTACGGCACGGTGACTGACGCCAACGACAGCACCAAGACCCTGGAAGGCGCGATGGTGACCGCGGTGCCGCTCAACACCAGCAGCGAGAAACCGCGCTTCGCCCGTTCCGGCTCGGACGGCAGCTACGCCATCCACGGCCTGAGCGCCTCCACCAACTACCTGCTCATCGCCAACAAGAAGGGGTATGAGCGCAAGATCCACACCCCGTTCGTCCAGCCGGCGACCAGTGGCACGCAGGCCGACATCAGCCTGACGCCGCTTTCGGCCTTCTTCGCCTTGAGCGGCAAGGTGACCAAGGCGTGCGACGGCTCCGCCCTCGCCGAAGTGCGGGTGATCGTCTCCCGTGACCTTGGCAACGGCCAGAACTTCTTCGCGGTCACCAAGACCGACGACCAGGGCGCCTACACCTTCCCGAACCTGCCACAGGCAACGGGCTACAACCTCATCGTCATTCCGGGCGCCACCTTGCCGGTCACCAAGATCACCGGCATTGACGGCACGGCCGGCGACGTGACCAAGGACGTACAGATCGAGTGCGGCAGCGAGATCTCGGGCAAGATCACGCTGGGAGCGGCCGCCGACAAGGTGTACGTGGTGCTCTTCACCTCGGCCGGCGCCTATGTGGACCACAAGGTGCTGACCGAGAAGGACGATACGGGCGCCTATCCCTATACCTTCAGCGGCCTGGCCGCCGGCAACTACAAGGTGGTCGCCGCTGCGGCGGGCAACACGGCCACCTGGTACGACGGCAAGACCGATAGCACGACCGCCGACACGGTTGCGGCGGGCACTACCGGCGTGGACATCACCCTGCCGAAGCAGTAACCACAACAGGAGCGGCCGGGCCGTGGCGGCCCGGCCGCTCCTTTCCGCTTTGCACACCGCACCGAGAAAGCGAGGAAGGAGATATCAGGCATGAAAAAATCCAAGCAGTTTCCGCGTACGTCCCTCCTTTGGGGCATGGCCGCCCTGCTGGCCGCCGCCGCACCCGCGCTCGCCACCTATGAAGTGAGCGAGTACACTCCCGACATCCCGACCAACACGGCGACCAAGTTGACCGACGACCTCAACGTAGTGCTCAAAAAGCCGGATACCGGCACCGACACCTTCACCGGTTTTGTCTACTTCTGGAGCCGGTCGGCGGCCACGATGAGCGATACCGACCTCAACGAGGATAAGGCGTCGTCGTTCGGCTCGCTGGGCGGCTTTATCAGCGCCACCGCTCTCTCCAACGACCAGGCCACGGTCACCCTTGAGGCATCCAACTTTGCCGACGACGATTACGCCGACCTATGGTACCTGCACGTCAAGACCCAGTATCTCGACAGCAGCCTGGTGGAACATTACAGCGATGACGCGGCCCTTGGGCCGTTCAACATCGACAACGTGGTGGACGGCACCATCACGGTGGTGGACGCCGATGGCCAGACGATCAGCGAGACCCGGGAGACCCGCCTGAACGTCAAGGTGGCCGGACCGGGCGACATGGTGAATTTCTACCTCGCCGAGACGCCCAGCAAGCCGAGTTCCACGACCACGGTGCCGGACTCCAACACGGTGACCTACGACCTGACCGACACCACCACTGGCAGCCGCACGCTGTACGCCTGGTTCGAGGACCAGGCCGGCAACGTCAACGCCTCGCCGGCCACGGCCTCGTTCACCTTGCTCCCCTCTGTGTCGATCTCGCCCAACACGGTGACCATCGATCTATCAACGACCACTACGCAGACGTTCTCCATCGAGGGTTCCTCTGCCGGGTACGACTGGTCGATCACGAACGAGACACCGGAGACCTCAGGCGATGACGTCTGCCAGCTCTCCGGCACCACCACCAACACCACGTCGGTGACCTTGACCGCTCTTAATCCTGGCACCTGCGTGTTGCAGGCGGCCTTGAGCACCGATACCACCCAGACCCTGACCAGCGGCACGATCACGGTCACGCAAAGCGGCGTCACCATCACCCACTCCTATGTCAAGGGGCTCAACCTGGTGCCCTTTCCCCTCACCGGCACCGGTATTGCCAAAGCGTCGGAACTCGACGCCGCCATTGTGGCAGCAAACTCCGGCGTGACCGTCTCCCAGATCTTTGGTTGGGATGCGACGAACCAACGGTTCTCCACCCCGTACGCCAACCTGGGTGGCGGCATCACCACTGGTGATTTCGATCTGGTCGCCGGCAACGCCTACTTTGTGGAAACCTCAGGCTCAGGATCCCTCGACCTCAAGGGCACAGACTATACGAGCCTCACCCTGGCGAAGGGGCTGAACCTCATCGCCGTGCCGATGAGCAAAAGCTCCACCGTGGCCAAGGCCGCTGACCTCGATACTGAAGTCGCCGGCAAGACCGGGGCTACGGTTTCCCAGATCTTTGGCTGGGATGGGGCGAATCAGCGCTTTGCCACGCCGTACGCCAACCTTGGCGGCGGCATCACCACTGGCGATTTTACCCTCAACCATCAAAGCGAGGGATATTTCATTGAGATAAGCGCTGGCGGAACGTACACTCCGTAAGCGCGCGGAGAGAAAGAGGAGAGGCCTTTTCGTTCGTTGAATTTCAGAAAAAGGAGACAGGATATGCAACCATTTCATGCCCGTATCAGAGGGATGCTCATCCTCCTGATCGGCTGCCTGCTCGCCATACCGCAGGTGGCCCTGGCCGTCAACTCACCGAAAAACGTTATCGCGCAGGTGAAAAAATCCGACGGTACCTATCCCGCCAAAGCATCTATCACCATCAAGGTGACCGACGCCAACAGCCAGACCGCAACCTATAGCAGTGGTACGGATCCGGACGGCATCATCTCCTACGATGAGACGAATGGACTGATCACCATCGTCATGGCCAACTTCACGGCTCAATGGGCGGAAGGCGACAAGATCACCGTTACCGTGGAGAGCGGCACCAAGGGACAGAGCGGTTACGAGATGGGCTCGACCTCTACCACTCTCGATGCCAACGCCTCCCAATTCTTTACCACGGATACGAATCTCGCCTTCGCCACCAGCCCGGACACCGACGGCGACGGCACGCCGGACAACCTTGACGACGACATCGACGGCGACGGCCACGGGAACGCAACCGACGGCGACTGCGACGAGACCGACGCCAGCAAGTGGCAGAACCTCACCGGCTACACCGATGCCGACGGCGACGGCTACGGCACCGGCAGCGCCCAGACCGTCTGCTCGGGTGCCTCCCTGCCCTCCGGCTACGCTGACAACGCCAACGACTGCGACGACAGCGACGCCAACAAGAACCAGGGCGTGACCGGCTACAAGGACGGCGACGGTGACGGCAAGGGTGATCCCAACGACACGAAAGAGTTCTGCGGCTCGATCACGGACACCACTTATGTGAGCGACAACACGGACAACTGCCCGAACGTGGCCAATGCGGATCAAAAGGACTCCGACGGCGACGGCAAGGGCGATGTCTGCGACGATTCAGACAGCGACGGCACAGTGGACGCCAACGACGTCTGCCCCAACGATCCCAACAAAGACACCAGCGAAGGGGTGTGCGGCTGCGGCGCGCCGGACCAGGACAACAACGGCGACGGCAAGGTCACCGAGGAAGATTGCGGGCCGGACCAGTGCCCGGATGACGATACCAAGTGGGTGCCGGGCGAGTGTGGTTGCGGCACGCCGGATACGGACAGCGACAACGACAACGTGGCCGATTGCAACGACAACTGCCCCAGCGCCGCCAATGCCGACCAGGCCGACATGGACAAGGACGGCAAGGGCGACGCCTGTGACGACGACATCGACGGCGACGGCCACGGGAACGCAACCGACGGCGACTGCGACGAGAACGACGCCAGCAAGTGGCAGAACCTCACCGGCTACACCGATGCCGACGGTGACGGCTACGGCACCGGCGCCTCCCAAAAGGTGTGCTCCGGAAAGGCCCTGCCCGCTGGCTACGCTGACAACGCCGACGACTGCGACGACTCCACCACCTCCAAGTGGCAGACCAAGAAAGTGTACACCGACACTGACGGCGACGGTTTGGGCGATCCTGGAGATGCGGGCGCCGACACCTGCATTGGCGCGGCCATTGACCTCAACGACGCGGCCCTCAAGGGCAAGTCGATGAACAACGAGGACAACTGCAAGGCCGTCTACAACCCGCTGCAGAAAGACACGGACGGCGACGGCGTGGGCGACCTGTGCGACAACTGCCCCACGGTGAAAAACGCCGACCAGGCCGACACTGACGGCGACGGCGTGGGCGACGCCTGTGCCTCTGATAACGACCGGGACGGCGACGGTGTGGCCAACGACGAAGACAACTGTCCCGACATGGCCAACGAAGACCAGGCGGACAGCGACAAGGACGGCGTGGGCGATGTCTGCGACGTGGCCCCGTACGCTGACAAGGTGAGCAAGAGGATGACCGACGCCACGGACTCTGACGGCGACGGCATCCCTGATATCGCCGAGGACTCTGACGGCGACGGCGTGCCCGATCTCGTGGAGTGCGGCGACGGCACCACCACCTGCGCCGAGGCCACCGACGGCACCGGCAAACTGGCTGCCGATGACGTAAGCGTGACGCTCAAGGCGGACAAGGGCAAGATGAAGGCGGCCGCCTTTGCGCCCGAAGTGGATACCGAGGTGGACGCTTCCCAGTCCGACGATATCGGATCGAACCAGACCGCCAGGCTCCAGTGGAAGGTGTACGAGTACGTGCTGGCGCCCGATGCGGACGGCACGGCGCAGGTGAAGATCACCCTGCCGAGCGACGCCCGGCCCAACACCTACCTCAAGTTCTCGAAAAAGACCGGCAAATGGTATAAGTTCGAGTACGATCCCACCACCGGGCTCGGCGCCGAGATCGCGGACAACGTCGTGACCCTGCACTTCAAGGACGGCGCCACGGGCGACGACGACGGCACGGCGAACGGCGTGATCGTGGATCCGGGCGGCCCGGCGGTGGTGGCCTCCTCCTCCACCCTGGCCGACACCAGCTCCGACTCCCGCTGCTTCATCGCCACCGCGGCCTACGGCTCGCCGTTCGAGAAGCACGTGGCCACCCTGCGGCAGTTCCGCGACCGGTACCTGCTCACCACCAGGACGGGCCGTGAGCTGGTCGAGCTGTACTACGAGTACTCGCCGCCAGCGGCCCGGTTCATCGCCGAGCACGACACCCTGCGCGGCGCGGTGCGGGTGGCCCTCTTGCCCGTGGTCGGCATCAGCAGCCTGCTGCTGACCCTTGGCCCGGTGACCGGTACGCTCGTGCTCGCCGGCCTGTTCCTTGGCCTTGCCGGCGGCGCAGTACTGGTGCTGCGGCGGCAGCGCTGACCCCAACCAGTAACAACACAATCCCGGCTCCCGGTGGCAGAGCCGCCGGGGCCGGGGTTCCGGTTTTCTACTCAAAAGCCCAAGGGGGAGTCACAATGAAAAAAATGCTGTCCTTCACCGCGCTCAGCGCCCTGCTGGCCATCGGCGTGGCCACCAACGCCGTGGCTGGCGACAAGCAGAGCTATGTGGGCATTGATATCGCCTACGCCAACGAGAACATCCAGAACCGGGAGTCGCTGCAAAAGTTCAACGGCGCGGTATCGCTCGACTTTGACGACACCACGGCCGTGCAGGTGCGTTACGGCCGCCGGCTCGACGCGATCAGCACGTTTGAGTTCATGCTCGACTACGCAAAGTTCGAGGAAGAGGACGCCACGCCGGGCATTGAAGACGATTTCGAAGTCATCAACTTCGTATTCAACTCCAAGCTCAGGTGTCCCCGCTGGCAGACGCCTTATCTGGTGGCCGGCATCGGGGTGATGAACGTCTACGAAGACATCACCGTGCCCGGCGCCTCGTCCACCACCAGCGAATGGGGCATATCCAGCCGTATCGGCGTCGGGGTGGACGTGGCGATCTCCGACACCTGGTCGTTCAACCTTGAGGCCGCCCGCACCGTGGGTATCGGCGGCATCAAGAAGGTGCGTTACGCCACCATCTCGGCCGGCCTGCGCTATCATTTCTAAACCCCATCCGCCAACCATCCCGCCAAGGACCCGCCCGGCATTGGCCGCGCGGGTCCTTGTGTGGTGGTTTCCGGCTAGCCGCAACACAACCATGCGACTGCCCCTCTCCGCCGTCCTTTCCTGCTTGCTGCTCCTGTGGCCCGCCCTCGCCCTGCGCACGCCGCTGCTCCCTGCGGCGTATGCGGCGTCCGCGGAACAAACGGCGATGGCGGTCCGCCTTCCTTCGCTGCAAACGACTCCTGGCCAAGCGGTGTCCCTACCGGTGACCGTGGACCGGACCGACAACCTGGCCGGCCTCAAGCTGGTGCTGCGTTACGACCCAACGGTCCTGCGCTTTGTGCGCATGGACAAAAGCGCTATCACCGCCCCCCTCATGCACGTGGTCAACGACAAAACGCCGGGCCGGCTCATCGTGGTCATGGCCGGTGCCCGCGGGATCAAGGGAGAGCGCTTTCCCTTGGCGATCCTCCGCTTCACCGCCCTCAAGCCCGGCCGTTCTCCCGTGACCGTGGAGCAGTGGGAGTTCATGGCCGACACCCTCAAACCCGTTGCCGCCACAGTGCGCAACGGTAGTGTGACCGTTTCCCAAGGAGCCACGCCATGATGACAAAAACGCGCCTCCTGTCAGCCCGTCGAAAAAAACATTCCTGCCTTTTTCGGCCACGGTCGGCCAGAACCGAGTTCCGGCCAACCTCACGAATTCCCTGGCGCCTTTTCGGATACTCCTTGGGCACGGTCCGGCTCGGTCCGCGCCCCTGGGGCCTTGGGCACGGCAGCCGGCAAGGAAAACATAAAAAGAGCCAGCACAATTCGGCCTCACCTCCCTGTGCCGCACACAGCCCGTTTTTTAACGGGCTGCTATGGCTCTTGCTCGCCGCCGGCCTCTTGGCGGCCGCCGCCCTTGCCACCTCCGCCAAGGCGGCCAAAGAAGAAGTGGTGGTCTACTGCTCGGTGGACCAGGTGTTTGGCGAGCCGATCCTGCGCCAATTCGAACGAAAGACCGGCATCAAGGTGCGCCCCCTGTTCGATGTCGAGGCGACCAAGACGGTGGGGCTCGTCAACCGGCTGATCGCCGAACGCCGGCGGCCGCGGGCCGACGTGTTCTGGAACTCAGAGGTGAGCCGCTCCATCGTCTTGGCGGAAAAAAACATCTTCGCCCCCTACTCCAGCCCGCAGTCCGCGGACATCCCCGCCCTTTTCAAGGATCCCAAACACCGCTGGGCCGGCTTCGGGGCCCGCGCCCGGATCATCCTCTACAACACCAACCTGGTCTCGGCTGAGGAAGCGCCTCGCTCCATCCTCGACCTCACAAAGCCCAAGTGGCGGGGCAAGGTGGCCATCGCCTATCCGCTCTTTGGCACCACGGCCATGCACATGGCCGCCCTGCACCTGCGTTGGGGGACCCAACGGTTCACCACCTACCTGAAAAAACTCCTGGCCAACGAGGTGCAGGTCGTGGACGGCAACGCCGTGGCCCGGGATCTGGTGGTGGCGGGCAAGGCGGCGGTCTGCCTCACCGACACGGACGACGCCAACGTGGCCCTGGAGCGCGGGGCGCCGGTACGGGTGATCTTTCCCGATCAAGCGGGCATGGGCACCTTGATGATCCCCAATACCGTCGGGCTGATCAACGGCGCGCCCCATCCGGCGGCGGCCAAACGCTTGATCGACTATCTCCTCTCCCGCGAGGTGGAGCAACGATTGGCCAACGGAGAGTCGGCCCAAATTCCGGTGCGGAAAGGCCTGGCTCCGCCACCGCGCTTCCCGCAGCTCGACAACATCAAGGCGATGAACGTGGACTACGGCGCAGTGGCGGCAAAACTCGAGGCCACGGCCAAGATCTGCCAGCGCCTCTTTGTCCGCTAGCGGCCTAGCGCCCAGGCTCTGCGCCGGCCGACCGTGGCCGAAAGACCGGGACGGCCTTTTCGAGGGACTGCGAGCAACACATGACCCCGCCCATGAACTGCGACTCCCAGCCGACCACCTCTTCCCCTGGCCCCCCTCCCCAGCCGGCGGGTTTTTGGCTTCGGGCCGGAGCTTTTTGCTTGGACTGGCTGCTGCTCACCGTGGCGGGGTATCTGCTGTGGGGCAGCGATGTGGTGCGCACGGGCGCCAGCCCTTTCGTCTTCCGCATCAACTTTCAAAACACCCAACTCCTCCTGCCGTTGGGTTACTATCTCGGCTTTTGGATCTGGCGCGGGGCCACACCGGGCAAGATGCTCTGCCGGCTGGAGATCCGGGCCGCCGGTCATGGCCGCCTGCGGCCTGGCCAAGCCGTTCTCCGCCTGCTGGCCTACCTGCCGAGTTTTTTCCTGTTTGGCCTTGGATTTTTGTGGATCGCCTTTGACAAAGACAAACAAGGGTGGCACGACAAGATCGCCGGCACCGTGGTGGTGCGGCGTCAACGGTCATGAGGCGCCATCTCTTCTCTCTCTTCCTGTCGGCCGGGATCCTGGCCGTCATGCTCGCCCCCTTGGTTATGCTCCTCCTGTTATCGTTCCAGGGAGAAGGCGGCGCCATCCTGCCTGGTCTGGACGGCCGCCGTTTTCTGCTTCTCGGCAGATCGCTCCTGGTCGCGGGCGCGGCGGCGGGCGGCGCCACCCTTATCGGCCTCCCCTTGGCCCTTGCCGTGGCCTGGCGGCCAGGCTGGCTGCTGGCCTGCCTGCTGCCTTTCTTTTTTCCTCCCTACCTGCAGGCCATGCTCTGGCCCCGTTTTTTTGATCTTGCCGGTCTGCCGCACAACGCCATCCCGCCCCTGGCCACGGGCATCGCCATCTTCACCCTGTCCTACGCCCCCATCGTCATGCTCCTTGCGGCAAGCGGGCTACGCCAGTTTCCCCGGGAAGAACGGGAGGCTGGGCTGCTGGCCCGGCCGCCGGCGGCCGTCTTCCTCCGCATCCTCATGCCTGGCTTGCTGCCCAACCTGGCCGCCGGCTTTCTCCTCGCCTTTGTCTTTACCCTCACCAATTTCGAGGTGCCTGATCTCTTGGGCTTCAAGGTGTATCCAGTGGAGATCTTCATCGCTGTAAGCGCCTACTACGACGAGACCGGGGCCGCCCTGCTCGCCCTGCCGCTGGTGGCTGTCACCCTCTCGCTCATCCTCCTCCAGGCCAGGTTGATGGCCGGACGGGCGTACCTCCTCTTTCCGGCGCAACCAGCGCCTGTTCACGCCAAACGTCCAGTGGTGTGGCCGGTCGTTCCCTACCTCCTTTTGGCAATAGGCCCTCCCCTCTTCGCCATACTTGCAAGCGGCCAAACGGGCGCGCAATGGCGGCAGGCATGGGCCGTTGGCCTCGCGCCCCTGGTCTTCAGCCTGGCGGCCGCCCTGGCCGGCGGCCTGCTCACCACCCTCGCCGCCCTGCCCCTGGCCTACTATGCGC
>WFOD01000141.1 GCA_015488275.1 Deltaproteobacteria bacterium
TCCCTGTGCCGCATACAGCCCGTTTTTCAACGGGCTGTATGCCTCACCCGGCCTGCAAAGCCGCGACTCAGGCATACGTGAGGGGTGCCCCGTGATCAGTTACGTGTGAGGTGGCGGTCGCACGTGCTGTCAAGCGGCAGCGACGGCCGCCGTCTTTTCCGAACCGCCCTCTTCTCTAGGCTGGCCTTCTTGTTGGCCAGTGGGCGGTTCGGTGACAGGAGCCTCCTGGCTGGCGGCTGGCGGCGCGGTTGCCTCCTGTAACGGGCGTTCGCTGGATTGCGGCGCAGGGGGAGCATCCGACGGCGCTGGCGAGCCAGGCTCGCCGGGCGGGGAAGAGGAGGGCGCGGCCTTGGCCCAGACCTTGGCCTTGGCCGCTTCTTCTTTGAACTGCTCGCGGAGCTTGCGCAGGTCGTTGGCCAGAAATTTTTCCAGTTTACGGCGCGGCCGGCGGTGGCTCGACCAGGCGACCTTTTTCGGCATGGCGCGGATCACCTCTTCGACCAGCGGCCGGACCCGGCGCCAGAGATCGCGGCGATAGGCGGTGTCCAGGGACACGAGGCCATCGAGGTTGGCCAGGGCCTTTTTGATGTGCCACGGCAGGATGAACCGGTTGATCAGCGCCCGCATGGCCAGCGCCACGATCGCCACGCCGGCGAGGGGCGCCACCAGGTGTTTGATCGTCGCCTGGCGGTCGATCAGGGCCTGAATCAAGGTCTCGCCCGGATAGCCGGTGAGCCTTTGCAACAGGACATCGCCGCCAAGAAACAGGGCCAAGGCCGCCAGGCTGCCCGCCTGGCTCACCTTTTTCACCGTGTTCATGAACCGGCGGTGAAGGCCGGCGCACGCCTCGAGTTGCATGCCCATCTCCTTGATGCCGCGGTCGATCTCCTCGAACACGTGGTCCAGCCGCATGAGCGGCGCGGCTTCCACCGCCCCCTTGAGCTCCTCCCGCTCTTGACGCCATTCCCCAAAGCGGCGGTCCTGCTCCTCGGTCGCCAGTTCGGCGGCATAGGTGAGAAAGATGCGGGGGATGTCCTTGCGGCCGGTCATCTGCGAGAGGTTCCAGCACAGGGCGCCGTAGGAGCGCACGAAGTCGGCGGTGTTTTCGCACTCGTCGATCCGGTTCATGACGTAGAACACCCGGTCCTCGCCCGTGGAGCCGGGAAGGGTGGAGCGGATCGCCTGGTAGGTCTCCTTGATCGTGCCCGCCTTGTGGGGATCGAACATGAGGATGATGACATCAGAAAGGCGGGCCAGCTCTCCCACCACGCCCAGGTAGTCGTAGCCCCGGTCTTTTTCGGTCACCGAGTCGAGCATTCCCGGTGTGTCGATGATCGCCACCTCCTCGAGGATCGGCGCGTCCACATACTTGAGCCATAGATGGGCGGCCAGCTTTTCTCCGAACCGGCGCAGGCTGCCAAAGGGCAGCCCTTCGTCGGCGATGACCGCGCTGCCCGGAATGTCCCGTTCCTCGCCGCCGTTGTCCGGCCGGCAGAGGATGGTGAAGGAGTCGTCGGTGGGGGCCTGTCCCACCCGCTGGACCGGCCGGCCAAGGAGTTCGTTGATAAAGGTGGACTTGCCCGACGAGTAGTTGCCGATGATCAGCACCAGCGGTTTCCACTTGAGGGGGGCCAAGAGGGCGTCGGTCCGCCTGCCGTAGCGGGTGAAGATCGGCTGGACCTTTTTCTGTAACAGTCTGTCGATGCGGGCGAGTAGAGCGTTGGCCGGATGGGTCATGGGACGCCTCGTTAAAAAGTTCGTTATGGGGCGTGAGGGATGCTCTTGTCCATCTTATTCCGGCCGGCGGCAAAAGGCAACTGTTCGGCGCTGGCCGGGCAAGCTGCTGTTGCATTGCCGGCCGGAGAACGGTAAGGTGCTAGGGTGTTGGCGGGCGTCCACACGGCATGACGAAAGGGTTGGTCGAAACTTTGTTTTGGCCAACCGTGGTCGAAAAAGTCAGGGATGACTTTTTCCACGGACTGTTATTCAGACAATGCGCGCCGGAGACGCGATGCGGTGGCAGGATCAAGACTTTTGCCTCATCGAGCAGGAGCTGCGGCCGTTTTTTTTCGACGCCGCCGTCGACTGCCCCTACGGTTTTCCGGTCACCGCTGTGTACCGCCAGGCCATGCTCGGCCCGTTGCCGCCCGG
>WFOD01000142.1 GCA_015488275.1 Deltaproteobacteria bacterium
AATATCCGAAAAGGAGCCAAGGAATTCGTGAGGTTGGCCGAAGCTTGCGCTTTGGCCAACCCTGGTCGAAAAAGCCAGGGATGGCTTTTTCGACGGCCTGATAGAAGCATTGGCGCGCCAGGGAGGATTCGAACCCCCGGCCTGCGGATTAGAAGTCCGCTGCTCTATCCAGCTGAGCTACTGGCGCGTCCTTGGGGCGAGAAGTACCATGCAGCCGGTGAATTTGCAATAGCCTGGCAAGCGGCGGAACGGCTCATGTGGCTAGGGCTGGCAAGAGGGGCAGAAATAGGTGGCGCGGCCAGCCAGGACGGTACGGCGGACAGGATGCTGGCAACGCGGGCAGGGAGCATCGGCGCGGCCGTAGACCGATAGGGAGAGCTGGAAGTATCCCGGTCGGCCGCTGTGATCGGCAAAGTCGGCTATGGTGGTACCGCCTTGGTCAATGGCCGCCTGGAGGACTTGTTGGGTATGACAGGCCAGGGCGCGCCACTCGCCGTCCGTGAGCTGACAGGCCGGACGGAAAGGGGAGAGGCCAGCGGCGTGCAAAATCTCGCAGGCGTAGATGTTGCCAATGCCGGCCACCACCTTGCCGTCCATGAGAACGGTTTTGATCGGTTGGCGCCGCTGGCCGGCGCGCACTTTGAGCTCTGCGGCAGAGAACTCTGGCGCCAAGGGTTCTGGACCAAGGCAGAGAAACAGGCGCTGCCACTCTTCTCCTGGCGGCACGAGACGCAAGGAGCCGAAACGCCGAGCATCGACAAAGCGGAGCGTCGAGCCGTTGTCGAGAGCGATGCGGCAGTGCTCGTGTTGGTAACGGCGATCGGCCGCAGGACATACGACCAGTCGGCCGGTCATGCCGAGATGCGCCACCAGCACGGCCTGGTTGGCGCAAAAGAAGAGCAGGTATTTGCCCCGGCGGCCGGTCGCCGTAATACGCTGCCCTACGAGCCATCGCCGCATGGCGGCGCGTGGTACCGGCAGCCGGAGGCGTTTGTTGGAGAACCGCAGGTCGCAGATTCGCCGGTCTATGACAAGGGGATGCAGCCCCTGGCGGATGACTTCCACTTCCGGCAGTTCGGGCATGAAGGAAAGAAGATCACTCCTGGGAGAGCGACTGGAGATAAAGCTTTAAAGAACGCATTTGCACGGACCGGCCGTCGATTTTGGTGCCTCCAAGAGGTCCGGTGATGCAGCGATTGATAATTTTGGCCAAGTTTTTCCGGTTGCCGATGTTTTTAAGGTTCTTGCCGTTTTCATGGCAGCTCTTGCAACTGTATTCGTTTGTTGAGCCGGCAAACGTTGGGTCGTCGAAGAGTTTTTTCCCAAGTTCTGCCGAAGACTTTCCACTCCATGCTGGAGATGCTATGGCGATGCAGATGGCGGTGCCCCAGAGGATGAGTTGTGAGTGTTTCATGCGCTTTCCCCCGATGTTAAGGTTGTGAGAGGCGTGATGGAGGCATCTCCCTTGTTGCCCAGGGCTGGTGGGCAACGGTTGGTATTCCGGCAAGCGGAAAATTCCGTAAAAGTGGATTCGTGAAGCCGGAAACAGCTTAGAGGTCAAAATGCTGCCTGAGTTCTTGGGAAATGGTGTTGCCAACAAAAGAGAGCCCAGCCCGGTAGCGGCCGCTTTGCTGGTCGCGGAAGCTCCAGCGCACCTCGCCCATACCGGAAAACCGCTTTTGGTGCTGGGGCGACAAGAGCTGGAAGTGGAGGACCTTGGCAGCGGGAAGCTCTTGTGAGCTCTGGAGGCCGAGGCCGCCGAGACTGAGATCAATGGTAATGGCGCTCCTGTCGATGATGTCTTCGGGTTTGCCTTGCGCGTCACAGTGGGAGAGGACCACGGGTAAGTGGTTGCGACGGCGGGGGAAATGACGGCGGCTATCGGGTGTGGCGGTGATTTCCTGGGCGGGCTGGCGGAGGAGTTGGCGTCCGCGAAGATACTGCTGGCATTCATCAAAACGGGGCTTTTTGCAGAACTCTTCGATATGCTCCGGCAAGGGGATGTAGAGCCCGCCCTTGGTCATGGTGCAGGCGCCCTCATGCATCGGCTGGAAGTAAGGACAGTGTTGTTTCATGTGGGTGGAAAAAAATCGGGCCTTGGACTGACAACCCGCCAGCCCGTTTGCATGTCCGGTTGCTCGGGTATTTCGTGCATCGTCCTATGTGCCGCCGTTTTTGCCTTGCCGCATCAAACAGGTTGGAATGGCTGAGGGGTTGGCGGTTTGTAGGAGCAAGCGTACACTTTGTTCAGCAAATTCCATACCGCCTTCTTCCCCTTGCGCGAATGGGGGCCGCGCCGTTTCTCCACAGGCCTGTTCGCGTTTTGCCGTTTGGGGCCTCGCACCTCTTTGCCGGCCGTTGTTCTGTCAGTCCGTCAAAAAAGCCATCCCTGGCTTTTTTTTTTGACCACGGTTCCAAAACGCAAGCTTCGGCCAACCTCGCGGCGGCGGGCTGGGGAAACACAAAAAGAGCCAAGGAAGTCGGCGGCGCCTTCTTGCGCCGCACACAGCCCGTTTTGCAACGGGCTGCTATTGCTTCATGTCCCGCGCCGAGATACCGTAGCGTTTCATTTTCGCATAGAGAGCGGTCTTGCCGATTTGGAGCACCTGGGTGACCTTTTGCACGTTGCCGTTGTGCAGCCGGAGCGCTTCTGTGATAATTCGGCTTTCCAGGGCGGCGAGAGATTTTTTAATCGGCTGTTCCAGCATGGCCGGCGTGATGCCCGCGAGGTCCTGCTGGCTGGAGGAAGAGGGCAGCGACTGGACCGAAAAGTCGAGGTCGCGCATGGACAAGGTGTTGCCGGTGGCCATGAGCACTGCGCGTTGGATGAGATTTTCAAGTTCGCGGATATTGCCGGGCCAGTCGTGCTGGAGCAACAGATCGATGATCTCGTTGGGGATGAACTCGATTTCTTTTTTGAACGCCGCCCGGTACTTGCGGATAAAATGAGAGGCCAGGGGGATGATGTCTTCCTTGCGTTCCCGCAAGGGAGGGAGGCGCAGGTTAATAACATTGAGGCGGTAAAAGAGGTCGCGACGGAAGCGGCCTTCTTCCACCGCAGCCGTCAGGTCGGCGTTGGTGGCGGCGATGATCCGCACATCCACTTTGATGGGCTTGGTGCCGCCAACCCGGATGATCTCGCCGTTTTGCAGCACCCGCAGCAGGGCCGCCTGCATCTTGGGGCTGATATCGCCAATCTCGTCGAGAAAAATGGTGCCGCCATCCGCGATTTCAAATTTGCCCTTGCGGCAGGAGACAGCGCCTGTGAACGCGCCTTTTTCGTAGCCGAAGAGGTCACTTTCCAAAAGACTTTCCGAGACAGCAGCGCAGTTGAACTTGAGATAGGTGCGGTTGGCGCGAGAGCTGTGCCGGTGGACGAGATCAGCCACCAGCTCCTTGCCCGTGCCCGACTCGCCAGTGATGAGGATGGTGGCGTTGGTGTCGGCCACCTGATAGATCATGGTGCGCAGCTCACGGATCGCCTTGCTTTCCCCGACCATTTCATCTGGTCGCTTGATCCGGCTCAGTTCTTTTTTTAGAACTGATATTTCTTGGACCAATAGGTTTCGTGTCTGCTCGCTCTCTTTCAGGTCCTTGATTTTTTGCTCGAGCACTCGCTCAATATTGGTGTTGAATTCAGTAATCTCGAATTCATGTCGCTTGCGGGTGGTGATATCCCGCATCGACACCATAACCAGGGTATCGCCCTGATAGCCCTCAAAGGGAGCAAAGGTGTACTCAACGTAAATATCGCCAATCTGCTTTTCGATGAGTTCGCTGTGCCGTTCTCCTTTGCGGGCAAGGAGGACAGGGCAGACGCCAGTGCACGGTTCCTGGCGGTGGTGCATGACCTCGAAACAGCGTTTACCACGCCAATCGCCAAAGGTATCGATGGCGCTTTTGTTCATGTCCTCGATGACGTAATCTTCCCGAATGAGAAAGAACATATCGGACATGATCTCGTAAAAGGCCGCCCGGTTGCGAATGAGCCGTTCGAGTTCATCTTTTGTTTTCCGCAGTTCTTGGTGTGGATTCATATCTTCTGGAGGCTTTGGGGCTAACACTACCGTGGAAAAACGGATTGTGCGCGGCGCAGCCGGCCGCGCTTTAATCCGCTAGGGACCCAAGGCGCGTTCCAGCGCCTGCACATCGACCGGAGAGAGCTGCGCTTGCCAGTCCGTCGAAAAAGTCATCCCTGACTTTTTCGACCACGGTTGGCCAAAACAAAGTTTCGGCCAACCTCTCGAATTCCTTGGCTCCTTTTCGGGTTTTCCCTAGGCACGGCCCGGTTGCTCCGCCCCCCTTGAGCCTTCGGCACGGCTGCCGGCTGGGGAAACACAAAAAGAGCCGACGGAGTTCGGCGGCACGTCCATGTGCCGCAAACAGCCCGTTTTTCATCAACGGGCTGTTACAGTCCGTCGAACAAGCCGGGGGCAGCAGCGTTTTCGGCGGAGTGCCAAGGAAAAGGGGCCGTCGGCCGGTGACGAGGAAGGGGTGCAGGCTTCACCTGCGGGGCATGCTGCTCCAACGTCCCTTTCTCCCTTGTTTGCTTATAGCGGATTTTGGGGTAGAGAACAACAGGTTTTTCCGGAAAAACGGAAATAGATGCCCCTTTGGGGCCGTATTTGATGCGGGCCCAAAGGTCTTCGAAGAGAAGCGCGGTTCAGGCCTGGACAATGGTCACGCCGTCGGCCAGGCGATGGTACACCCCACGGGTGTCAACAATGAGACGCGCGTGCCGCCGGATGAAATCGTAATCGTAGGCCGAGTGGTCGGTGGCAATGAGTACGCAATCAACGCTTTCGATAGTTTCTTTGGTGAGTGGCGTGCTGGTGTGGGTGTAGGAGTAGCGGCGGGTGGGGCGTAGCCGGGGAATGTGGGGATCGTTGTACAGCACGGTGGCCCCTTTGGCCGTCAAAAGCTCCATGAGTTT
Organism: Deltaproteobacteria bacterium; assembly: GCA_015488275.1. GTDB lineage: Bacteria > Desulfobacterota > Desulfobulbia > Desulfobulbales > S012-135 > S012-135. The sequence continues at coordinate 4,934 of WFOD01000142.1, forward strand.
GAAGGAGGGAGATTCGCGCGCGTCGTCCACGTCCTTTTTGTAGGCCACGCCGAGCAGGAGGACCTTGGCTCCCTTGATGGCGCGCCCCTGCTGGTTCAGGGCCTCGATCGTCCGCTCCACCACGTAATAGGGCATGGTGGTGTTGATTTCGCCTGCCAGCTCGATGAAGCGGGTGGTGAAGTCGTACTCCCGCGCCTTGGAGGTGAGATAGAAGGGATCAATGGGGATGCAGTGGCCGCCGAGTCCAGGGCCGGGATAAAACGGCATGTAGCCGAAGGGTTTGGTGCTGGCCGCCTGGATCACCTCAAAGACATCGATTCCCATCCGGTGGCAAAGCACCTTGAGCTCGTTGACCAAGGCGATGTTGACCGAACGAAAGATATTCTCCAGGAGTTTGGTGAGTTCGGCCGCCTGGGTGGAGGAGACGGGCACCACCTGTTCCAGAGCGGTGCGGTAAAGGGCGGCGGCAAGATCGGTGGAGCGTGGCCCCACGCCGCCCACCACCTTGGGGATATTGGCTGTGCCGAACTTTGGGTTGCCCGGATCTTCCCGTTCTGGCGAGTAGGCGAGGGCGAAATCGGTTTCCGCAGCAAGGCCGCCGGCTTCAAGGATCGGTTGCAGGACCTCCACCGTGGTTCCAGGATAGGTGGTGGATTCAAGGGTGATCAATTGGCCCGGCCGGAGTGTCCTGGCGATGGCCTGGGCTGTGGCCTTGATGTACTGGAGATCTGGCTCGCGGTTCTTGGTGAGCGGGGTGGGCACACAGATGAGCAGGGCGTCTGGCTCGGCCAGCTTGGCGAAGTCGTTGGTGGCGGCGAATCGCTTTTGCTGCACGTAGATGTAAAGCTCGTCGGCCGGAATATGTTTGATATACGATTTTCCCTGGTGGAGCATCTCTATCTTGTCGTGGTCCAGGTCAAAGCCAAGGACGCGCACGCCTCGGCGCAGAAAGCTCAGCGACAGGGGCAGGCCTACATAGCCGAGGCCGATGATACCGAGAAGAAACTCTTTGTCCGCGATTTTCTGCTCCAGGATATCAAGGGCGGTGGCCATGAAACAATTCTCCTTGCTGCGTTTGATGGTGCTGTTTTGGTGGGCCTGCTCGTTGGCCAGCTTTATCAGTCCGTCGAAAAAGCCGTCCCATCCCAGGCTTTTTCAACTATCGGTAGCCGGCTGGGAAAACCCAAAAAGAGCCGGCGGAATTCGGCCCCACGTCCCTGTGCCGCACACAGCCCGTTTTTTTTCAACGGGCTGTTACCGGCCGCAGTGCCACTCCAGGGTTTTGGCGATGCCAGCGGCCAGGTCGTGGCGCGGCTCAAAGCCCAACTCGCGGCGCGCCTTGTCGATCACCAGACAACTCCGGGAAAGATCGCCTGGCCTGGCCGGACCGCGGCCGGGCGAGCCCAGCGCCTCTGGGGTGTCGGGCCGTATCCGGCGCACAGCGGTGAAGATCACGTCGAACAGGTCGGCGGTCTTGGTGGCCACACCGGTGCCGATGTTGTACGCTTCGCCTGATCCGCGCTCCAGGGCCAGGAGATTGGCCTGCACCACGTCGCCAACATAGCAGTAGTCACGGCTCATGCCGCGCTTTTCGCTAGGATAGTGATAGATGGTGCACGGCTTGCCGTTGAGCAAGCGGTCCATGAAGAGGGAGACCACGCCCGCCTCGCCGTGCGGGATCTGCCGCGGCCCGTACACGTTGGCGTAACGGAGCACGGTAAAGTCGAGGCCGTACTGGTGTTGGTAGAACGCCAGGTACTGTTCAGACACCGCTTTGGTGATGGCATACGGCGAGAGGGGCCGCAGCGGGGCCGTTTCGCTGGTTGGATACTCCTCGGCCTCGCCATAGACGGCGCCGCCAGAGGAGATGAAGATCACTTTGCGCACACCGGTTGCCCTGCTCGCCTCTAAGAGGTTGATAAAGCCGCGCACGTTCACATCAGCGTCAAAGTCAGGATCCTCCACCGAAGCGGGCACCGACATCTGGGCCGCATGGTGGTTCACCACGTCGAACCGTTCCCGCGCAAAGACCTTGCCCACCTCGGCGGCGCGCACGTCCATCAGGTAGAATCGCGCCGCGGGATGGAGGTTCTCCCACTTGCCGGTGAACAGGTTGTCCATTACCACTACTTCGTGGCCCGCCGCAATATAGGCGTCCACCACGTTGGAGCCAATGAACCCGGCGCCGCCAGTGACAAGGATCTTCATCTGTATGCTCCCAGTGCGACAAACAGGTTATTTATTCTACGGTTACCGACTTGGCGAGGTTGCGCGGCTGGTCCACATCGCAGCCCAGGCGGTTGGCGATCTGGTAAGCGAGGAGTTGGAGCGGCAGGACGTAGAGAATGGGATGGAGATCCTCGTGCACGTGCGGCATGGCGATGACCGCTTCCGCCAGCTCGTTGAGCTTGGGATCGCCCTCGGCGCCCACCAGGATGAGGCGGCCGTGGCGGGCCTTGACCTCCTCGACGTTGGATATCACCTTTTGATAGACACTGTCCGGCGGCGTCAGGGCCAGGACCGGCATGTCGCGGTCGATGAGGGCGATGGGGCCGTGCTTCAGCTCGCCGGCCGCATACCCCTCGGCATGGATGTACGAGATCTCTTTAAGCTTGAGCGCCCCTTCCAGGGCGATGGGAAAGTTGTGGCCCCGGCCAAGGTAGAGGAAGTCGCGGCAATGCATGTAGGTCTCGGCCAACTCTTCGGTCAGGGCCTCCAGGCGGGGAAGCTCGCTTTCGAGGAGCTGGGGTAAGTCAAGGAGTTGGTCGGTGAGGGCCTTGCAGGCCTCCTTCTTTATAGTGCCCCGTGTCTGGGCGAGATAGAGGGTAAGGAGCAAGAGGGCGGTGAGCTGGCTGGTGAACGCCTTGGTGGAAGCGACACCGATTTCCGGCCCTGCGTGGGTGTAGATGGTGCCGTGCGCCTCGCGGGTGATGGTGGAGCCCACCACGTTGCAGATGGCGATGATCCGCGCGCCCAGATCCTTGGCCAGCCGTAGGCCAGCGAGGGTGTCGGCGGTCTCTCCCGATTGGGAGATGGGCACCACCAGGGTCGTTTGGTCCAGGAGCAGGGTGCGGTAGCGGAACTCCGAGGCGATATCCACCTCTACTGGAA
>WFOD01000143.1 GCA_015488275.1 Deltaproteobacteria bacterium
CACCCGGCCAGACGCCTTGATCTTGCGCAGCCGCGCAACCAAGCGGCGCAAAGCGCCTTGCGCCGCCGCCAAGGAGGCGGTGTCCTGCTGGCTGCTGGCGGTCTGGAGTTGGTCGGCGAGCACGGTCTCAGCCCGCACCTCAAGGTCGTCGATCAAACGGTCCAGGCTCTGCTGCTGGATCTTTCGCGCGGCAGCAGAGAAAAAGCGCACGCCATAAAAATACGCCTCGTCGGTGAAGCCGCCCGCCCGCTCGATCAGATCGGCCAGCCGCTCGCCGCTCTTGATCCGGTACACGCCAGGGAAACGCACCTCTCCTTCGATGGTTACCTGATTGAAACTGGTGGCGTCTTTCACCTGCCGGACAAAGAGGTAGTCGTAGGGCTGGAGCGCAAAGTCTTTATCCTTAAGCGCATCGATGCGGTAATGGGTGGTGACGACCTCCCGGCCCTCGATGGTCTGCCGGCTCAGATCAATGCGGCTGGCGTCCGCCCCAAAGCGCAGGCCGCCAGCCAAGGCGAGCGCCCCCTCCACCGTCAGCCCTGGCCGCCAGGGAAACTCTCCAGGCTTCCACACCGCGCCAGCAATACGCACCGGCTCCTGGATGCCGACCTCCTCGCGGGAGAGGACCTGAATGCGGTCGTGCGGGACCAGCTCAAGATCAAAGGTGTGCTCGAACACCTGCTGCAAGGGGATGGCCTGCATGAGATAGCGGGTGGTCGCGGGATCGTAGCGGTAGAGATAGGCGAAGTCGGTGACCGCATTGGGGCGCAACAACTCGGGGCCGGTGAGGATATCGGAGAGGCGCAGGCCCTGGCGCCAGGCAAACACGTCTGGGAACCATACATGCCCTTCGAGGCGCACCACCTTTGGCCAGGCCGCGCCAAGATACTGGAGCTCCAGCAGATCGCCGTTCGCCACTTTTTCTGTGGCCAGGGCCCGTGGATCCCGGCCGACCTCAATATCGCGCACCATAAACTCTTGATTGTCGGCAAAACGGCGCAGGTAAACCCGCTGGCCAAATGCCTGGGGCAGCTCGCCGCCGGCAAGTTCGATCAGGTCGGCAACCGTTTCCCCGCCGGTGAGTTCATAGATCGCTGGCCGCGCCACCGCCCCCACCACGGCGGCGGTGGGACCGATGGGGGGCACAAAAATAATGTCCCGGTCGGTGAGCAGCTGGTCGTTCTTTCGCTCACCCCGCAACAGGAGATCGTAAAGATCAAGAGTCGCCACCGTGTTACGGTTGCGCACAAGGCGGATCCGGCGCAGGGAGCCAGACTTCTTCACCCCCCCTGCATTGGCCAACCCGCCAAGCACCGTGGAAAAAGGCGGCACCAGATGGAGCCCGGGCCGGGCCACCTCGCCCACCACGTAAATCTCGATGGAGCGCAGCTCAGCGAGCGACACGTGGATGTTGATCCCCTGGATGTACTTTTCCGCCTCCCGGCGGATGATCTTTTCCGCATCGCCAAACCGGCTGCCGGCTAGGGGTACGATGCCAATCTTGGGCACGTTGATATTGCCGTTTTTATCGATGGCGCCGGTAAACTCTGCATCAAGGCCGGCACCCCACACGCGGATGCGCAGCCGGTCGCCCGGGCCAAGAATATACGTGTCGTCGGGCACAGCCAGGCGAGAAGGAACGGTGGAGCCAGCGCGAAAAAAATCGTACCCGAACTGGGTGAGCCCTTGCGCCAGGGGGCTGGCATAATTACGGCGATAGATCTGCTCGAGGGAGGAGTAGCGCTGGGTCTTTCGTTGCTGGTCAGCCGCTGCCGCCCCACCCTCGGTTGCCGCTTTTTCCCCTTGGAGGTCAACGCCCCCGCTTTCCGCGCCGCCAGCCATCTCTTCGCCCGGCCCAGCGGCGCCACGCACCTGCCGCGTCAAGCGCTGGATCTCCGCCGCTGACATGCCCTCAACGGCCTGCTGGATCTGGGATGGCGAAAGCGGCGCGCCACCCGCCCCTTGCGCCGCCGCGCTCACCCCCTGAAGGGCATGAGGCGTCAAGGCAGGGAGCGCATCCTGGGCCAGGGCGGAAGGGCCGGCGACCACAAGGTTCAGCACGATACAACAAAGGAGGGAAAAAAGAAGAAGTATGGATCGGCCTATCATCTGCGGCGGTCTCACACGCTTTGCAAAAGGCGACTTCAATAAGAAAGGCAACAAAGAAGTTCCTGGCAGGGAGGCCCAAAATCCACAGCGACGCGCTTATTCGTTGCAAGCGACTAACAGTCCTCCCGCCCGCATGACAGGCCGTCTTTTACCACAGGAAACCAGAGGCGTAAAGGGAAACCTGGCGGGTGGAGGCTCCGCCACCCTTCACCCCTCCCCCCTCAGCACTCAGCACTCGTCGCTCATCACTCAGCACTCATCACTTCCCAGGCAAACTCGAGGATGTTCTTCTCTTCGGAGTCGAAGGAGACGCCCACCAGGTACACTTCCCTACCCCGACCGAGATACTTCTCGTGGTAGCCACGGGCCCTGATCTGTTCCAGCGCCCGGCCCGGCTGGTCAACCTTGAACTCGATCACGTACACCTTGTCCGGGAGCAGGATGGCCAGGTCCACCCGGCCTTTGTTCGTGGTGTCCTCGGCAACGAGCTGAAAGCCCAGGGAGGCGAGATACGCGTACAC
>WFOD01000144.1 GCA_015488275.1 Deltaproteobacteria bacterium
AGCGCCGCGCCGCAAACCGCTCCGGGAATCCCGGTTTAAGCCGGAGGGAGGACTTTTTGCGAGTTCATCAAGAAGAGGAAGAAGAAGAAGAAGAAGGATAGGCGCCGTTGGCGCGATAGACAAAGGCCAGAATCTCGGCCACCACCACGTACGCCTCGGGAGGGATCTCCCGGTGCAGGTCGAGTCGAACGAGGAGCTCCACCAGGTCGGCGTCCTCGTGTACCGGCACCCCGTGCTGGCGGGCAAGCTCGACGATCATCTCCGCCACCCGCCCCAAGCCCTTGGCCGTCACCACCGGCGCCCGGTGCCGGCCAGGCTCGTAGGACAGGGCCGCGGCCTTGGGCCGGGATTCGTCGTTTTTCACCACTGAACCGCCCTCCACTCTTGCGCTCGGACAACGGCCATGCTAGTAGGAAGGGCGTACCGCCCTCGCCCTGCAACCGCACCGGCAACCAACGTCACGGCAGCAAAGGATAACGACCATGCTTGAACTACGCTTCATTCGGGAAAACCTCGATCTCGTCAAGGCCAAGACCCGCCTCCGGGGACTGCCGACCAGCCCTCTCGACGACTTCGCCGCCATCGACCAGCGCCGCCGCGCCCTCCTCACCGAAGTAGAGTCCCTGCGCAACCGCCGCAAGACCGCCTCGGCCGAGATCGGCCGCCGCAAAAAGGCCGGGGAAAACACCGACGAGCTCATGGCCGAAATGCGGGAGGTGGGCGAACGGATCAAGGTGATCGACGGCGAACTCGCCCGCGTGGAGGAGCGGCTGCGCGAAATCGTCATGGCCGTTCCCAACCTGTGCGACGATTCGGTCCCTGAAGGCAAAGACGACAACGACAACGTGGAGATCAAGCGCTGGGGGGAGCCGCCATCGTTTTCTTCCCCCCCCCGCCACCACTACGAATTGGGAGAGCAACTCGGCATCCTCGACTTTGAGCGGGCGGCCAAGCTCTCCGGCTCCCGTTTCGCCGTGCTGCGCGGTTTTGCCGCCCGGCTCGAGCGGGCGCTCATCAACTTTATGCTTGATTTGCACACCACCCGCCACGGCTACACCGAAGTTCTGCCTCCTTTTCTGGTCAATACCGCCACCATGACCGCCACCGGCCAACTCCCCAAGTTCGCCGAAGACCTGTTCAAGATCGACGAGTGGGATCTCTGGCTCATCCCCACCGCCGAAGTGCCGGTGACCAACCTCCACCGGGACGAAACCCTGGCCGAGAAGGACCTGCCGATCAAGTACGCGGCCTACACCCCTTGTTTCCGCTCCGAGGCGGGCTCTTACGGCAAGGACACCCGGGGACTCATCCGCCAACACCAGTTCGACAAGGTGGAATTGGTCAAGTTCACCACGCCCGAGACCTCCGACGCAGAGCTGGAGTCCCTGCTGGCCGACGCCGAAGCGGTGTTGCAGCTCCTCAAGCTCCCCTATCGGGTGGTGGTGTTGTGTTCCGGCGATCTCGGATTTTCAGCCCGCAAGACCTACGATATTGAGGTCTGGATGCCAGCGCAGAACACCTATCGCGAAATCTCCTCCTGCTCGAACTTTGGCGATTTCCAAGCCCGGCGCGGCGGCATCCGCTACCGGCCGCAAAAAGGGGGTAAGAGCCGCCTGGTCCATACGCTCAACGGCTCAGGCCTGGCGGTGGGCCGGACCCTTGCCGCCATTTTGGAGAACTGCCAGCAGGAAGACGGCACCATCGCCCTGCCGGAAGCGCTCAAACCTTACTTCCGGTCCTGACCGTCTCCTTGCCGCCCACAGCCCGTTTTTCAACGGGCTGCTATCTGCGGCGGCAGCATCACACTTGCGTGGCTCCCAGTACGCGGCGCGCGCCGCTTCCCTGCATCTGAGGCGCCCTGCAACCAGATGGATGTTGCGACCTCGGCAGCCGAAGAGGCCCCTCGTGGCCCGTTACCTTTCCTCAAGGGCGAGTTCGATCAGCCGCTCGAGCAAGGCGCCAAAGGAGAGCCCCGCAGCAGCAGCGGCCTGGGGCAGGAGACTGGTGGGCGTCATACCCGGAATAGTATTGGTTTCAAGTACATAGATCTTGCCATCCTCGGCCACGATCATGTCGGTACGGCTGTAGCCGCGCAGTCGCAGGGCCCGGTGGGCGGCAAGGGCGATGTCTTGCGCCTGGCGGGAGATCGCCCCGTCCAGGGGCGCGGGGCAGATCTCCCGGGTGGCGCCTGGTGTATACTTGGCCGTGTAATCGAAAAAGGTGAACTCTTCGCCGGGCACGATCTCGACCAACGGCAGGGCGACAGGCTCCTGGTTGCCAAGCACGCCGCCGGTGATCTCCCGGCCGGCCACGTACTGCTCGACCATGACCTCACGGTCCAGAGCCAGGGCATCCTCCAATCCGGCGCGGCATTCGCTCTCGCTTGTGGGGATGCTCATGCCCAGGCTCGATCCCTGGGCTTTGGGCTTGATCACCAGGGGCAGGCCAAAGGATTCGACCAATGCCGCCACGGTGGCGGGAGAGGCGTCGCTCACCATCCGCCACCGCGGCGTCTGCAAGCCCGCCTCGCGGTAAAGGATCTTGGCCACCTCTTTGTCCATCGCCACAGCGCTGCCCAGGACCCCAGCCCCCTGGTAGGGAATGCCGAGCAGGTCGAGAAACCCCTGCATGGCGCCGTCCTCCCCCAACGGTCCGTGGAGGAGCACGAACGCCACGTCAAGGCTGCTGGCATCGGCGGCCAGCCGCGCAAGGTCGCAGGCTGGATCATAGCGGCGCACCTCGTAACGCCCCGGATCAAGGGCCTGTTCCACCTCGCGGGCGCCAGCCAAGGACACCTCGCGCTCTCCCGACCGGCCGCCGGCGATGAGCGCCACCCGTAAACGTCGCATCGTCACACCTCGTTGGTCAAACGTTTTCTTGAAAAGGATATCCCTTCATCCAGCAAAGGTAAAGCGGCAAGGCGAAACCATGCACCCCACCACACTCGTCGATCAGTTCGCCGCCATCGTGGGCGAGGAAAACTGCCTCACCGGCGAAGAAGAACGGTTGTGCTACGGCCACGACGGCTCCAAGCTCTGCCACCAGCCCGCCCTGGTGCTCCTGCCCGCCTCCACCGAAGAGGTGAGCAAGATCATGGCCCTGGCCCACCGCCATACTGTGCCCGTGGTGGCGCGTGGGGCCGGCACCGGCATGACCGGCGGGGCGGTGCCAAGGAGCGGCGGCCTGGTCTTGGCCATGAGCCGGTGCAACCGGATTCTGGAGATCGATACGGAAAACCATCTCGCCGTGGTCGAGCCAGGCGTGCTCACCGGCGACCTCAAGACCGCCGCGCAGAGGCACGGCCTTTTCTATCCTCCTGATCCCGCCAGTAGCGCCTTCTGCACCATTGGCGGCAATGTGGCGGAAAACGCCGGCGGACCGTCGGCGGTCAAATACGGTGTCACCCGGGACTACGTGCGCGCCCTTACCGTGGTCCTCGCCGACGGCCGCGTGCTCCACACCGGCGAGCGGACAGCCAAGGGAGTGGTGGGCTACGATCTCACCCGCCTGTTCGTGGGCGCGGAAGGAACCTTGGGGATCGTCACCCGCATCACTCTGCGCCTCATCCCGCTGCCCGAGGACAAGGCAACGGTGCTCGCCGTGTTCCCCGACGTGGCCTCGGCCACCGCCCTGGTGCCGGCCTTGGTCAACGATTTTGCCCCCTGCACCCTGGAATACATGGACCGCACGGCCATTGGCCTTGTGCGGCGCGAACTCCCTGCCCGCGTGCCCGCCGACGCCGGCGCGCTCCTTCTCATCGAACTGGACGGCCGCCAGGAAGTGGTGAGGCGCGAACAGAAACGCCTGGTCGATTTTCTCCACACCTCTCCCGCATTGGCTGTCATGGAGGCCAACGCCCCCTTTGAGGCCGAGGAGCTGTGGCGGGCCCGCCGGGCGCTTTCACCCGCGGCCTTCAGCCTGCGGCCGGACAAGCTTTCCGAAGACGTGGTGGTGCCCCGCAACCGGATCCCGCAGTTGGTGGCCTTTGTGGAAGAACTGGCCGTGGAACTCGCTCTGCCGATCTTCACCTTTGGCCATGCAGGCGACGGCAACATCCACGTGAACATCATGCACAACGCCGCCCTTGCCCCAGAAGCGCAGGCCGCGGCAGCGGCCAAAAAACGGCTGTTCGACAAGGCCTTGGCGCTGGGCGGCACGTTGTCGGGCGAGCACGGCATCGGGATGACCAAGGCCCCGTTTCTCGCTCTCGAACTCGAGCCCACGGCCATTGAGGTGATGCGGGCGCTGAAAACCGCCCTGGATTCCAAGGGCATCCTCAACCCTGGAAAGATTTTTCCCGAAAACCCCATTGACAGTTCGGAGAAAAATAGTATAGAGTGACAGTTTACGGATCGATCTTGGCGCGCCGTGCCAACAACGGCGCCCGCCACAACCTCAAAAAGCAACAAACGGTGTCGTATGATCGAAGTAGAGGTCAAAGGTGACATTGAGTACGCTATCCGGCAGCTCAAAAAGAAGCTCCAGCTCAACGGCGTGAAAAAGGAACTAAAGCGCCGGGAATATTACGAAAAGCCAAGTGTTCGCCGCCGCCGTAAAAAGGCGGAGTCCCAGCGTAAACTGCGCAAGATCATGATGCGAATGGAGCGGCAGTAGGCTGGGAGCTTTCCCCCTCCAGCGTCCCCTCCTTCCCGTGTGCAGAACGAGTATCTCGACTTTTTCCTCCAGTACCTGACGGTGGAACGGCGGCTGGCCGAACGCACGGTCGCCGCCTATGCCGCAGATATCGCCGCTTTTCTCCGCCAGCACCGTGGCGCAGCGACGGCCGTCCAGCCAGAGGACATCCGCCGCCACCTCGAACGTCTGCGCCGCGCCGGCCTCTCTCCCCGCTCCCGGGCGCGCAGGCTCTCCGCCCTCCGCAGTTTCTTCCGTTTTCTCCTGGCCGAGGGACTGGTGGAGCGCGATCCCACCGCCCTTCTCCAACAGCCCAAGATGGGCCGGCACCTGCCCGCCCATCTCTCACCCGACGAAGTTGACCGCCTGCTCGCCGCGGCGGCGACCAGCGATCCGGTCGGCCTGCGTAACAGCGCCATGCTCCAAACCCTGTACGCCTGCGGCCTGCGGGTCAGCGAACTCGTCAACCTACCGGTCACCGCTGTGCAGCTCGAACGCGGTTTTGTGCGGGTCATGGGCAAGGGAAACAAAGAACGGGTGGTCCCCCTTGGCGAAGAGGCACGCCACGCGGTACGCCAATACCTGGCCGGGGCCCGCGCCCGTCTTCTTGGCAACCGCCGGTCCGAGGCCCTGTTCGTCACCCGCCGGGGCCGGCCCATGAGCCGCACCCGCTTCTGGCAGATCATCCGGGACTGCGCCTTGCGGGCCGGTATTGCCAAGCGCCTTTCCCCCCACGTGCTGCGCCACTCCTTTGCCACCCACCTGTTGGCCCGTGGCGCCGACCTGCGGGCCGTACAAGAGATGCTCGGCCACGCCGATATCGCCACCACCCAGATCTATACCCATGTAGAGGGCGAGCGGCTCAAAACGATCCACAAACAGTTCCATCCCCGGGGATAGGCCGCCGGTCATGGAAATCATCACCACCCATCAGCACGCCGACTTCGACGGCATGGCCTCGATGATCGCGGCCAAGAAACTCTATCCCGAGGCGGTACTGGTCTTTTCCGGCTCCCAGGAACGGAGCGTGCGGGACTTCTTCCTCCAGTCCACCGCCTTTCTCTACGAGTTTCAACGGCTCAAAAACATCCCCCTCGAGCAGGTTCAGCGGCTCATCCTGGTGGACACCCAGACGCCTGGCCGGATTGGCAAACTCGCCCGCTGCCTGGAGAACCCGGGTATTGAGGTGCACATCTACGACCACCACCCCAAGGCGGCCGGCGACCTCACCGGCCAAAAAGAGGTGATCCGGCGGGTGGGCTCCACCATCACCATCCTGACCGCTATCCTGCGGGAGCGCAATATCCCGATCTCAGCGCAAGAGGCCACGGTGTTCGGCCTGGCCATCTACGAAGATACCGGCTCCTTCACCTTTGACACCACGACGCCAGAGGATCTCGCCGCCATGTCCTGGCTCCTGGAGCACGGGGCCAACCTCCAGACCATTGGCCAGTTCATCGCCCAGGAGCTGTCCACCGCGCAGGTATCGCTTCTGCACGAGCTGATCCGCGCAGCCCGCACCTATACCATCCAGGGAATCGACATTGTGGTGACCACCATCTCCACGCCGCGCTACGTGGACGACTTTTCCATCCTTGTGCGGCGGTTCATGACGATGGAGAACCTTGACTGCCTCTTCGCCCTGGCCCGCATGGCCGACAAGCTCTACCTCATCGGCCGCAGCCGCATCCCAGAGGTCAACGTCGGCGCCATCGCCGCTGAGTTCGGCGGCGGCGGCCACGCCTCGGCCGCCTCGGCCGCGATCAAAGACGCCACACTCATCGAGGCCGAGGAACGCCTCCTCCAGATGCTCTACAAACACGTCAGGCCGCGCCCCGTGGCCCGGGAGATCATGTCCGCGCCCGTGATCTACGTCGGCCCTGATATCACCATTGAAACGGCCAACCAGACCCTCACCCGTTACAACCTCACCGTTCTGCCTGTACTCGAAGACGGCAAGCGCCTGCTGGGCATCATCTCCCGTCGGGTATGCGAAAAGGCCATCTACCACGGACTCGGCGGCCAGCCAGTGGCCGACTACATGACCACCGACTTCGCCACCCTGCCGCCAACCGCCACCCTGGCCGACATCCAGGAACTGATCATCGAGCACCGGCAGCGGTTCATCCCCGTGGTGGAGGATGGCGCGGTCAAAGGGGTGATCACCCGCACCGACCTGCTCAACCTCCTGGTCAACGATCCGGCCAACCTGCCCCGCGACCTGCTCGACCGTACCGATCTCGCGCCAGCAGCGGAACGGCACCGCCAGCTCGCCGGCCTCATGGCCGACACCCTTGACCGCGACACGGTGGTGCTGCTGCGCACCGCCGGCGAGACAGCCAAACGGCTGGGGATGCGCGCCTTTGTCGTGGGCGGCTTTGTCCGCGATCTTTTGCTCCACACGCCGAACAACGATATCGATATCGTCGTCGAGGGCGACGGGGTGGCCTTTGCCCATGAGCTGGCCAGGGTGCTTGAGGGCAAGGCGCGGCCGCACGAAAAGTTCGCCACCGCCGTAGTGGTGCTCCCCGACGGCCGCAAGATCGACGTGGCCACCGCGCGGCTCGAGTACTACGAGTCGCCGGCCGCCATGCCCACCGTGGAATTGAGCTCGCTCAAACTCGACCTCTACCGTCGCGACTTCACGGTCAACGCCATGGCCATCCACCTCAACCCGGAGCGCTTCGGCCAACTGGTGGATTATTTCAACTGCCAAAACGACATCCGTGATCGGCAGATCCGCATCCTGCACAACTTAAGCTTTGTCGAAGACCCCACCCGTATTTTACGGGCCGTGCGCCTGGAGCAACGGATGGGCTTCACCATTGGCAAGCACACGGAAAAGTTGATCAAGAACGCGGTCAAGATGCGAATCTACGGCAAGTTTGCCGGTCGCCGCTTTTTCAACGAACTACGCCACATTCTCGAGCAGGACAATCCCCTGCCCGCCCTCGCCCGCTTAGACGAGTTCGGCCTGCTTTCCTTCTTCATCCCCGACCTGACCCTCGACGACCGGCGCAGCCGGCTCCTGGCCGAATGCCAGCGGGCCCTGGCGTGGCACAAACTCCTCTATCTGGAGGAACGGTGCCGGGCCTGGCTGGTCTATCTTTTAGGGCTTTTTTCAGGGATCACCGGCAAAAAGGTGCTTATCTTTCTCAAGACGTTCGAGGTGCCGGAGCGCTACTGGCCGGTCTTGCTCCAGGAGCGGGGCGGCGCGGCCAAGACCGCGCGCTTGCTCGACAGCCGGGAAACGCTGACCAACAGCGAGATCTACTGGCTGCTCGGCAGCCTGTCCCATGAGACGCTCCTCTACCTCATGGCCCTGTGCGCCAAACAACGGGGCAAGAAGGCGGTGTCGCTCTACGTCACCCACCTGCGGCATGTGCGTCCCGCCCTCGACGGCCGGGATCTCATCGCCTTGGGCTACCAGCCAGGACCGCAGTTCAAGACCATGCTCAACCACCTGCTCGAGGCCCGGCTGAACGGCGAAGTCCAAAGCCGGGCCGACGAAGAGGCCTTTCTCCGCCGCCATTACCCCTGCGCGGCCACATCAGACCAGGCCTCCCAGCCCACAGCCAACCGGGCAAAGGATACAAAACGCTCATGAACATCCAGCACCTTCTGCAGGAAATCATCATCCTGGCGCCACCCTTTCTCTTCGCCCTTACGGTGCACGAAGTGGCGCATGGCTATACGGCCCTCTATTTTGGCGATCCCACGGCCAAGCGCCTCGGCCGCTTGACTCTCAACCCCCTGAAGCACCTCGACCCCTGGGGCGTGCTCGCCTTTATCATCATGAAAATCGGCTGGGCCAAGCCCGTGCCCGTGGATCCACGCTACTTCACCAACCCGGCCCGCACCATGCTCTACGTCTCTCTGGCCGGGCCGGCGGCCAACGCCGGCCTGGCAGTGGTCAGCGCCGTGCTCGCCCGCATCGCCGCCCCGCTCGCCGGCCTTCTCCCCACTTTTTTTCTCTGGCCTCTGCTCAAGATGCTGGTGGCCAGTGTATGGATCAACATCATGCTGGCGGTGTTCAACCTGGTGCCAATCCCGCCCCTTGACGGGAGCAAGATCCTCGCCGGCCTTCTGCCGCCCCGCCAGGCGCAACAGTTCAGCCGGCTGGAACCCTTTGGCTTTCTCATTTTGCTCGTGCTCTTCTATACCGGCATCCTGCCACGGCTCATCCTGCCGATCATCACCTTTGCCAACAACCTGCTCTTGTGATCCGCGCAGACCGGACCAAAGACGCCCACGCCTGCGCCTCACACACGGCACGAGCGGAAGCTCCTGCAGCAAAGCGGCTGCCGCGCGCAAGAGGCAAGAGGTAAGGCTGGCAGGTCGTAACTGATCACGGGGGTGCCCCTTCGAACGCCGAAGTCGCAGCCTCGCAGACCGGGTATCAGGTTACAGGGTGCCCCAGATGCAAGGAAGAGGTACGCGCCGCATACTGGAAGCTACGCAAGCGTGCCGATGACGCCGCAGATGGGGTGCCCTGTGACCTGATACGGCAGGTCAGGCAGGGGGCCAGTACTTGTTGGCCTCTACATGCACGAACTCAAAGGCGGGCAAGACGAGAGCGGTGAGACGGCCGCCGTACACTGCGCCCGTATCAAGACCGATCCGGTTGGGCTCCACCAGGGGCGCGGAGTGGACGCTGTGGCCAAAGACCACCCGCTTGCCAAAGTCGAACGGCCGGTCGAGGAACCGGTTGCCCGCGCCCCAGTACAGCCAGTCTGGCGACTGCTGGCTCAAGTGGACGCCGGGCTGCAACCCGGCGTGGACATAGATGAACTCCTCATCCTCCCAATAGGGCAACAACCCGTGGAAAAAGGCGAGGTGCTCTTTAGGAAAACGGCGGGCGCATTCGCCGCACTCCAAGGGATCGGGACACCCGTAACTCGCCAGGGTGCGATGGCCGCCAATGGCAAGATAAAACTCCCGCTCCCGGCCGGCGAGAAAGGCGAGCAGCACCTCCTCGTGGTTGCCCATGAGCGGAACGATCTCCACCCCACGCCGTTGCAGGCCAAGAACTTCCTCCACCACTTGCCGCGATTGTGGCCCGCGATCCACAAAATCGCCAAGAAAGACCAACCGGTCCCCCTGGGAGGGGGCCAGACGATCAAGGAGGAGGCAAAGTTCCCGGTGACAGCCGTGGATATCGCCAATAACGCAGGTCCTCATCCCTGGCCTAGCGAAGCAAGCAGGGCCTTGGCCTCCTGTCGCTCCGGAAACTCTTCTTTTGAGGCGAGGCAACGTTCCAGCTCAGCCCTGGCCTCGGCCGTGCGCCCCAGTTTTTCCAGGACCAGGGCCAAGTGATAGCGAATGGTGGGATTGTCCGGCACCTTGTCCGTGGCAAAGGTAAACTGGGCCAGCGCAAGATCGTAGGCCCCGCGCAGATAGTGGATCCACCCCAGGGTATCGGCGATATGTGGATCTTCGGGCCGTCCTTCCTTGGCCACCAGGGCGAGCTGCAGGGCCTCGCCCAGGTCGGGCTGCTCCTCGCCCGCCAGGATCCACGCCAGGTTGTTGGCCGCTGGCGCAAACTTGGGGTCCCGTTCAAGGGCCGCCCGGTACGCCTTGGCCGCCTCTTGGGTGTTGCCCTGCCGGTCGTAGAGGGTGCCGAGCCCCATCCAGCCCCCGACAAATTCTGGTCGTGTTTCGGTCAGCCGCTGGTACTCGGCAATGGCCTCTTCCAACCGGCCCAACTTGTGCAACAGGCCGGCGATGGCCACGTAATAACGGGGGTTGGTGGGATCGAGTTCCTGGGCCTTGCGAAAGGCGGCCAGGGCCTCCTCGTACTGGCCTTGCCGGGCAAGGAGCGAGCCGAGAGCCTGACGAAAGGCCGCCACGTTGGGCGCTGCTTGAATTTGCCGCCGCACCCGCTCGACGGCGGCCCCCATCCTGCCCTCCTGAAGGTCAAGGGAGACGAGCACGGCCAGGGCGGGGAAGAACTCGGGCCGCTCGGCCAGAATGCGGGCAAACAGCGGCCGGGCCTCCTTGGGCCGCCCTTTGGCCAGCAGGGCCACGCCCTTGTAATGCACGACCTCAAGGTTGTCCGGCAGGGCGTCGGCCATTTTGGAAAAGAGCTCCAGGGCCTTGTCCACCTCTTTGTTTTGCAGCATGGCCTTGCCGGCGATCACCGCAGCCCGGAAGTTGTTGGGCTGCAGACGCAAGGCGGCGACCGCTTCTTTTTTTGCGGCCTCGAAATCCCGCTTCATAAGGAGATGCTGGGCAAGAAGGGTGCGGGCCTTGCTGTTGCGGGGATCGTCCTTGACCGCGGCCTGGGCCTCTTTGTACGACAGTTCGGTATCCCCAAGGGCGAGATGCGCCAGGGCCTTTTGCAAATGGGCTTCTCCCCACCTGGGCTGATCGGCC
Source organism: Deltaproteobacteria bacterium (assembly GCA_015488275.1). GTDB lineage: Bacteria > Desulfobacterota > Desulfobulbia > Desulfobulbales > S012-135 > S012-135. The sequence continues at coordinate 11,008 of WFOD01000144.1, forward strand.
ACGAGCTGGGAAAGGATTGTCAGCGCCTCGCTGGCCTTGCCATCCCGCATCAAAAACTTGGCCTTGACCAGATTCGCCAGCGGCTGCTTTGCATTGGCCGCAAGAACGGCCTCCATCTCCTTTTTCGCCTCGTCAAACCGCTGAAGCTCGAACAGATAGTCAGCGAGCATGGCCTGGACCTTGGCGGGATCATCGCTTTTTTCCATTGCCTGGCGCAAAGCGGTAATCGCATCGTCGGGCCGCCGCATGTCCCGGTAAAAAGAGGCCAGGGCCAGATAGGACGAGACTTTATCCGGCGCCACGGCCACGCCGGCCAACATGGCCTGCTCGGCCTCGGCCGGGCGACCGGTCCGCCGGTAAAAACCGGCCAGCTCAAAATGTGGGCCAGGCTCGGAAGGAAAGGCCTCGATCATGGCCTTGAGCTGCCGCTCCGCCGCCTCTGTTTCTCCGGTGCGCAGATAGAAGGCCACCAGGGCCCGGTGGAACCGCATCTCCTTGGGCGCCAACTCCAGGGCCTTGCGCAGGTCGGCTTCGGCCCGGTCGGGATCGTTTGCGCTCAAGGCAATCTGGGAGCGGGTCAAGTACAACCGCGCCGTCTCTGGCTCCGCCTCGATCGCCTTGTCGATCAGCGCCTTCGCCTTTGCCAGGTCTTTATCCAACAGGGCGAGGCTTGCGGCCAAGGCCAGAGCCGCGGTATTGTCTGGCCGCTGCTCCAGGAGTTTGTCCACCTGGGCCCGGCAGTCGTCGAATTTACGGGCCATAAAGTACAGCTCTGCCAGTTTCAAGCGGGCGTCGCTGTTTTCCGGCGCCAAGGTCACCGCGCGGCGAAGTTCCTTGAGCGCATTTCCCAGCTCGCCAATCTTCAGATACACAAGGCCCAACTGGTAGCGGGCGTCAGCGTACTTGGGATCGATCTGGATAGCGTTTTTGAATTCAAGGATCGCGGCCTTCACTTTTCCCTTTTCCGCGTACTCCACCCCCTTTTGGTAATAGGCCTGCCTTTTTTCCTCAGGACTGGCGCAGCCGGCCAGCATTCCCATTCCAAGAATGGCCAGCAGACCTAGGAAGAGGGCCAGGTTTCCCAAAAAATTTCTTTGCATCATGGCACGATCCTCGCGTACAATAGGGGCGTTCTTCGACCCTGTTATTGTAAACACGGCGCCCCCGCCGCATGGGCATCATACCAAATCCAAGGGAGCCGTCACAAGCTTCTTCCCAGCGCAAGGAGAGATTCCCTGGCCCCGCCTTTGCATCGCACGATACGAAAGTTAGCCCGCGGACGGGTCCCCGTTTTCTTTATCGTGCCAGCAGGGGATGGCGCTCCCCTACTGCGCGCCAAAACACCTCGACAGCCATTAAGGACCATGAAACTTCCCTTCCTTACCCTTTTGGCCGTGCTGCTGACATGCGCCGGGCTGCCGCAGAAAACGGCGGCGGCCGGGCCGCCAGAACCCTACCGTATCGGACTTGGCGACGTGATCGAAGTCCAAGTTTGGAAAGAGCCCGAACTCTCCCGCCAGGTCAAGGTGCGGCTGGATGGCCGGATCTCCCTGCCACTGCTGGGCGATATCCAGGCGGCTGGCCGGAGCCCGGAGGAGGTGGCCGCAGCAGTGGGTGAACGGCTCGGCAAGTACATCACCGAGCCAGCAGTGTCAGTAATTTTGATGGAAAGCGCAAGCCGGCGCTATTACGTCATCGGCATGGTCAACCAGCCGGGAGAGTTTTCCATCGACTATCCGGTCACCGTGCTTCAGGCCCTGGCCCGCGCCGGCGGCTTCCAGGAATGGGCCAAAAAAGACCGGATCGTCATCGTCCGCCGGATCGGCGAGCAAGAAAGGCTCTTGCCGTTCAACTACGACGCAGTGATCAAGGGCACTGGCCTGGGACAGAACATCGTGGTCTCTCCCGGCGACACCATCGTTGTTCCCTGACCTTTACACTCTCCCCATGCAGCCAAGAGACATCACCATGACCAAGGCGTTTTTTCTTGCTTGCCTCGCTGCCAGCGGCCTCTGCCTGATGCTTGCTTCTCCAGTTTGGGGCGCGGGACGCCAACTTACCGCTGGCGTCAATTTTCGTCAGGAATTCGACTCCAACGCCAGCCGCAGCAAAGAAAACGCCGCCTCGCAATGGACATCGATCCTCGAACCCTTTGCCCACCTGCGCCTCTCCACCGCCCGCCGCTCCCTCACGCTCCGCTACGCTCCAGGGCTGACCTACAACCACCGACTCGACGACCTGCGACTCGACCACCGCCTGCGCGCCCACGCCACACTGGCCTTGACCTCTCTCCTGACACTTGAGGCGCGCGAGGCGTACACCAAGACCGACGACAGCGCCACATCCCCAGAGCAGGAAACCGCCACCACCCTGCCTGTGGCCCTCTCCCCGGACCGCGCCCGCCGGCGATACTGGCAAAACACCTTTGACGTTGACCTTGCCTGGAAGATCGCCCGGGACTCAACGTTGACCTTTGGCTACCAGCACGCCATCCTTGACAACCGCTCGCTGGATACGAGCGATTATCAGCGGCATGAGCCATCGTTGTCCCTTGCTTACCGCTGGAATCCGCAGTGGAGTGGCCAGCTCGACGTGCAGCACACGATCGGCGATTTTGACCAGGAAGACGATCTGGTCCGACATGCAACCACAGGCCGGCTCTTTTACCATCTCGACGCCCACCGCCAGATCTTCTTTGACGTCAGCCGCAGCGTGACCGATTATGATACAGGCCCAGACTACGAAACCGCCTCTTTCCGGCTCGGCTATCACGCCCAACTCTCGGCCACCACCTCTCTTACCGCCTCAGCAGGTTGGTCGGTGGCCGAACAGGCGGGCGGTGACGACCGCGATGGTTTTTCCTACACGCTCGACTTTCAGCGCTCTCTAACCCAAAAGGCCAGCCTTTTGCTTGCAGGCGAGGGCGGCTTCACGGGTCAAGAATTTAACGGCAACTACGACGGCCTCTCCCGTTTTCGCTCTGTGGCGGCCACTGTGCGCTTGGCGCTGGCCCCCCGTGTTGATGCGACCTGCGGCGTCCGGCTCCGCCAGGACACCTATTTCGGCCGGCAAGAGGGAAAAAAGGAAAGGGCCTATGAAGGAAACGCTGGCCTTTCCTGGCGGATGACGCGGTGGTACACCCTCGGCCTCCAGTATGCGTACCGCCGGCTCGACAACAGCCCGCCAACCAACGAGTACACGGACCACCGGTTGCTTTTGCGGATATCCTTTACTCGCGATATCTGGCGCGGCTGACCCTGCAGTCCTGATTCCTCACTCTATACCTGCGCGAACCTATGGATCCACGCCAACAACAACAGCTCAAGCGGTATCTCGATATCATCCTCCGCTGGAAAAAGACCATCGCCGCCTGCCTGCTCTTGTCTCTGGCGGGCGGACTGGTGGCGCTGGCGATAACGCCCAAAATGTACCAAGCAACAGCCTTGCTTATCTACCAGCGGCAAAAAATCAATCCGGCAAAAATGTCGCCAGATGTCATCTCAAAAACAGAAGCTATCGTGGCAACATTACAAGAACAGGTTCTAAGCCGGACAAATCTAGAGTCTATAATTAAAAATTATGGCCTATACAAAAAAGAACTAAAAGAACGTCCCCTTGAAGATATTATTGATATAATGCGCGCAAAACATATAAAAATTGAAGTTGACAAAAAAGGTGATACCTTCACCGTCTCGTTTGAAGGTCCATCGCCTCGCACGGTTATGCGTGTAACCAATGAATTGGCGGCAAAGTTTGTCGAGGAAAATCTGCGCTACCGTTCTGAACGCGCCACGGAAACCACTTCTTACATCAAAGATGAGCTGGCAATGGCAAAAAAATCGCTTCAGGAAAAAGAAGCTGCCATGCGAGATTACAAACTCAAATATTATAACGAAATGCCGGAGCAACGGCAAACGAACATCAGCCGTCTCAACGCCTTACAGGCTTCTTATCAGGATATCCAAAACAGTCTCCAAGAGCTGGAGCGCACAAAAATTATGGTCCAGGAGCAGATCACCCTGCGCAAAAACCTCCTCCGGCAAGACCTGCTTGCCGATATGCCGCCCGCAGAAGACGAGACAAGCCGCACCTATGCCCAGACCCGCCGCGAGATCGAACGCCTGCAGGCCGAACTGGCGTCACTTCTGGCCCGCTATACCGAGGCCCATCCCGAGGTGAAGCGGACGCGCAAGACCATCGCTTCTTTGGAGGCCAAACTCAAGGCCCTTGGCGGAAACGGGGGCGGCCCAGAGGACGATGGCGGCTCTCCCCCTGCTTCCCCCCAGGACTCCCAGCTCGTCCAGCTCCAGCTCCAGCTCAAAAACATCGACATGAGCATGGCCCAACTCAAAAAAGAGGCCGCGGCCATCCGCAACCAAATCAAAACATACCAAAAGTGGATCGCCGCCGCCCCGGTACGGGAGGCGGAATGGGCCGCTTTGACCCGCGACTACGAGCAGTTGAACAAGTACTATCAAGAGCTGGTCTCCAAAAGCCTGGAAGCCGAATCCGTCAAAAACATCGAGCAACGACAAAAAGGGAGCCAGTTTCGGATCGTCGATCCCGCCCGCCTGCCAGAAAAGCCCTTTAAACCAAACTGGCTCAAGATCATGGCAATGGCCACGTTGTTGGGCCTGGGGCTCGGAGGCGGCATCGCCTTTACTCTGGAAGGGCTGGATACATCGTTCAAAGACGCCTACGATCTGGAAACCTATCTTGAGCTCCCCATTATCTGCTCGGTTCCCCTGATCACCACCGCGGCCGAACAACGGCAGGCGAAAATCCGTAGCGCTGCGTGGCTGTTGGCCTTTTGCGCCGGAGTCGTCGGTCTTGCAGGCGCAGCGTTTCTCCTGTGGAAAAAAGGCATCTTAGTGCTGTGATCCCTGGTCACAGCCCCCTCTTCCCTCGAAATGGCATCTCATGGGCAAGATAGATCAAGCACTCAACAAAGCGGTAGCTCCCCCTCCCTCTTCCGTCCCTGAACCGCCAAGGCGGGAGACAACGCCTCCCCCATCTCCGCCGCCGGCTGCAAGCGCGCCTTCGCCCTCCCCCCGGCCATCGGCCGAGGCGTGGGACGCCCGGCTGCAGTTGGCCACCCAGCCCCTTTCTGCAGCAGCAGAAAGCTTGCGCAAGGTGCGCAACGCCATTTTACATCCACCCTCAGGCCAGCCTCCGCGCACCATCCTCATCACCAGCGCGGTGCCCGAAGAGGGGAAGACCTTTATCTGCGCCGCCCTGGGGATCAACATCGCCCAAGGGCTGGAACAGCACTGCCTGCTTGTGGACTGTGACTTACGGCGGCCCACGCTTGCCTCGCTCTTTGGCCTGGAGAACGGAAAAGGCCTGGTCCACTATCTGCGCGGCGAAACCCCCCTCGCCCCTCTTATCCGCAAGACAAGCCAGGCCAAACTCTCGCTCATTCCCAGCGGCCCGCCGGTAGCCACGCCAGCAGAGCTCCTGGACTCCACGGTGATGCAGCACACGATCATGGAGATGGCGGCCCGCTATCCGGACCGCTACATCCTGTTCGACAGCCCGCCGGCGCAGGCAGCGGCGGAGACAGCGGTCCTGGCCCAGCACGTCGATGCGGTCATCATCGTGGTCCGCTGGGGCAAGTCAGGGCGGGAGCAGGTCAAGACACTGGTGGAGAATATCGGACGGGAGAAAATCCTGGGAGTGGTATTCAACGCCTACCAACTCAGCGGCCTCGACCGCGCCCTTTACAAAAAAGGGTATTACGGGTATTACAGCTACGGCTATTACAGTAGCGAAACGTATACTAGCGGTTCTTCCTCTGGACAAAACTAACCCCCGCCGCGAACGACGAAAGGCCTTCTCTGGCCGCCAGAAAGGGAACGCCGCAACCGGCACCCCAACCGCAAGCACGCCGCAAGCAAGGAAGGTTTTCATGTGTGGCATCGTTGGCTATATCGGTAACCGCCGCGCTGTTCCCGTGTTGCTCGACGGTCTGCGCCGCCTCGAGTACCGGGGCTACGATTCGGCCGGCATCGTCTTTTTCGAGCACGGACAGCTGCACCGCTACCGGTGCGCCGGCAAGCTCACCAATCTTGAAGAAAGAATGGATGCGGTGGAGACCCGCGCCACCGTGGGGTTGGGTCACACCCGCTGGGCCACCCACGGCGCGCCATGCGAAGACAACGCCCATCCCCACGCCGACTGCACCGGCCGCCTGGTCATCGTCCACAACGGCATTATTGAAAACTACCATTCCCTGCGCCAGGAACTCCAGCAGCGGGGGCACCGCTTTTCCTCGGACACCGATACCGAAGTCCTGGCGCACTTGATCGAAGAAGGGCTTACGAACACCGGTCAAGACCTTGTCGCCGCTGTGCGGGCGGCAGTGGCCCAGGTGGAGGGCTCGTACGCCTTGGGCGTGATCTGCGCCGATCATCCCGACCGTTTGGTGGCCGTTCGCCACCAAAGTCCGCTGGTTCTCGGCCGCACGGACAAGGCCGCCTTTCTCGCCTCGGATATCCCGGCGCTCCTCCCCTATACCCGGGAGGTGATCTTTCTCGACGACGGCGAGCTAGCCATGCTGACAGCCGGCAACATCACGACCTTTGATGTGGCCAGCGGCATGGCCAAGGAAAAAGCGCCGACCACCATCAACTGGTCGGCCGGCATGGCGGAAAAGGCCGGGTACAAACACTTCATGCTCAAGGAGATCCACGAGCAGCCGCAGGCCGTGCTCAACACCTTTCGCGGTCGGCTCGACCCCGAGACCAGCGAGATCGATCTGCCGGAAATCGGCCTGGCGGCAGAAGAGCTGCGCCAGATTTCCCGCATCGTTTTTGTCGCCTGCGGCACCTCCTGGCACGCGGCCCTAGTGGGCAAGTATTGGATCGAAAAGCACGCCCGCATTCCAGTAGAGGTGGATATCGCCTCGGAGTTCCGCTACCGCACCCTGCTC
>WFOD01000145.1 GCA_015488275.1 Deltaproteobacteria bacterium
AAAGTCATCCCTGACTTTTTCGACCACGGTTGGCCAAAACAAAGTTTCGGCCAACCTCGCGAATTCCTTGGCTCTTTCAGAGCCGGCGGAATTCGGCGACACATCCCTGTGCCGCACACAGCCCGTTGAAAAACGGGTTGTGCGCGCCGACCGTTGCCGGGAAGACATCCCTGTTTTTTTCAGACCCAGGAGGTACCCACCATGAGCAGCGCATCCTTGCACCAGTTGTTCGATCGTCCGGGACCGAAGAACACCGAGGCCGCTCTGCGGATCATGCAGCAAGGCGTCGAGCGGTACGGGGTCAAGCAGGTGGTGATCGCCTCGACCTTTGGCGACACCGGCCTGGCCGCGGCCCGCCTGCTCGCCGGCTCCGGCGTCCGGCTGGTGGTCGTCACCCACAACGTGGGATTCAAGGAGCCGGGCACCCTGGAGATGACCGCCGAAACGCGGAAGGAGCTGGAGGATCTCGGCGCCCGGGTCTATACCGGCACCATGCCCTTCCGCACCTTTGGCACGGCAATCCGCGAAAAACAAGCGTACTCCCAGCAGGACCTCATCGCCAACGTCCTGCGGCTCTTCGGCCAGGGAGTCAAGGTATGCGTGGAGATCGTGCTCATGGCGGCGGACAGCGGTTGCATCACGCCAGACGACGTGCTGGCCGTGGCCGGCACGGCCCGCGGCGCCGACACCGTGGCCCTGATCCGGCCGGCGTCGTCCAACAAGCTCTTTGATCTGAAGGTGAAAGACATCCTGGCCAAGCCCCTGGTTTTTTGACAGCCCAGCAGCCCGTTGGAAAACGGGCTGTGCGCGCCGCCGGCCGCAGGCACGGCACCCGCCGCGACATTACCGTGACCGGAGGTAACTGGTCACGGAGGTGCTCCTTCGTATGCCGAAGTCGCGATCTCGCGGACCGGGTATCTGGTTGCAGGGCGCCCCAGATGCAAGGAAGAGGCACGCGCCGCGTAGTGGGAGGCGGCAGTACCGCCGTGCAATGCCTCCCCAGGAGCCGAGGCGTTGATGGGCCATAGGCTTCGGCCGAAGGGAAGATAAACCGGCACTGCCGGGCGGGCTGATGACGCCGCAGATGGGGTGCCCTGTGACCAGATACGACCGGAGAGGGACAACGCCTTGCCCGCCTCCAGGGACTGCGGAATCGGGTTGACATTTCGGGCTGATAACGCTAGAAAACTGGCTACCACAATGTAGGATGGAGCTTCCGTGGGCCAACTGCGCCCGCCGCCGTTCTTTTTTGCCTTTCGCACGCAATCATCCAGAGAGGACCACGAGGACTGTTATGGAAAAGAGACCGATCAGGCTGAGCGACTGCCCCAAGCACTACACCTATGACCAGGACAAGGTCTGCACCCCGGAGGAGACCGTGGCCCGCTTCAAGAAGCGGCTGGCCGAGGTCAATCTCGACATCTTGAAAGAGGTGCGGCGGATCGACAACGGCCGGCTGGACATTCCGGTCTACTTCAGCCTCACCGGCAAGGACGCCTTTGAGACCATTGGCAACAAGAAGCAGATGGGCAAGGGCTCCACCCCCGCCCAGTCCCAGGCATCGGCGTGCATGGAGCTGGCCGAGCGGTTCAGCTTCTTCGCCTTCAAAAAGGACCCCGCCAACTTCATCCGCGCCACCTACCCAGAACTCAAGGCCAAGGGCTACCCGCTCATGGACCTCGAGCGGCTCTTGCAGTCGGTGCACGACGAGCAGACCTCTCGGGAACTGCTCGAACGCCTGCTGGAGGATGTGCCCATGCAGTGGACCTGGGCCACCAACCTCAACCATGAACACGAGGTGTTGGTGCCCTTTTCCTGGTTCTTTGCCATCAACGAGTTCAACGGCCCGTCGGCCGGCAACACCTACGAAGAGGCGATCATCCAGGGCATTTGCGAGATCGTCGAGCGGCACGTCTGCGCGGTGGTGGATTACGAAAAAATCGCCGCCCCGGTGATCGACATGGCCTCGATCACCGATCCGGTCTGCCGCGAACTGATCGCCAAGTTCACCAAAAACGGCATCGAACTCTACCTCAACGACTTCACCCTGGACACCGGCATCCCCACGGTCAGCGCCCTGGCCATCGACCGTTCCACCTTTCCCGACCTGTCGGAGATCGTCTGGACCGCCGGCACCACTCCAGATCCAAGCAAGGCCCTCATCCGGGCGCTCACCGAAGTGGCCCAGCTCGCCGGCGACTTCAACACCGGCTCCAACTACGTGGCGTCGGGCCTGCCCAAGCCGCTGTCAATGGATGAGGTGGCCTACCTCACCGACGCGCCGGACAAGGTGCCACTCGACGCCCTGCCCAACCTCTCGGACAACAATATCCGCATCGAGGTGGAGAACTGCCTGGCCGCGCTGGCCCGGCTCGGCATGGAGGTCTTTGTGGTCAACACCATGCACCCGCAACTCCGGATCCCCACCATCTACACCATCGTGCCCGGAGCCCATTTCCGCGAACGGTCGCGGATCAACAACGTCGGCCTGTTCGCCGCCAAGCTGGTGTTCGAGCAGATCGAGGATCCGGCCGAGTCCACCCGCCACCTGAAAAAGATGCGCGATCTTTTGCCCGACGCCTATTTCATCGAGTTTTACCTGGGCCGCAACTGTATCCGCCTCGGCCGGCACGAGGAAGGCCTCCGCCATCTCGAACGGTCCCTCTCCCTCAACCCGATGGAGGAAGATGTACCCTACATCTATTCGTTCATGGGCGACTGCCTGAAGGATATGGGCCGGTACCAAGAGGCCATCGAGGTATTGCGCAAGGGAACCGAGCTGGACGACGAGCGGCCCGACCTCCACAACCTGCTCGGCTTCTGCCACTTCAAGTTGGAGGACTACGAGACCGCGGTCAAGCACTTCAGCCGCACCGTGGCCCTCAACCCATCGTCGGCCATCGACTACGCCAACCTGGGGGTCAACTACCGGCGGCTGGGCAAGACCAAGGAAGCCAAGGCCAACTTCGAGATCGCCCTGTCGCTGGACCCGAGCATTGAATTTGCCCGGCAACACCTGGCCGAGATGAACTCGTAGGATAATTGATCACGGGGTTGCCCCTTCGAACGCCGAAGCCGCAGCCTCGCAGACCGGGTATCCTTCAGAGCCGCGGAATTCGGCCACATCCATGTGCCGCACACAGCCCGTTTTTCAACGGGCGCTACGGCCCGGCGCGCCGATCCCTTCGGCGCGCCGGGCCGTTTTTTCAGCGGACTGCTACATGACCAGCTCGAATTTCTCCTCTGGCGCGTCGCGGTCGATCCGGTCGAGAAGGGCGGTGAGGATCTTCTCCACCAGCCGCATACCGCCGGTGTAGCCGACCACGGGAAAGTAGATGTGCCCCGGACGGTCGAGGATGGGAAAGCCGAAGCGGACAAAGGGGATGTCCTCGGCCCGGGCGATGTACTTGCCATAGGTGTTGGCGACGAGCAGGTCCACGGGCTCGTTCTTCAGCCACTGGTGCAACTCGAAGAGATCCGACGCCGCCTTGACCTTGGCCTGCGGGTTGACCTCCTTGAGGAGGCCCTTCACCCGCAGCTCGAACGACTTGCCCGGCGTGCCGGTGATCACGTGGGTTGGCACCATGCCCATGTGGACGAGGAATTCGGTAAGGGCGATCACGTGATCTGGATCGCCGGCCACAGCCACCTTCTTCTGGTACAGGTACTGCTGGCCGTCGAGGATCATGTCGAGCAGACGGCCGCGCTCATCGCTGACCGCCGCCGGCGGCTCCTCGCCGGTCAGCTCCACCAGGGCCTCGACGAACCGGTCGGTGGCCGCAAGGCCGATGGGCAGATCCAAGAGAGCGTAGGGAACTTCGGCCTTGGTCTGGAGCATCTTGGCCGCCTCCTCAGAGGCGAACCGGCCAAGGGCCAGGGTCTTTTGGCTGTCGCCCGTGCTCCGCAGCGCCTCCACGGTCACGCCGCCCTTGGGATACATTTCAAAGCGGCCGCTCTGCGGCCGGTCGAGAACGTCTGAAGTGTCGGGAAAGAGCACGGCCGGCACGCCCATGACCGCGAGCAACCGCTTGATCTCCCGCATGTCCGACGGCTCGACGTAACCGGGCAGCACGTTGATCTGGTTCTTGCGCTCTCCCGTGCTCTCGGCGAGGTAATGGACCATCATCCGGCACATGTTGGCGTAGCCTGTGACGTGACTGCCCACATAACTTGGGGTGTTGGCGTGGATGACGATCTTGCCCTCTGGGACGATGCCGTCTTTTTTCGCCTGTTTGACAATGGTGGGGATGTCGTCGCCAATCGTTTCCGACAGGCAGGTGGTGTGCACGGCCACCACGTCGGGATCGTACACATGAAAAATCGTCTTCAGGGCCTGGCGCAGGTTGGCGCCGCCGCCGAACACGGCGGCCCCTTCGGTGAAGGAACTGGTGGAGGCCATGACCGGCTCTTTGTAATGGCGGGTCAGGTGGCTGCGGTGATAGGCGCAGCACCCCTGACTGCCGTGCGAATGGGGCAGGCAGCCGTGGATGCCCAAGGCGGCGTACAGGGCGCCGATGGGCTGGCAGGTCTTGGCCGGATTGACGCGCAGCGCCTTGCGCTCATGGATCTCTTTTGGGGTATGATGCAACATGGCTCCGGTCTCCTTGTTACGGCGCAGTTATCCGCTTTTCCGGCGTGGCCGCCAGGGTCGCCTTGATCATCGGCCGTTTCGACCAGGGCGCGGGGATCATTTTCCAGGCCGGGTTGTTCACCCGCATGTCGATATCGCGGGCAAAGTTTACCGCCCCGCGATACCCGGCGAACGGTCCGGCATAGTCGTAGTTGTGGAGCTGCTTGGACGGGAGGCCCATCTTCTCGATCACATACTTGTCCTTGATGCCGGAGCAAACGATGTCCGGCCGGTAAGCCGCGATCAACATCTCTTGCTCCAGATGGGAGATGTCGTCCACCATGATGGAGTTGTCGATCATGTCCGGCAACATGCCTTCGTACTCGCCCAACAGGCCCTTTTCCTTCAGCTCGGCCAGGACCTCCAGCGGCTTGGGCGGCCGGAAGCGTTCTGGATCCGGCTCCACCCGCAACTCCTCGATATTACGGCTGTCGGCGTCGATCTTGACAAAGGGGAGCACCCGCCGGCCCTCGTAGTCGTCGCGATGGGCGAACTCTTCACCGGCCACCACCACCTCCATGCCGAGGTCCCGAAAGAGAGACTGGTAGTGGTGGGCCCGGGAGCCGCCGGTGAAAATCATCGCGGTCTTGCCCTCCAACCGTTTGCGATAGGGTTCGATGGCCGCAAGGGCCGCGGCCTCCTCCTCGGCGATCACCTGCTCCACCCGCTCGGAGAGTTCGGCATCATCGAAGAACTCGGCGATTTTCCGCAGGCTCTTGGACATGGCCTTCACGCCGATCACATTGACCTTGAGCCAGGGGATGCCGTACTTGGCCTCCATCATCTCGCCCATGTAGTTGATGGAGCGGTGACACTGGATCAGGTTGAGCTGCGCGGCGTGCGACCGGCTGATCTCGTCAAAGCTGCCGTTGCCAGAAAAGGTGGCCACCACCTCGATACCGCAGCGCTCAAGCACCCGCTCGATCTCCCAAGCGTCGCCGCCGATGTTGTACTCGCCGAGCAGGTTGACCGCAAATTTGGAAGGCTCGCCCTCTGGATCGGTGCGGCCGACCACGCTTTTAAACAGGCCGTTGTTGGCGATATGGTGGCCGGCCGACTGGCTGACCCCTTTGTACCCCTCGCAGGCGAAGCCCATGACCGGGATGCCCAGCTTGTCGCTCATCTGCTTGGCCACGGCCACCACGTCGTCGCCGATGAGCCCCACGGGACAAGTGGCGTGGACGCTGATCGCCTTGGGTTTGAAGATCTCGTAGGCCTCCTCGATGGCGGCCGCCAGCTTCTTCTCACCGCCAAAGATGATGTTGTCCTCCTGCATGTCGGTAGAAAAGGCGTACTCCAGGTAGTTCTGCCCGTCCTCCCGCGCCTTGCCCTGATTGCGCCGGGTGAGCCAGGCGTAAAAGGAGCAGCCGATGGGGCCGTGGACGATGTGGACCATATCGACGATGGGCCCCATGACCACGCCCTTGCAGCCAGCGTAACAACAGCCGCGCTGGGTGATGATCCCTGGCACGGTGCGGACATTGGCCTCGATGGAGAGTTCGGCCCCGGGCCGCACCGGCACCAAGTGCTTGCGGCGCTTGCGGGCGACCTTTGGGGGATACTTCTTGACGATCTCCTCGACAAGGGCCACGTTATCCACTGATATTGACGTTCCCATGCATAGCCTCCTTTAACTCGCGCCCGCCATCTCATCGATGGCGGCCTCGCCGGTTTCGCCGGTACGCACCCGAACCACGTCGGTCACCGGCATGACGAAGATCTTGCCATCGCCGGGATTGCCGGTCTGGTTCGCGGCGATGATCGTTTCCACCACCGGCCCCACCTTGTCGTCCGGCACCACCAAGGTGATGAGCCGCTTGGGCAGCAGCCGCGGGCCGCGGGCCAACATCGGCAGCACCTCGGCGGAATCCAGGGGGCCGTCGTCCAAGGCGCGGACCAGATCCTCGTCCAGGGCCTTGCGGCCCCGTCCCATGACCTTGCGGGCGGTAAAGGCCGGAAAGCCGGCCTCCACCAAGGCCGCCTTGGTGGCGTTGATCTTGTTCATTCGGATAATGGCCAATACTTCCTTCATGATACATGCTCCTCGCCAGCGCCCGCCGGCTGCGGCCGCGGGAATGCGGCTGCGGCAGGCCGGACGCCGGCAGTGGTGATCCTCAAAAAATCTACGCCTCCCGCGCGCCAGAACTCACGGTGTACACCTCGTCCACCGGGCTGATGAACACCTTGCCGTCGCCGTAGGTGCCGTTCCCGCCGGTCCTGGCCGCATCGAGGATGGTGCGGACCGCCAGGTCTTGCTCTTCCTCTGGCACCACGAGCATCAACATCTCCTTTGGCAGTTCATCGTAGGTGACACTGCCCACCTTGAGCCCCCGCTGCTTGCCGCGGCCAAAGACCTCCATCTTGGTCACCGCTGGGTAGCCGGCGTCGAGCAGGGCGGCCCGGACCTCGTCGGCCTTCTCCGGCCGGATGATGGCGCGAATCATGATCATGTCGATTTCTCCTTGCTGGTGTTGGATCGCGAAGACGGCAACGGCCGTCTTATCAGTCCGTCGAAAAAGCCGTCCTTGGCTTTTTCGACCACGGTTGGCCAAAACGAAGTTTCGGCCAACCTCACGAATTCCTTGGCTCTTTCAGAGCAGGCGGAATTCGGCGGCACATCCATGTGCCGCACATAGCCCGTTTTCAACGGGCTGTTATTCAGTCCGTCGAAAAAGCCGTCCCTGGCTTTTTCAACCATCGCTTGGCCACAACAGCGCTTTGGCCAAGCTCCTCAGTCGAACAGGCCGTACTCCATGAGGATCGACTCGAGTTCGTCGATCTCCAGCGGATCGGGAATGACGAACATGTCGTTCTCGTCAATGGCCTTGGCAAGATTGCGGTAATGCTGCGCCTGCTCGGCGTCGGGCGCGTAGTCGATCACCGTCTTCTTGTTGATCTCCGCCTTTTGCACGATGTTGTCCCGCGGCACGAAGTAGATCATCTGGGTGCCAAGCCGCTTGGCGAAGTTTTCGATCAGCTCTTCCTCCCGGTCCACCTTGCGGCTGTTGCAGATGAGCCCGCCAAGGCGCACGCCGCCCTGCTCGGCGAACTTCTTGATGCCCTTGCAGATGTTGTTGGCCGCGTACATGGCCATCATTTCGCCAGAAACCACGATGTAGATCTCCTGCGCCTTGCCCTCGCGGATCGGCATGGCAAAACCGCCGCACACCACGTCGCCGAGCACGTCGTAGAAGGCGTAGTCCACTTCCTGCCTGTCTTCGTAGGCGCCGAGAGACTCAAGCAGGTTGATCGAGGTGATGATGCCCCGGCCAGCGCAGCCCACGCCCGGCTCCGGGCCGCCCGACTCCACGCAGAGCGCGCCGCCGAACCCGGTCTTCATCACGTCTTCCAGCTCCACGTCCTCGCCCTCCTCCCGCATGGTGTCGAGCACCGACTTCTGGGCCAGGCCGCCCAGCAGCAGTCGTGTGGAATCGGCCTTGGGATCACATCCCACCACCATCACCTTCTTGCCCAGCTCCACCAGGCCCGCCACAGTGTTCTGGGTGGTGGTCGATTTGCCGATACCGCCCTTGCCGTAGATCGCTACCTTTCGCATGGTTGACCTCCTTTTGAATTTCACAAGTTTGAAACGTAAACACAATTGCCCTCTCCCAGGGGCAGGGAGCGTGCCAAGGGAGGGGTATTTTTTATTATTTAAAAATATCCAATAGTTATCAGAATAGACACCCGCAAGGCGGTCCCCAGGCCGCCCTCGCCATTGTCGGCAACCGTACATTCTTTACCGAAACTACAATTTTGAATGACCGATATTATGAAAATTAAAAATCTATACTTTTTTGTAATATCTATCCGCTGACAAAATTCCCGGCAACACCATAACATATTGATATCACATATCAAAATCAAAATGGCGCGAAACATGAAAGCGTATGAGACAGCCCAAAACCGCCAGCAGCAAAAACCGTCAACCAAACGCAACAAGAGGTGCGATCATGCCGGATACGGTTAGCGCCATCCTTGGCACAGAAGTGATCGAACTGCAGGCATTGCACGAAATCGCCCGCCTTATCGGCTCTGCCCACGACCTGGACTCCACCCTGGCCCGCGTGCTCAAGATCCTGCACGACATCCTGCGCATGGAGCGGGCCACCCTGCTCCTGCTCGACGATTCGGGCAAGCGGCTGGTGATCCGGGCCTCCTACGGCTTATCAGAAGAAGAGATCCAGCGCGGTGTTTACCGCATCGACGAGGGCGTAACCGGCAAGATCTTCTCCACCGCCGCGCCGTTCGTCGTGCCGGACGTCCACAGCGAACCCCTGTTCCTCAACAAGACCCGGGCCCGGACGATCAAAAAAGGACAGTTCTCCTTTCTCGGGGTGCCGGTGCTCCTGCACGAACGGCCGGTGGGGGTGCTCACCGTGGACCGCCTCTTCGGCCTGGAAATAGCCTTTGAAGAAGACATCCGCTTCCTCACCGTGGTCGCCACGCTCATCGCCCAATTCCTCCATCTCCAGCAGGCCATCCGGCAAGGCCAGGCGGAACTGCGGGCGGAAAACCTGAGCCTCAAGGCCGCCCTCCGCAACCGGGCCAAGGCCCACAACATGATCGGCCAGAGCAAGGCCATGCAGGCGGTCTACCTGGCCATCGACAAGGTGGCCCGGCTCGGGGCCACCGTCCTGCTGCTGGGGGAGTCGGGAACGGGCAAGGAGTTGGCCGCCCGGGCCATCCACGAGGCGAGCCCGCGCGCCGCCGGACCGTTTATTCGGGTCAACTGCGCCGCCCTGCCGGAAAACCTGCTGGAGAGCGAGCTCCTCGGTCACGAAAAAGGGGCCTTCACCGGCGCCCACTCCTTGAAACGGGGACGTTTCGAGTTGGCGGACGGCGGCACCCTGTTCCTCGACGAAATCGGCGAACTCCCCCTGGAGCTCCAGGCCAAGCTGTTGCGCGTCATTCAGGAACGGCAATTCGAGCGCTTGGGCGGCAACAGCACCATCACGGTGGATGTCCGCCTCATCGCCGCCACCAACCGCAGCCTCCAGCAGGCAGTGGAAGAGGGACGCTTCCGCGCCGATCTCTTCTACCGGCTCAACGTGGTGCCCATCAAACTACCGCCCCTGCGGGAACGGCAGGAGGACATCCATCTTCTGCTCGATCATTTTCTGGCCGAAAGCAATCGCGACAACGGCAAACAGGTGCGCCTCTCCCGCGAGGTCCTCGACTTTCTCCGCACCTATTCCTGGCCAGGCAATGTGCGCGAGTTGCAAAACCTGGTGGAGCGGTTGGTGATCATGGCCGACGGGGAACTGGTGACCCTGGCCGACTTGCCGCCATTCATGGTGGCAGAGCCGGAACAACGCCCATCTTTTCCGCCAAACGGCCTGGACAACCCGCCACACCAGAGCGCGCCACCCCTTTCCGCCACTGGAGCCAGCGCGCCAACACCGCCACTTTCTGGCGGCCGCCGCCGCTCCCTCGCCGACCTGGAGCGGGAAGAGGTGCTCGCCGCCCTGCGCCGGCACGGCTGGGTCCAGGCCCGCGCGGCCCGGGAACTCGGCCTCACCCCCCGCCAGATCGGCTACCGGATCAAAAAGTACGGTCTGCGCCGGCCGGACTTTGCTTAACAGTCCGTCGAAAAAGCCATCCCTGGCTTTTTCGACCACGGTTGGCCAAAGCAGAGCTTCGGGCAACCTTACGAATTCCTTGGCTCTTTCAGAGCCGACGGAATTCGGCGGCACGTCCCTGTGCCGCACACAGCCCGTTTTTCAACGGGCTGTTAACACCCCGTTGAAAAATCCATCCCGCCACCCCTTGACACGGCCGAGGGGCGAACTTATTTTTTGGTCAGAATCAAGAAAAATCCTTAAATATCAGTATATTATACTCGTCTTTCTTCCCATGCCACAACCCAAGAACGGGAGGTGAAGCCATGCTGACGGGATGGAACGATATCTACCGGATGTTCGAGGCGATGGATGTGCTGCGCAACCGGATGAACCATCTGCTCGCCGGTCTTGGTCCTGACTGGGAAGAAGCCGGGAGCTGGAGCGGCCTCGACGGCTGGCCACGGGTCAACATATACGACACCGGAGATGCGATCGAAATCCTGGCCGAGCTTCCCGGCCTGAGCAAAGACGACATCAACGTGCGCATCCAGGGCAACTATCTGGAGATCAACGGCAACCGGAAGCCCGAGACCCCGGAGGGCTACTCCGCCCACCGGGTGGAGCGGGGCAGCGCCAGCTTCAGCCGCTCCTTCACCCTACCGGTGGAGGTGGACGCCGACCGGGCCGAAGCAACGCTGAAGGACGGCCTGCTGACCTTGACCCTGCCCAAGTCCGAGGCCGCCAAGCCCAAGCAGATCGCCATCCAGTAAGACCGCACCACGGGTGACACAGAGAAAAAGGGAGGTGTCAACCATGAGCGCGAGCAAAGAAGTCGTCAAGAAGATGGAAGACCGGCCGGAAAAGACCCGGCAGATCCCGACCCTCATTCCGCGGGTGGATATCTACGAAAACGACGATGAAATCTTGCTGTTCGCCGATATGCCGGGCGTGAGCCGCAACGACATCACCGTGCACCTGGACAACGGCAAGCTGGCGCTCTCCGGCGTGCGCCGACTGGAGCAAAGCGGCGTGGCCCACCTGGAGGAATTCGGCACAGTGGAATATCGGCGGGTATTCGCCGTACCGCAGGGGATCGACATGGACAAGGTGAACGCCGAACTGAAAGACGGCGTGCTGCGCCTGCACCTGCCCAAGTCCGAGGCGGTACGGCCCAAGCAGATCGAGATCAAGGCCGCCTGAGCGGCGGCGGAAAGGCCTTCGCGCCCAAGCAAGGCCAATCCCGCCGCCGCGCCACGCGCGGCGTCAACCTGTGAGGAAGGAGGTGGCGCTATGGATGTGAAAAAACTCGTCCCCTGGAATTGGTTCAAAAAAGAGGAAGAGCAGGAATCCCGGCCTGTGGCCGTGCGGCAAGGCTATCCTGCGGCTGGCGTGTACGCCCCCCTGGCCCAACTGCACCAGGAGATCGACCGGCTGTTTGACACGGTGTTCCGCGGCTTCGGCTTTGGCGGCTGGCCGCTGAGCGCCGATGAGCCGGCAGCGTCCCTGGCGGGCGGAATGCTCAAGCCCACCTTGGACATCAGCGCCACAGACAAAGAGTACACGGTGAGCGTGGAGGTGCCGGGGGTGGACGAAAAAGACATCCATATCGAGCTGGTCGGCAACACCCTGACCATCCGGGGTGAAAAGCGGCAGGAAACGGAGGAGAAAGACAAGAACTTCTACCGCAAGGAACGGGCGTACGGCGCTTTCCAGCGGATCCTCTCCCTGCCGGGAGACGCCGACCAGGAGGGCATCGAAGCATCGTTCAGCAAAGGGGTGTTGACCATCACCATTCCGCGGCGGGCCCAGGAAGAGAAAGAAGGCAAAACGATTGAGATTCGCAAGGCGGCGTAACCCGCCTTTGCCCGCCTCGCCAGAATGGTGGAGCACTGTTGCTCAATCTTGGCCGGACGGCACCGGCCAACCAAATCAAAAAGGGCCGCAACTGCTTGCGGCCCTTGTATTTTTTGGTGGAGCTAAGCGGGATCGAACCGCTGACCTCTTGAATGCCATTCAAGCGCTCTCCCAGCTGAGCTATAGCCCCACAAAAGCTTGAGCTTGCAATGGCAACGGCCAATTCCTCCCCGGCCGTTGGACTTAGCGATATTACCAAACCGGGCGAAAATTGCAAGAGGATTTTCCCCACAAACCATCCCGTCGCCGGCCGGCGAAGGCCAGCGGATTTTCTTGCCAAGCAAAATCAAGTTTGTTAGGTTACGGCCACCATGTTTTCTCCGATCAACTCCCTCCTCGGCTGGCTCTCCAACGACCTTGCCATCGACCTGGGCACGGCGAACACCTTGGTCTATGTCAAGGGCAAAGGCATCGTCCTGCGGGAGCCTTCGGTCGTGGCCGTGCGCCAGGACTACCGCACCAACAAGGTCCTGGCCGTGGGCAAGGAGGCCAAGATGATGCTCGGCCGCACGCCGGGCAACATCTCGGCCATCCGGCCGATCAAGGATGGGGTGATCGCTGACTTTGAAGTCACCGAGGCGATGCTCCGCTACTTCATCAACAAGGTGCACAACCGGCGCACCTTGGTTCATCCGCGGATCATCATCAGCGTGCCCTCCGGCATCACCCAGGTGGAGAAGCGGGCGGTAAAAGAATCGGCGGAACAGGCCGGCGCCCGCGAGGTGTATCTCATCGAAGAACCAATGGCCGCGGCCATTGGCGCTGGCCTGCCGATCACCGAGCCCACCGCCAACATGATCGTCGATATCGGCGGCGGCACCACCGAGGTGGCGGTGATCTCCCTTGCCGGCATCGTGTACGCCAATTCGGTGCGGGTGGCGGGCGACAAGATGGACGACGCCATCCTCCACCACATCAAACGGCACCACAACCTCGCCATTGGCGAACACTCGGCCGAGCTGATCAAGACCACCATCGCCGACGTCATGCCTGAACCACCGTTCGAGACAATGGAGATCAAGGGCCGCGATCTGGTGACCGGCGTGCCCAAGACCCTGACCATCGACTCGAACGAAATCCGTGGCGCCATCTCCGAACAGGTGGACGCGATCGTCGAGGCGGTCAAGATGGCTCTGGAGTTGACGCCGCCAGAACTGGCGGCCGACATCGTGGACAAGGGCATCGTTCTCACGGGTGGCGGCGCCCTGCTCAAAAATCTCGACAAGCGCCTCAAGGAGGAGACGGGCCTGCCGATCATCATCGCCGATGACCCCCTCTCCTCTGTGGTCCTTGGCTCAGGAAAGGCCCTGGAAAACATCGACGTCCTCAAGGACGTGATGGTCAGTTGAGCCGTTCATTTCCTGGCCTCACCCTCACCGTCTTCACAAACAGGTTGCAACTTCCTTTTGTCCTGTGGCCATGCAGGCGCGGCCAGACCGCATTGCCTGCCCCATGCTTAGTTTGAGTTGCTCCAGCACGCCGATGCCGATGCGCAGAAAACGAACACATCCCCCGCGCCGTTGGCCCCGCATCCTGCTGGGTCTGTTTCTGGCCATCCTGTTGCTCGCCACCGTGGGCAGCCGGGAGTCGAGTCTCTCCCGCATCCTCACCCTGGAGGGCGTTGGCGTGGGGCAACGCCTGTTCCACTGGATGGGCGAGGCGGCCGCCGGCGTCTGGGACCGCTACATCGCCCTGGTCCGCGTCCGGGAGGAAAACAAGCGGCTGCGGGCAGAAATCGATCGGCTGCGTCAGGAGCTGGCCGCCAACCGGGAGGCCGCCAACACGGCGCTCCTTCTCCGCCGCCTGCTCCAGTTCCGGGAAACGATCCAGCCGCCGCCGATCACCGCCACGGTCATCGGCCGGGACCCGTCACTCTTCTCCGCCACCATGATCGTTGACCGGGGAGCCACGGACGACGTCTTCCTCGGCATGCCCGCGGTCACCGCCGAGGGCGTGGTGGGGCAGGTGGTGGAGGTGGCGCCCCGCGTGGCCAAGGTCCTGTTGGCCACCGATCCCAACAGCGCCATCGACGTGCTTGACCAGCGCAGCCGGGTACAGGGGATCCTCAAGGGCAACGGACAAAACTACATCATGGAGTACGTGCTCAAGGGAACTGACGTGCAAAAAGACGACATCATCGTCACATCCGGCATGAACGGCCTTTTTCCCAAGGGACTCGTGCTCGGCGTGGTGAGCAAGGTGATCCAGGGCCAACGGGGAATGTTCCAGCAGATCTTCGTCCGTCCCGCAGTGGACTTCCATCAATTGGAAGCCGTGCTCTTGATCCCCACCGAACGTCTGTTTCCCGAGTGAGGGGCTGGTCGTGCTTTTTTGCGTTTTCATCATCCTCGCCTATGTGGTCCTCGTGCTCCAGACCACCCTCGTCCCCCTGCTGCCTCCGTGGGCCGGCCGGCCAGACCTCCCCCTCGTCCTCTTGGTGCACGCCGCCATCCGCCTGCCCACTGCCACCGGCCTTGCGGTCACCCTCCTGGTAGCCATTGGCGTGGATATCCTGGCCGGTGTCCACACCGGGCCCGCCGCCCTTGCCTATCTCGCCCTGTTCGCCATCCTGCGTTCCGCCAGCGGCCCACTCGCCCTCGCGCCCCACCAGCCCATGCTGGCCGGTCTCGGCACCCTGTTGGTCAACCTGGCGATCTACCTGGGCTCAGCCATCTTGACCCCCGGAGACACGCCGGTCTGGGCGTGGCGGCAGGTCCTGCTCGGGGCGCTGACCACTGGCGTATGCGCCCTGCCCCTCACCATGCTCTTTGATGACTGCGCCGCTTGGATCCGCCGGCGGCAGCGGCTCAAACGCCAATCCGCCACCTAACGCGACCCGTGAAAAAGTCTGTCCTGCGCGTCATCTCCCAGATCCCCAAGGTGGACGAAGCCGAGCTGCCCTCTCTCAAAAAACGGCTCGATATCGTCACCGCCGTGGTGCTCTGCATGGTCGGCATCCTGGTGTTACGGCTTTGGCACCTCCAGATCTACATGGGGGCCGACTACCGCCAGCAATCGGAGCGCAACCGCACCCGCGTGCTGGCCCTGCCCGCGCCGCGCGGCAATATCCTCGACCGCAACGGCCGGCTGCTGGTCACCAACCGCCCCTCCTTCAACGTGGTCTGGACACGCGACGACGCGCCGAGCACCGAAGAGCAAGAGGCGATCCGCCGCCGCCTCGCCACCCTCTTGGGCGTGGATCTCTCCACCATCCTCGAACGGTGCAGCCTGATCGACGAACTGCCCAAATACACGCCCATCACCCTGGCCGAAGACATCGACTGGCCCACGCTTGCCAGGATCGAAAACCGGCGGTTCGCCCTGCCCGGCATCCGCATCGAGGCCCGTCCCATCCGCCGCTATCCAGAGGGCGACATCGCCTCCCACCTGCTCGGCTACATCGGGGCCATCAACAAGCAAGAGCTCAGACAGCGGCGGGACAAAGGCTACACCCGCAACGATCTCATCGGCAAGATGGGCATTGAACGGATCTTCGAAGATTATCTGCGCGGCGAAAAGGGCCGGCGATATCTGGAGGTGGACGCCCGCGGCTACGAACAGCAGGTCCTGGCCGTGCGCGAGCCCCTGCCGGGCGACGATATCACCCTCACCATTGACGCGGAGCTGCAACATACCGCGGAACAGGCCCTGGCAGGCAAGGCCGGCGCCGTGGTGGCGATGGAGGTGCAGACTGGCCGGCTGCTGGTGCTGGCCAGTTCCCCACCCTTGCCCATCAGTCGGTTCGTGGGCCGCATCCCGCCCGCCCTCTGGCAAAGCCTGCGCAACGACCCCTTGCGGCCGTTTCCCAACAAGGCCATCCAAGACCACTACCCGCCGGGCTCCACCTACAAGATCATCACCGCCATGGCCGGGCTCAGCGAAGGCGTCATCACGCCGGAGACAGTGTTCTACTGCTCCGGCTCCCTCAAACTCGGCGACACCCGGTTCGGCTGCTGGAAGCGGGGCGGCCACGGCGCGGTCAGCCTGCGCCGCGCCCTGGCCGAATCCTGCGATGTCTACTTCTATCTGGTGGGACAAAAACTGGGCGTCGATCGCCTGGCCGCCTATGCCCGCAGTTTCGGTCTTGGCCAGCGCTCGGGCATTGAACTCGAATACGAATCCGCTGGCCTCGTGCCGACCACCGACTGGAAGCGGCGCACCCAACGGGAGCCGTGGCAAGAGGGCGAAACCCTCACCGTGGCCATTGGCCAGGGCTTCAACCTGGCGACCCCCTTGCAGGTCTGCATGATGACCGTGGCCACGGCCAATGGCGGCACCGTGTACCGCCCCCAGTTCGTCGAGCGGATCACCAAGCCGGACGGCACCGTGGTGCGCCGCTTTGCGCCCAAGCCCCTGGGCACGGTCAAGGGAGACCGCCGGTTTCTCCGCGTCATCCACAAGGGTCTGGTGGCCGCGGTCAACGCCCGGCACGCCACCGGCGCCCTGGCGCGCCTGGACGGCATCACCGTGGCCGGCAAGACCGGCACAACCCAGGTAGCGGGCAAAAACCGGATTCGCTCGCGCAAAAACGACGATATTCCCTACCGGCTGCGGGACCACGCCTGGTTCACCTGCTACGCGCCGGCCGAACGGCCGGAGATCGCCGTCACCGTGCTGGTGGAGCATGGCGGCCACGGCGGCAGCGCCGCAGCGCCGATTGCCAGAAAAGTGCTGGCGCGCTACTTTGGCATTCAGCCTTCAACCGACAACGACAAGTAATCGCCAGGATCATGCCGCAAAAACACGATCTTCCAGACCCAACACCGCCGCAGCCCCTCTTTCGCTTCGACCGGCGCCTGCTGGCCAACTTCGACTGGGTGATGCTCCTGGCCGTGCTGCTCATCGCCACTTGCGGCCTGCTCAACCTGTACTCGGCCACCTCTCATTCCAACCCAGGGTTCTTCTACCGGCAAATCGCCTACTACATCGCCGGCCTCGGCCTGATCGGCGGTATGCTCTGTTTCGACTACCGCCGCCTGGCCGCCTACCACCACCTGATCTATCTCGGCATGCTCGCCCTCTTGGCCGCGGCCCTCTGGTTCGGCGCCAGCGTGGCCAACACCCAACGGTGGATCCGGCTCGGCTTTTTCAATCTCCAGCCGTCGGAACCCGCCAAGCTGGCGCTGGTGATCAGCCTGGCCAACTACTACGCCCGCCACGACACGGCCGAAGGCCTGGGACTCCGCGACTTGATCACTCCCGGCCTGCTCACCTTCATCCCCTTCTTCCTCATCTACAAACAGCCAGACCTGGGAACCGGCCTGCTGCTTTTGGCCATCTTCGCCTCCATGACCCTGTTCGCCAAACTGCGGCTGCGGACCTTTGCCGTCCTCACGAGCGCCAGCGCCATTGGCGCATATCTAGGATACAAGTTCCTGCTCAAACCCTACCAGCTTGCGCGGATCACCACCTTTTTGAACCCCGATGCGCCGGAAAACAGGGCCGCAGGCGGCTATCACATCATCCAGTCGAAGATCGCCATTGGCAGCGGCATGAAATTCGGCAAAGGGTTTGGCAACGGTACCCAGGTCCACCTCGATTTTCTGCCCGAACGCCATACCGACTTCGCCTTCTCCGTGTGGGCCGAGGAATGGGGGTTTGTCGGTTCGCTCGTCCTGCTCGGCCTCTACGTCTTCCTCCTCCTCTGGGGACTCAACACCGCCATCCAGGCGCGTGACAAGTTCGGCGTTCTGCTTGCCATCGGCATCGTATCGCTGATATTCTGGCAGGCGTGGATCAACGTCGCCATGGTCCTGGGACTCACGCCAGTGGTGGGCATGCCGCTGCCCCTGTTCAGCTACGGCGGCTCCTCGCTCCTCACCACCCTGGCCGGTATCGGCATCCTGATGAACATCAGAATGCGCCGCTTCCAGTCGCTTCCCCGGCACCAATAGGCGAACAGTCCCTTCAACGCCTCGCCACATGGACTACTTCTCGCTCCTCCAGCTCAAAAAAGAGCCGTTTTCCAACTCGCCCGACCCAGAGTTTTTTTATCAGGCGCCGGGCCATGTCGCCTGTCTCCAGCAGGTGGAGCTGATCATCCGCCTGCGGCAAGGGCTGGCCGTGGTCCTTGGTGACGTGGGCACGGGCAAGACCACCCTCTGCCGCCAGCTCATCCGCCGGCTCGCCGCCGGCGGCCAGGCGGACACCCATCTGATCCTCGATCCCGCCTTTGGCTCGCCCCGGGAATTCCTCGAAACCATCGCCGCCACCTTTGATCTTGCCCCACCGGAACAACAGGAATCCGACCGCCAGATCAAAGAGCGACTCAAGGCCTTTCTCTTCGACCGGGCCGTGACCCAGGGTCGGATCGTCGTGCTCCTGATCGACGAAGGCCAAAAGCTCCCCCAGTACTGCCTCGAAATCCTGCGCGAGTTGCTCAACTACGAAACCAACAACGCCAAACTGCTCCAGACCGTGATCTTTGCGCAAGAGGAATTCCAGCACCAGATGGCGGCCATGCCCAACTTCGCCGACCGCATCGCCTGTCTCTACCACCTTGCGCCCCTGGACTTTCAAGAAACAAGGGAGATGATCCGTTTTCGCATCCAACAGGCGAGCGACAACCAGCGCATGGCGCCAGAGTTCTTCAACCTCCCAGCCGTGTTCCTCATCTGGCGGCTGACCCGCGGCTATCCCCGCAAGATCGTCATGCTCTGCTCCAAGGCCCTGCTCACCATGATTATCCAGAACTCGAGCCGGGTGGGGGCCCTGCTGGTCCTGGCCTGCTACCGGCGGGCGCGCGGCGGTGGCAGACGATGGGCAACGGCCCTCCTTGCCGTCCTTCTCGTCGCCGGTCTCTTTGCCGGCCTCTCAGGCCTGCGCCAGGACATGCTCCCGGCGCCGACACGGATCTCCCCACCCGCAGTGGCGCGTAAGCCTCTTGCCGACGCCACTACCGCCCAACAACAAGAGCAAAAAAACCTGGCGGCGAACAACAACGCAGACGCCTCGCCGGCCGCGGCGGCCGACGCCTCTACGCCGCAAACCGCCCCGCAACGGTCCGCCGACAAAACGGACCGGCAAGAGGAGAGCCCAGCCCCAGAC
>WFOD01000146.1 GCA_015488275.1 Deltaproteobacteria bacterium
CCACTATCGCCAAGGTCACACCGGGCATCCGCAAAGACACCGTTTTTCTGGCCCACGGGTTTGGCAGCATGAACCCAGAACTGCGGATAGGCCACGATAAAGGAATCGACGACCAAAGCCTCATCACCCGCATTGCCATTGACAAAGAAACTGGCGCCACCGGCATGCGCTCCAACTTCGTCAAGATCGTCAAGAAAGGCAAGGTCCTGGACTTTCCTTCTTGACATAGCAGGCCCTTGAAAAACGGGAACTGTGCGGCACAGAGATGTGCCACCGAATTCCGCGGCTCTGGAAGAACCAAGGAATTCGTGAGGATAGCCGGAACTTGCTTTTGGCCAACCGTGGTTGAAAAAGCCAAGGACGGCTTTTTCAACGGACTGATAGGAGAACAAGGAGAACCGTTGTGAAGCACTATGTGATGATCATCGACCTGGACCGCTGCGTGGGATGTCACGCCTGCGCTATCGCCTGCAAAGCCGAATGGGAAGTGCCTGAGGATCAAGGCCGCAACTGGGTACGCCGACTCGGGCCGAGCCAAACGCCCTTTGGCCTCGCCGCCACCTATTATCCCGGTCTGTGCAATCACTGCGACCGACCGGCCTGTGTGGAGGTTTGCCCTGCTGATCCCATACTGCAAACCTTCACGGATCTAGAAACAGGAAAGAGCGTGCGCTTGGAGGTGGCCGCCACCTGGAAGGATCCCTTCAACGGCACCGTCCAAATCGATAAAGAGCGCTGCCTCGGCTGTGGAGCCTGCGCGGATGCATGTCCCTATGGCGCACGCTATGTCAATGAGGAAGGCGAAGAACCCAAAGCCGACAAATGCACCTTTTGTGTTGAGCGTCTCGCCGTCGGCCTTCAACCGGCTTGCGTCCAGACCTGTCTGGCGGGGGCGCGAATTTTTGGCGACGCCAACGATCCGCGCTCCGAGGTGGCAGCGTATATCAAAAAGGGTGCCATCCGCCTGGAGTCGCCAGCAGTCAAGATCGGCCCCAACGTACGCTACTTTGGCAAAAAACGTGACTTGCACCTGTTGACAAGCACGTGCACACCCACTGCCATGCCCGAGGCCAACGTGCGGCGCCGCATGTTCGCCTCCCTATGGAAAACGGCCGAAAAGGCACTCTGCCTGTAACGACCCGCAGAAAAAGGTGCTCTGGCCCACAGGGGGCGTTACGTTGCCGGCAGATCAGCGGCCAACCGCCGCCAAGCCGCATCGAGACGCTTTTCGGATATGGGAAAGGCGGTCTTCACCTCAGGCGCAAAGAGCGAAAGGCGGAACTCCTCCACCATGTTGCCGAACGCGAGCAGCGATTGGCCCCGACCTCCGCCTCCCTTGGCGGCGGCGCGCAAGGCGGCCAGACGCTCGGTCCAAGGGCGCAGGCGCATCGCCTTTTGCCGATCCTTGGCCGGGTGGGCCTGAAGGCGGTCGAGGCGGATAGCGATCCCCCGGAACCACCGGCCCAGGTCTTCCAGGTAGTCAGGGGTGGCCCATGCCAAAAAATCGGGCGGCACGAGGGAGGCGAGGTGCTGCCCGATTTCCTGCGCCGCCTCGCCGATGGGTCCTTGGGCCGGCAAGCCCTGCACCTGCTGGCGCAAGCGATGGCGGGTATTGAGAACGGCCAGGAGCCGGTCGGTCAGACCGGCGGCGGCCTGGTACAGTCCCTGCCGCCGCACAACCGCTGCCCGCTGTTCAAAAGCAGCCTGGCTCTCGGGCAGCGCCGGCCGCAGGGCAAAAAGGTTTTCCAAGACAAACGACTGGAGCGCGGTGCGCGCCTCGCCGCCCACATCCAGCCCATCGAGCAAGAACCATTGTTCCGGGGGAAGGACGATGGCGCGCCGCGCCTCACGCCAGAGACGGCCGAACACGGCCTGAAAAAGGGTGAGCACCGCTGGCCGGCTCTGGCGCAACGCCTCTGCCTCATGGATCACGAAGCTCACCCGCACCCGGCCCGGTCTATCCGCAGGCGCGAGCAGCCGGTATCCGAAGCCCACCAACCGGCCACTCCGGTCCTCCAGGGGATGGCGCAGCGGCACCCGGTCGAACACCTCGGCCCCAAACTCGCCACGAAAGCGGCGCGTCAAGGCCAGGCAGGCCGCCGCAACATCGGCGCCGCCCCTGGCCTCATCCCCATCCTGGAGCAAGCGGGCAAAGTCACGGCAGGCAAGCAAGGTGCGCTGGCCGCGCACCAGACGAAACCGCATCCGCAACGGTTCGGGCAAGCGGTCCAAGGCCCAATCCGCAGGTTGGACCGTTACGCCGTAACGCCGCTGGATCGCCTCTTCCAGCCGCCGGTAGAGATTTCCCTGGCCAAAGGGCAGCGCTTTTGCCAGGCGGGCCGCTGTATCGTTTACCGGCACCAACCGGCGGCGGATCGTCTTGGGCAGACCGCGGAGCAGGGCGG
Organism: Deltaproteobacteria bacterium; assembly: GCA_015488275.1. GTDB lineage: Bacteria > Desulfobacterota > Desulfobulbia > Desulfobulbales > S012-135 > S012-135. The sequence continues at coordinate 2,406 of WFOD01000146.1, forward strand.
CGATCTTGTCTTCCAGGAGCCCTGGCACCAACCAATCGAACCGGTCGGGGTCGAGCCGGTGCGCCAGGTCCACCGGCACCACTGCGGTCACGCCGTCAGCGTCATCGCCTGGCGCAAAACGATATTCCAGGGCCAAGCGCGCCTCGCCGCAGTCGATCTCGCCAGGGAACAGGTCGAGCACCTCCTGCTCCGGCGCTGTTTGCAGCAGCTCCTGGCGCGTAAAACGCAACAGCCGATCCCGCCGCCGGTCCTGTCGCAGCCAGCGGTCAAGGGAGCGGCGGTCGTACACCTCGGCCGGTAGCCGGGCGTCGTACAGGGCGGCGACGGCCTCCTCGTCCACCAGCACCCCCCGGCTGCGCAAGCGGTCCTCCATCTCTTCGAGCGCGCGGGCCAGGGCCAGGTTGTGCTCAAGGAAGGGGTAGCGGCCGCCGAGCTCACCAGCCACCAACCCCTGCTCGATAAAGATGCGCCGGGCGAGCTGGCGGTCCAGGCGGGCGCAAGGCACGAGCCGGCCGGAAACCACGGGCAGGCCAAAGAGGGTGACCCGCTCGCGCACCACCGCCTGGCCGCGGCGTTTGGACCAAAAGGGCTCGCTATGATGATAGCGGCACAGGGGGCCGGCCAGGGGCTCGATCCACTCTGGATCAATGGGCGCCACCATGCGGGCGAAAAGTTGCGAGGTCTCCACCAGCTCGGCGGCGACCACCCACGCGCCAGAAGTGACCGCAGAGCCAGGATGCAGGCGGCAGGCCCGATTGCCGGCCGCCTCGTACTCCCCCCGCTCTTTGTGGCGGGCGATACCGCGCAGGAAACCGCTCAAGACCGTGCGGTGCACAGTGTCCGGATCGGCCGGCCGGCCGTTGGCCACAAAACCGGCCCGCCGCTCCTCCCGCAACAGCCGCCAGATCTGTGCGTGCACATCACGCCATTCCCGCATCCGCTGCCACGAAAGAAAATGCTCCCGGCAGAAACGGCGCTCCGCCGACCGGCTCGGCAACTCCTCAAAGGCGCGCCACAGGGCGAGAAAGCCGAGAAAATCCGAGCCAGCTTGGCCAAAAAAGCGCCGGTGGGCCGCATCGGCCTCCTTTTCCCGCTCCGCTGGCCGCACCCTGGGGTCCATGACCGACAGCACGGCCGCCAGGACGACGATCTCGGCAAGACATCCCTGGTCGCGCCCCTCGAGCACGATGCGGGCCAAACGTGGGTCCAAAGGCAGGCGGGCCATGAACCGGCCGCGGCGGGTGAGCCGGGGCCGGCCGCGGTCGAAACGCAGGGCCCCCACCTCTTCGAGCAGGCGGTAGCCGTCCTGGACCGCGCGGCTGGCCGGAGGATCGACAAACGGAAAGCGCTCCGGCGCGCCCAGGCCAAGGGCGAGCATCCGCAAGATGGATTCCGCCAGGTTGGTCCGCTGGATCTCCGGCACCTGGTAGAGCGGCCGGGCGAGGTAGTCCTCCTCGCTGTACAGGCGAATACATACACCGGGGCCCAACCGGCCGCAGCGGCCGGCCCGCTGATCGCAAGAGGCGCGGCAGACTCGGACCACCGGCATCCGGCTGATCCGGGCCCGCGGCGAATACAGGGGCACGCGGGCAAGCCCGCTGTCCACCACAAAACGGATGCCAGGCACGGTGAGGGAGGTCTCGGCCACATTGGTGGCCACCACGATCTTCCGGCCGGACGCCGGCCGGAAGATCCGCGCCTGATCCACGCCGGCCAGCCGGCCAAAAAGGGGGAGCACCGTGGCCGGCCGCTTGCCGGCCGCCACCCCGCCCTCCAGGATGGTCACCGCCTCGCGGATATCGCTCTCTGTAGGCAAAAAAACAAGGATATCCCCTGCATCGGCCTCCTGATGCAGATCGAGAACCGCGGCCGCCGCCGCTTCGAGGTAAGACTCCTCCTCTGCCGGCGGCCGGTAGCGGACCTCCACCGGATAGGCGCGGCCCTCCACCTGGACCACTGGCGCGCCGCCAAAGTGGGCCGCGAACTTCTCGGTGTCAATGGTGGCCGAGGTGACGATCACCCGTAGATCGGTCCGCCGCTCCAGCAACCGCTTGACCACGCCGAGGAGAAAGTCGATGTTGCACGACCGCTCGTGCGCCTCGTCGATGATGATGGTGTCAAAGGCCGCCAGCCGGCGGTCCCGCTGAAGATGGGCCAACAGCACGCCATCGGTGGCAAAGGTAACGCAGGTGCGGCGGCTGACCCGTTCCTGGAAGCGGATACGGTAGCCCACCAGACCGCCGACCTCCTCGCCCAGCTCCTTGGCCAGCCGGCTGGCCACCGATACCGCGGCTATCCGCCGCGGCTGCGTGCAGACGATCCGCCGGCGGCCCGCCGCCAAACAGATCTTGGGCAACTGGGTCGTCTTGCCCGAACCAGTATCCCCGGCCACCACCACCGCTGGATGGCGGCGCACCATGCCGGCGATCTCCTCCGCCTGGCCGGCGATCGGCAACTCTGGGGGCACGGTGGCCAAGAGCTCCCCTGCCACTTTACTTTTGTCGTCGTTCATGGAATAAAGAACACCCGCAGCATGACGGTTCTGTTGGCAAGGCGGCCTCCCAGCGCGGAGGCGGAAGACAAAGGGTGAAAATATACCGCAAAACGGTCCGGAGCAAAATAGGCCGCGCGCTTCACGGACCGCTATGCGCCATACCACGGACGAGGATACCATCATGAAGATCGGCCGGAACGATCCCTGCCCCTGCGGCAGCGGCAAGAAGTTCAAGCGGTGTTGCCTTGGCAAGAAAAACTCCCCTCTCACCGCCGCCCCCCAGCCGTCGGTGGCCCAACAACGCCTCTCCCTGCTTGCAGAAGTGGAAAAGACCCAGCAGGCGGCGCTCGCCCGCCAGTACACCCTGCGCTCCCTGGGGGTCTTCATCTTTCTCACCACGGAAAACGGCGACGGCTGGGTGTTGGAGATCACCGAGATGGACGCCCTGCAGGTGGCGGCCAACGGGGAAAAGATCGAGGTGGAGATCGCCGAGGGCGAGGAGACCATTGAGATCAACTGGAGCCACACCTTCCGTATCCACAACAAGCGCTTCGAGACCACGGCCTATAGCGACAACACGGTAACCGTGCACGACGGTTATCCGGCCATGCGGATCAAAAAGGCCATTGACAAGGCCCGCGCCCGCTTTCCCAAGGAACTGCTGGCCAAGGTGCACCTCAGCAGCGACGAAGAGCCATGACCGCTGCGGGCCGCTACGCGCCCCTTCTGGCGATGGCGGGAACGATCATCTTTCTCTCGCACCAGCCAGGTGACGTCCTTAACCTGCCCTCCTTCTTTCTTGCCGACAAGCTCGCCCATATCGGCGCCTACGCCGCCTTGGGAATCGCGGCCATCATCGCCCGGGGGCCAGCGGCCCATCGCTGTCCGCCGGCGCGGTTGATCCTTTTCACCGCTCTGTTCTGCCTGCTCTTTGGCGTGACAGATGAATACCACCAGAGTTTCGTGCCCCTGCGCGAGCCAAGCGCCGCCGATCTGGCGGCCGACACCCTCGGCGGCCTGCTCGCCGGCCTTGCCTGGCTCTGGTGGCGGCAAAGGCGGGCTGCCCTTTGACCTCCCTTTCCTCGAACTGCTCACGGGACTGCTCCTTCGTCCGCCCAAGCCGCGGACTGGCTGGCTCACCGCCAGCATCCCACCGCGACCCAGGGGGGCGAAGAAAAGTCTCCATCCTCCCTAGACAAACCCGGACAGGAGAATTAGTATTTAAGCAACCGCTTGAACACGAAAAACCTATCAACCTTTTCCATATCTTTCGCGTCAAGGAGGTCGCCATGCCGATCTACGAGTACCGTTGTCAGGAATGTCAAACCGTGTTCGAGGCCATTGTCTCGCTTTCCCTCGCGGCGCGGGAGGAACCACGCCGCTGCCCCCACTGCAAGAGCACCAACGTGGTGAAACTGCTCTCCGCTGCGGCCATCCACACCGGCGGCCCAGGAGGCGGCGTGTCGTTCGTCTCTGGCTCGGGTGGCTGCGGGCCGGCTGGCAGCGGCTTCTCCTGAGCGTGAGCCACGACCGGCCCGGGAGGCCGGCAACGCAGGAAAACAACGGGCCGCACAACCCTGCTCACTCTCAGCACGTCGCAGGACTTGCGGTTATGGATGAAGGGTTGACGGCCCGTCTTTTTTGTCCTATTATATGAAAGTATGTTCAAATGGTAAAATCATAGACCACCCCTTCCCAAGGGTCGATACGCCATGCAAGCCCTCTCCTCTCTTGTGACCAACAGCCTTGCCGCATCCTGGGATCTCTTTCTCGACGCCGCCCCGTACATCCTGTTCGGCCTCGCCATCGGCGGCCTGCTCAAGATGTTTCTCTCCACCGAGTACGTGGTCCGCCACCTGGGCAGTGGCCGCTACCTATCGGTCTTCAAGGCGGCCCTGTTCGGCATTCCCATCCCCTTGTGTTCCTGCGGCGTCCTGCCGGCAGCGGCGGCCCTGAAAAAACAGGGGGCGAACAACGGCGCCACCACCGC
>WFOD01000147.1 GCA_015488275.1 Deltaproteobacteria bacterium
CCCTCGCCCCAGGGGCGACAAAACAGCGTTGCGCTGCTCTGGCGCGCCAGGTGGGCGAGATCTTCGCCTATCTCGACGAGCAGGGCTATGGAAAAAAGTACGACTTCGCCCAGCCGCAGGTCCAAATATTCGCCGGGCTCGCCAAACGCCTCTTCGCCAATCCGCCGGTCATCATCCACGAAGATCGCGACCTGTTTACCGTGGCCCGCAACACGGCCCATCTCTACCGGGTGCTGGGGGCGAAAAACATCTTTTTTCTCCGCGATCTTCTCCGGGAGGAACGGGGCAGAATCGAGCACGATTTGAGCGTACTCCTGCCGTTCTCTCTCAACGGCTGTGAGGTGGACGGATTCACCCTCCCCTTTGACAAGGTGTACGAGTACGCCGCCTTTTTCCTCACCACGGTGGGTGGACGCTCGTATCTCTTCCGCCGCGATCCGAACTTGCGTTTTCTTGGCCGCTACTACAGCATCCTCATCGTCGATGCGGCCAACGACCGGGTGAAGAACAAGTACGGCATCGCCCTCCTCCCTCTGCTCCAGGAGGCCCGGACCGATCTGGCGGCGACCAACGGCCTTGTGGAGCGGGACACCTATGCGGCAACCCTCGACCGGCTTGCGGTCAAATACCAACAAGGTAACTGAATCACGGGCCCCCGTACTCTGAGACCCTTCCCCCTGCTTTCATCCGCAGCGCACACGGACCTGCCAGGCTTGGCCACGTCAAAAAAACAAACGGAGCCCTTGCGCGGGGCTCCGTCGTCGCGGCTGCGCCAAAACGGCTTTTTCTGCAGCGGGACTGTTAGCGGAATCCGGCGGCGCGTCCATGTGCCGCACACCGCCCCTTTTCCCACGGGCTGCTAGTCGCGCCGACCGCCGAGAAAATAAAGGAGCATCAAAAAGAGATTGATGAAGTCCAGATACAGGGTAAGGGCCCCCAGGATGGCGCCACGCCGCACCGCCGCTTCACCGGCGCCCATCATCGAACCAGCGCCAAAACGCGCCAGACGCTGCACGTCGTAGGCGGTCAAACCGGTGAAAACGATCACCCCGATGCCGGAGATCACCCACGAAAGCATTGGGCTTGCAAGAAACAGGTTGACCAAAGCAGCGATCACGAGGCCCACCAGCCCCATGAAAAGAAAGGAGCCCCAACTCGTCAGATCCCGCTTGGTGACAAAGCCGTACACGGCCATCACCCCAAACATCGCAGCGGTCACGAGAAAAGTGGCGCCAATGGAGGTCATGGTGTAGACGAGAAAAATCGTCGAAAGGGTGACGCCGTTCAATACGGAATAGGCGAGGAACAAACCTGTGGCCGTGGCCGGCGCCAGCCGTTCGATCCGTCCGGCCAGGGCGTAAACCATACCAAACTCGGCGGCGATGAGGGCGAAAAAGAGCAAGGGATTTGAATAGATAAGCTGAACGAGAGGCGGCGTGGCCGCCACGGCATAAGCGGTGGCCGCAGTCAACAACAGGCCAATGGCCATCCAATTGAACACCTTGGCGAGAAACAGGGTCTGGGCCTCGATCCTGGCCTCACTGGCCGTGGTGGCCGTTGGGGTGGGGGTGGGACCGTACATGGCGTTCCTCCTTAAAGAGAGATAAGGTAAGCTACCCGCCCGTTGAAAAACGGGCTGCTAACAATAGAGTGTATGCGTTCTCAAGATATGTTCCACCAAAAGGCGCAACACACGCCAGGCCAACATCATGGCAGGGCTAACGGCCGGCTTCGTCGGCAACGCCGCGCTCCTGGGGGGCGCGCCCTTTGTTTGCGGCGTTTCCGCCCCGCAGCGAACGCCAATCTCACCAAGGCGCCACCCATCGCATCATTCCAGGTTCCCGAAAAAAATGCAAGATCGATGATCCGCCGTCCTCCTGTTCGCCACTGGTTGGCGCAGGTCAAAGGGCCACGGTCAGGCCATCCTCCGGCACGGTTATCGTGGTCTTTGGCCCCATGCCGGCAAGCCACTCGTTCATCTGGGCGCGGAACCCCCGCCCCACATGCACGAGGGCCAACCGGCCAACCCTGGAGGCCAGACGCTGCGCCAAGGGAACGGCGGCGCCGTGCCCCTCCACGCCACCGCGCACGGTGAACGCCTCATGGACCACGAGGTCACATCCGTCGGCCAGCAACAGGCTCTGCCGGGTGGGACGGCCATCGCCGCTGTAGAACAGCTCCCTGCCCGCAACGCTCACCCGCACCGCAAGGTTGGCAAGCCCGTGTTCTGTAGCCGCGGTCCGGGCTGGCAGACCGGCGAAAACAAAGCTGTCGCCGTCAGCGGCCTCCTGAACCGCGACCTCAAAACCAAGCCGGCTGGCAAAGCCGGGATAGGCAACGTCCAACAGATCCTTGACCCGCGGGCCAACGCCTTGGGGGCCAGCGATGGCGAGCGGCCGCCGCCGGCCCATCTCTCCCAGGCGCAGAAGCAGCAAAGGAAGGCCAAAGCAATGGTCGCCGTGCCCATGCGACAGCCAGACCCCGGCCAGCCGGTCGGCGTCGTCCTCCAGGGCGAAAAAACGGTGCGGCACCGTAAAGCCGCAATCGAAAAGGAGAGAACCATCGGCTACTGTCAATAACAAGGAGGTATTGCCCCGCTCGGGGTCACACGCCTCACCTGTGCCAAGAAAACGTAATTGCTCCATGACCATCGCTCCATCCCAACAACCGTATCATCCCACGGCAGAAGCGCAAGCGGCCGCCCTCGAAGCGCTGATCGGCGAACCGCCCTCCAGCGCCCTGCTGGCCGCCTGCGCCGACCTCTTGCCAGAGCTCCCTCCCACCCTTGCGCGTCAGCCGGCCGAAGTCCGCAACCGCCACCTTGCCGCTGATCCCAGGTTCGCCAAACTCGTCTCCCGCCTCCGCCGCCTCCTGCCAGCCGAAAGGGACCCGGCCGGTCATGTGCGGCGCGAGTTGCGGTTCGCCATCCTCCTGCGTGATCTCGACGCCTTCAACCAGGCGCTCCTGCGCTACTTCGAGCGACCGGTACGCCCCAATCCAGTGGTGACGATCTGCAACGAACCCTTTGCCGCAGAGTGGTTCGCCTCCCTACCGCCACAGATCCAGATCTACGCCCTGCACGAGATCTACAAGCACGCGGTCACCGCGCTCACCCCCTCAACCGCCATCCGCGACTATCTCGCCGCGGCGGCGGCCAGGCCGATCCTGCCACCCGAGGCCATGCCCAGCGTCCGCTATCTCCTTGCCGCCATCCACCTTTTGGAAGGAGACGTCCGCGCGGCCGCCGGGGCCGCTGGCGACGACACCCTGGGCATCGCCGGCTGGATCGACACCCTCCAGGGAAACTACGATCGGGCGGTGGCCCGCTTTGCCGCCGACCTCGCCCGCCTGCGGCGGGAAGGCAAGCGCACCGCGTTTTTCTCCGGCATCGAGGGGCTTTTCTTTGTGTTAGCGGTCCTGCTGGCCGGCGAGTATGACCAGCTTGCCACTTTTCACAATCTTGCCGTCTTGTTGGCCAAAGAGCAACCCAACAATCCCTTTCTCGGCGCCTACCGTCACCTCCAAACGGTCATCGACGCCCATCTTTCCCCTGCCACTGTTCTCGAACCAGCGGCCAGTCCCGAAGACAACGCCATCGACCTCTTATGCCGCGCCCTGGCCCTGTTCTGGCTCTCCGGCGAACTTCCAGGCGAAGAGCAGAAGCGCTTGGCCGATCTCGCCGTCCAGGCGCAGGCGGCGGGCCATCAGTGGCTCGCCTTTGAGCTCGCCGGCCTGCTCAAACGTTGCGGCGTCGCTTGGACCGGCGAACCTCCACTGGCGCCAGGCACAGCGTTCACCCCGTTGAGCGCGGCGATCCGGCTGGAAGAACCGTGGCAACGGAGGCTCAAGGCCCTTACCGCCACCTTTGGCCAGCTGACAACGGCCAGCCAGCAGAAACGGCTCGCCTGGTTCCTCGATCTGGCCGAGGACCTCACCGTACGCGCCATCGTCCCCAAAGAACAAAAGATCACCCGCCGGGGCGCATGGAGCCGCGGCCGAACCATTGCCCTCAAGACCCTGGCCTCCCTTCCGCACCTCTCAGAACAAGACCGGCTCGCGGCCGCAGCGGTCCGTTGCCGACCCGCGCCGTGGGGCGCGAGCCACGTCATCGATATTCAGGCGGCCCTGCCGGCGCTGGTAGGCCACCCGCACCTCTATCTTGCCGACGATCCCCGCACGCCCATCACGCTCACAAACGGCAAGCCGATCCTTTCCATCCAACGGCAGGGCGACACGATCCGCATCCAACTCTCACCCTGGCCAGACGATCGGCCCTACCGCCTGCTGGCCGAAGCCCCCTACCGCTACCGTCTGGTGGAGTTCAACCGGCACCACCGCCGCATCCAGCGCATCCTCGGGCCCAGCGGCCTCAAAGTGCCGCTCGCCGCCCTGGACAAGGTGGTGTCCTCAATCGGGCAGATCAGCGACCAGGTGGCGATTCTCTCCGATTTTCCTGAAATCGCTTCAACCGAGGCCATGCAGGCCGACCCCCGCCCCCACATCCACCTTCATCCCATGCCCGATGGGCTCAAGGTCTCGATCCATGCCCGGCCCTTTGGCCGGCACGGCCCCCTTCTCCGGCCAGGCAAGGGGCCAGAACTGGTGGTTGACACCGGTCCAGAAGGACGGCGGATCGCCCGGCGGGATCTGGGGCGCGAACTCGACCTGCTCCACCGGCTGCTCGACGCCTGCGCCAGTCTGCCGGAAGACGGCGCCCTCGACTGGCTGTTCGACGACCCGGAAGAGTGCCTCCAACTGCTCACCGAACTGCAAGAACTCGGCGACACGGTGGTGATCGAATGGCCAACAGGGGAACGGCTGTCGGTGAGCCCGCCCCTTGGCCTCGACCGTCTCTCGTGCCGTCTGCGCCGCCAGCGTCACTGGTTCGCCCTCGAAGGCAGCCTCAAGATCGACGAGGACCTGACGATCGATCTGCACCGGCTCCTCCAGCTCTCCGCCCGGAGCAACAGCCGATTCATCCCCTTGGGCCGGGGGCAGTTCCTCAGCCTCTCGAACCGGCTGCGCCAGCGGCTGGAGGCAATGCTCGCCTACGGTACGCCGGATACGGAAAACGATGTCACCCTCCTGCATCCCCTGGCCGCCCTCGCCCTGGCGGAAGAAGGCGATAGCCGCGCCACGCCCCCCTGGCTCGACGGCGACCGCGACTGGCACGCCCTTCTCGCCCGGTTCAAAGAACCGGCGGACACACCCCACTCCCCACCGCCAGAGCTGAAAGCAGAACTACGCCCCTACCAGGTGGAGGGCTTCCGCTGGCTGGCCGGGTTGGCGGCCCGGGGCGTGGGGGCCTGCTTGGCCGACGACATGGGCCTGGGCAAAACCCTCCAGGCGCTGGCCCTCATCCTCCACCGCGCATCCGGAGGGCCGAGCCTGGTGGTCGCCCCCACCTCGGTATGCCTCAACTGGGCTGAAGAATGCCGCCGGTTCGCCCCCACGCTGCGCGTCCACCTGCTCGCGGCCAGCAACCGCAAAGAGCAGGTGGCCGGCCTCGGGCCCTTTGACCTGCTGATCACCAGCTACACCCTGCTCCAACAGGAGGCGGAGATCCTCACCGCAAAACCCTGGCACACCATTGTGCTGGACGAGGCCCAGGCGATCAAGAATATGCATACCAAGCGATCCCAGACCGCCATGCGCCTGCGCGGCGATTTCAAGTGCCTCACCACTGGCACGCCGCTGGAAAACCACCTGGGCGAACTGTGGAACCTCTTCAACTTTATCAATCCTGGCCTGCTGGGCACCCTCGAACACTTCAACGAACGGTTTGCCGTGCCCATCGAGCGGCACAACGACGACCAGGCCCGCAAGCGCCTGCGCCGCCTCATCGCCCCCTTTGTCCTGCGCCGGCTCAAGTCCCAGGTGCTGGCCGATCTGCCGCCGCGCACCGAGGTCTGCCTGTACATCGAGCTCTCCAGGGAAGAGGCCGCGCTCTACGAAGCAGTACGGCGGCAGGCCGTGGCCCGCTTGGCCGACGCCGCTCTGCCGCCGGCCAAGCGGCGTTTTGCCGTCCTGGCGGAAATCACCCGCCTTCGCCTGGCGAGCTGTCACCCGCGACTCATCGACCCGACAAGCGAGATCGCCAGCAGCAAGCTCGGCGAATTTGGCCGCCTGATCGAGGAACTCACGGCCAGCCGGCACAAGGCCCTGGTGTTCAGTCAGTTCGTCGGCCATCTGCGCCTCATTGCCCGGCATCTGGACGAACGGGGCATTGGTTACCAGTATCTCGACGGCTCTACCTCGACCAGCGAACGCCTCCGCCGGGTCAACGCCTTCCAGGCTGGCGAGGGCGACTGTTTTCTCATCAGCCTGCGGGCCGGCGGCCTGGGACTCAACCTCACCGCCGCCGATTATGTGATCCTCATGGACCCCTGGTGGAATCCGGCCGTGGAGGATCAGGCCTCGGACCGGGCGCATCGCATCGGCCAGACCCATCCGGTGACCGTCTATCGCCTCATCGCCGCGGGCACTATTGAAGAAAAGATCATGCGGCTGCACCGGGAAAAGCGCGATCTCGCCGAAGGGCTGTTGGCCGGCACCGATGTTCCGGCCTCCATTTCCACCGACGAGCTGTTCGCCCTGTTGCGGGAACGCTAGCGGAATTCGTGATGTTGGCCGAAAGCCACGGCGCATCAGGCGCTCTCGCCGCCGTAACGATAGCGGCGGACCACGTTGTGGCCCGAGTCAAAAGTGCAGGCGTCGAGATAGGGATCGTGGTACAGGGTGAGCCACGCCCCCTCTTCTGCCGCTTGGCGCAGCAGCCGCTCTTTTTGTTCCACCGAATCGAGGGGAAAGTTGTCGAACGGGGTGACCCACAAAGGGTTGCCGTGGGCGTGGTTGGGAAGCAGGTCGCCCAAATGGAGGGCCACGCCGCCGCGGTCGCGAAGCCAGACCGCCTGGTGGCCGCGGGTATGACCGCCGGTGTGCGCAAGCGTTATCCCTGGAAGAATCTCTGCGGTTCCCTCCACAAGCCGCAAATTTTCGCCCGGCCGCAGGCCGACGAAGTTCTCGGGCCAATAACTCTGGCCTGTGCGCGGCCCGGGGCGGAGGATGTCTTCCCACTCCCTTGTCTGGAGGTAATGTGTCGCCAGGGGAAAGGTGAGCTCCACCTCGCCGCTGGCGCTGCGCATGGTTACCCCGCCGGCGTGGTCGAAATCGCCGTGGGTCAGCACTACATCGGTGATCTCTCTCCGGTCGATGCCCAGGTCTGCAAGGCGTGCCGGCAGGCTCCATTCCTGGCGTACACGAAAGTTACGGCGCTGCTTGACGGACAGCTTGTTGCCAATACCGGTATCGACGAGCACCAGCCGCCTGTCCGCCTGCACGAGCAAAGCACGGTTTGCAAGCAGCAGGTGGTTATCAGCAGTGCAGGGATACCGCTGGCTCCAAAGGACCTTGGGGACAACGCCAAACATGGTGCCAGCGTCGAGCTCAAAGCGGCCGGCTTCAAGCCAGTGGAGGCGCAAGGCGCCAAGAGTAAGGGGGCGGGGCATAGCTCATCTCCTTGTTTGACCGACTGTCATTGGGACTGATAGCAGCCCATTGAAAAACGGGCTGGCAAAGGTTACGCTGGAATCCTCTCGGGCTCAAGAAAAAAACTGCGCCCTTTCCCAGGCTCCTTGCGCCTGCCCGCCGTTTCCTCTATTATCAGTCGGCTGAAGCATAACCCCGGCCTTGCGCGCGCAACTGCGACGCCCTTGCCTGGGCGCGCATGATGGGCCTTATTACAAAGCCATCATGCTTCGCTGTTGCGATGTAACTAGTCACGGGGTTGCTCCTTTGTATGCCGAAGTCGCGACCTTGCAGACCGGGTATCTGGTCGCAGGGTGCCCCAGATGCTAGGAAGAAGCCCGCGCAGCGTACTGGAAGCTACGTAAGCGGGCCGATGACGCCGCTTCGGGGGGCCCTGTGATCAGATACGTTGCGATTGCAGCATGTATACCGCCACTGGAGCCACAAACACGCGCCAAGACCGTGAAAACCGTCTCTTACTCTTTGCTCGCCAATCCCTCGGACGCTGACCTCGAAGCAGTGGTGCACCTCTATCGCCAAGCCGGCTGGTGGTGGCATACGGGCACCCATCTGGAGGCGGCCCGACGGATCGTGGCCGGCAGCCATTGCTTTTGCGTCGCCCGGCATAAACAGGCCATTGTCGGCATGGGCCGGGCGATCAGCGACCGGGCGAGCGACGCCTACATCCAGGACCTCACCGTGGCCAAGCCCTTTCGCCATCAAGGGATCGCTTCGGGTATCGTGCGCATCTTGACCGAACGGCTGCGGGCCGACGGCATCTCCTGGATCGGCGTGGTGGCGGCCGACAACTGTGCGCCCCTGTACCGCGCCCTGGGTTTCGCGCCCATGACCAACGCCCAAGCCCTACTGCTCGAATGCTGACCCTTGCGTCCACCACAGACCATCCCGACGCCGCCAGCCCGGCGGACGACGTGGCCCGGCCTCTCCAGCCAGAGGATTACCGCCGGTTCGCTTCCTTTTTTTCCGGTCAACCGCATGAGCTGTGCGAGTACTGTTTGGCCACCATCATCGTCTGGGCCAACGACGAGTACCGGCCGCACGCCCTAGTGCGTGACAACGCCCTGGTGATCGTCTCCCATTTCACCAGCCGCCGCGAGCTGGACCACTGCATCCTGCCAATGGCCGGGGACCGGTGGTTTCCGCCCGAATACCTCGCCGAGCTTGCAGACTCTCTGGGAATCGCCTCGTTCTGGTTCGTGCCTGAAACCTATGTTGACCGGTTTGGCCCCCAGCGCATCGCGCCCCTCTTCGAGATGAGCGAACAGTCGGCCTACACCGACTACATCTACCGCGCCAGCGACCTCGCCCGGTTGCCTGGCAACCGTTACGCCAAGAAACGCAATCTCATCAACCAATTTCTCCGCCAGTACGCAGGACGCTATACCTTTGAGCGGATCGACGCCCGTTCCGCGCCAGAGTGCCTCGCCTTTCTTGAGGAATGGTGCGCCACCCGCCAGTGCGACGAAGGACTCGAGGACAGCCTTACCTGCGAGCGTTTGGCGGCGGAAAAGATGCTCAAGCACATCGAGTGGTTTGATTCCGAGGGCTACTGCCTACGGATCGACGGCAAGGTGCACGCCTTTGGCGTCGCCTCGCCCCTTACCAGCGAAATGGCGGTCCTCCAATTCGAAAAGGCCTTCGACCAGATCAAGGGGCTGTACCAATTTTTCGACCGGGAGTGCGCCCGGCGGCTTGTGGACCGTTTTTCTTATATCAACAAAGAAAGCGACATGGAGGTGCCCGGGCTGGCGCGGGCCAAGCGGTCGTACCATCCGATACGCCGCCTCCGCTCCTTTCAGCTGCGCCGCCGGACAATGCGGCGATGAGAGATATTGGCCGGAGGGAAGAATTTCCTGTTGCCGGACGGAAAACAGGCTATAATAATTAAAAGATGCGCTCGAAATTTTACTATCAGTCCGTTGTCCAAGCCATCTCCGGCTCTTGCAACCGCCGGTTGCCCAAAACCGAGTTTCGGGCAACTTGTCGAAATATCTGTCTCGAACAGCGCTCGGCCTATTTTGGCCGCACCGCCATGTGCCACCACAGCCCCGTTTCTCAACGGGCCGCCAGGGCCGAGGCAAAGCTCACGCATACAAGGGGATTCCCGTGGCGACCATCCTGGTGATCGACGATGACGTACAGATCCTGTGGGTGATCCGGAAGATGCTCGAACAGGCCGGACACACGGTCCTTACCGCTCCAGACGGCGAACAAGGGTACAAGATGTACCATGATGCGCCCGCAGACCTCGTGATCACCGATATGATCATGCCGAACAAAAGCGGCATCAACATGATCTCCGATCTGGTACACGATTTTCCCGACGTCAAGATCATCGCCATCTCTGGCGGCGGGGCCATTGAGGCTGAACGGTATCTCCGCCTCGCCCGTAATCTCGGCGCCAAGGAAACCATCACCAAACCCTTTTCCATGCAGGACCTGCTGGCCAAAGTGGAGACAGTGCTTGGGGAGTGACCTCCCCCCTCCTCACCGTCTTGTCGCAGCCTGCGCCACCGCGCCATGTCGCCAAGCCACGCCTCCATTGCCGCGCCGTTTTATCCCATCATTTACGTCCGCGGCTACGCCATGACCCCGCAGGAGATCGCCAGCACGGCGGCCACTCCGTACATGGGGTTTAACCTCGGCGCCACCAAAATCCGGCAATCCTGGACGGGCCGGGTGGTTCGCCATATCTTCGAGTCGCCGCTCATCCGGTTGATGAAAGACTACGGCTACCAGGACATCTACCACGAGGGCCAGGAGATCGACGGTCCCCTGTCCGCCCGGAGCATCGTCATCCACCGTTACTACGAGCAGGCGGACCAGCAACTCGGCACGGGCGAGACACCGAGTATCGAAGAAGCGGCCTGGGGACTGCACCGTTTGGTGTTGCGCCTACGCGACCAGGTATGCGGCAAGGATGCCGCGGCGCGCAAGGCGTTCCGCGTCTACCTGGTGGCCCACTCGATGGGCGGGCTGATCTGCCGCGCCTTCTTGCAAAACCCCAGCATCGGCACCCCGGAGAGCAAGGCCCTGGTGGACAAGGTGTTCACCTACGCCACGCCCCACAACGGCATCGACATGCTAGGCGTCAACGTGCCGCGGTTCGTCGGCCTATGGGACCTGGACAACTTCAACCGGACACGGATGCGGCGCTATCTCGCCCTGCCAGACACCGCGCAACGGGTGGACGACCTGGGCGGCGCTTTTGATCCCCGCCGTTTTTTCTGTCTTGTCGGCACCAACCATCGGGATTACGAGGTGGCCCTCGGCCTCTCACGGATGCTCGCCGGCGAAATGAGCGACGGCCTGGTCCGTATCGACAACGCCACAGTGGCCCGCGCGCCCCGCGCCTATGTCCACCGGAGCCACAGCGGTCCGTTTGGCATCGTCAACTCGGAAGAAGGGTACCAGAACCTGGTCCGCTTCTTGTTCGGTGATTTGCGGCTCGAGGGACGGTGCGAGGTCGAGCATCTTCCCCTGCCACCTTCGGTGCGGCGGGCAAAACAGGCAGGCAAGGAGATACGCGCCTCCTATTACTTCGAGGTTACGGCCGCGCCGCGGGGCGCGGTGAGCTACACGCTGACCGAACGCCGGCGCGCCACCCATAGCGCCATCCTCCGCACCTTTGACGAACTGCTCCGGCCCGAGCGGGCCGGCAGGGAGGAGCCGCGCTGGCCACATCTCTTTTCCCTCTTCCTCGATACACGCCAGATCACCAGAGGCCGCACCGTAGTCCTCGGTCTCGACTGCGTGATTGCCACCACTGGCTACGAGATCGACGGCCGCTTCTTTTTTGAGCAACACCTGCCCGGCGAGGTGCTCTTCCGCGATACCGTGGCGCTCCGTCTGACCCCTACGGCCGATGGCTGGCGCATCCGCTACACCCTGGCTGACAACGGCTGGAGCGAAGGGCGCGGCCGACCGGTGGAGTTGGATGAACAGGGTCCTTTCATCCCCTTGCGTTCTGGCAAGGGCCTGCGGGCCAAGCTCCGGCTCAGCCTGCGACCGTGGCAATGACAAAAGATCCAGCCCGCATTCGGGCCGTGCTCTTCGATTATGGCGGCGTGGTGGCGGACGAAGGATTCGCCGCTGGCCTGCGGGCCATTGCCCGGCGACACGGTCTTGATCCCGCAAAAGTCTTCGCCCTTGGCCTGCGTTTGGTCTACCACACCGGTTATGTCACAGGCCGGGCCTCTGAACACGATTTCTGGCAGGCCCTCCGGGACAGCACAGGCATGGCGAGCCCTGACCATCTCTTGACCAACATGGTGCTCGACCGTTTCTCCCCCAGGCCGGCGATGCTCGATCTCGCCGACCGCCTCCAGAGAGCCGGGCTGCTCGTGGCGATCCTCTCCGACCAATCCGACTGGCTCGACCGCCTCGACACCCGCCACCGGTTCAGCCGCCACTTCCACCGGATATACAACTCGTATCATCTGGGCCGCACCAAACAGGATCCCCGCATCTTTGCCCAGGTGGCCGCAGATCTCGGTCTTTCTCCCCGCTCCTGCCTCTTCATCGACGACACCAGCAGCCATCTTGGCCGCGCCCGCGCCTGCGGCATGGCTACCCACCATTTTTTCACCCCAGAACGGTGCCGCCGTCACCTCGTTGCCCTGGGGCTGCTCCCCTCCCGCCGCCAGACAGGCGGCGGCCAACGCCGAGGAAGGCAAAGCGCCCCCCACTCCTCTTGACACCCCTCTTACCGCTCTTATCTTTCCTTCATGCAGTGCGGAGCGGCCGCCGCCAGGCGGCGAAAACCAAAAAAGGGAACCTCAAACGGCCCATCAAGGTCGAAGGACAAAAGCCAACAGCCCGTTGTTCAGCGCACTGCTGAACAGAATCCAGAGACGCAAACGGCATGGAGGAACGAACGACATGGGCAACGTATTCAAGACCACGATATTGCTGGCGGCCCTCACCGCCCTCTTTCTCGTGGCCGGAGAGGCGATCGGCGGCCGGCAAGGGATGATCTTCGCCTTGTTCTTGGCCGTGGTCTTCAACTTCTCCGCCTACTGGTTCAGCGATTCCCTGGCCCTTTCCATGAGCGGCGCGCGGCAAGTTGCCGAAGCCGAGGCGCCAGGACTGCACGCCCTGGTGGCCCGGCTGGCGCAAAAGGCCGGGCTTCCCAAGCCGCGGGTCTATATCATCCCCAGCCCAACGCCCAACGCCTTTGCCACGGGCCGCAATCCATCACACGCGGCCGTGGCGGTCACCGAAGGGCTGCTGCAACTGCTGGACGAGGCCGAACTCGAGGGCGTGCTCGCGCATGAGCTGGCGCACATCAAAAACCGCGACATCCTGATCAGCTCCATCGCGGCGGTCATGGCCGGGGCGATCAGTTATCTCGCCTCAATGGCTCAATGGGCCCTGCTCTTTGGCGGATTTGGCCAAAGCGACGAAGAGGAGGGTGGCGGCGGTAGCCTTCTCGCCGGCCTGGTGACCATGATCCTCGCCCCCATTGCCGCCATGCTCATACAGATGGCCATCTCCCGCAGCCGCGAGTTTGCCGCTGACGCCACTGGCGCGGCCATCTGCGGCCGGCCGCAGGCGCTGGCCAGCGCCCTGCGACGGCTGGAGGCGTACAACGCCCGCATGCCCATGCAAGTCAACCCTGCCACGGCGCAGATGTATATCGTCAATCCCTTGCGCAACGTGGACTTCGCCTCCCTGTTCGCCACCCATCCGCCCATCGAGGAACGGGTGCGGCGTCTCCTCGCCATGCGGGGCGCGGCGGGGTGATAGTAAAGATGGCTTGGCCGGTTATCAGCCCGTTGAAAAACGGACTGTTATGCCCGTCAGGCCGGGAGAATACGCGGCGAAGAGGCGGGAGATGCAGCAGAGGGCGGCGATGGGGGATGGCGGCTGAACAGGCGGCCGCCAAAGGGATCGGTGAGCAGGCGGGTGACAGCCAACCGTTCGGCCTGGTCGAGCAAAAAGCGGATACCCACCTCAAACTCATCGGCCGAGCGCGGTTGATGGCGGACCACAGCAGCGTGGGAAATAGTGATCTCTTTGACGATGGGCTCCCCTTCGGTGACCACGGAAAGGGTCGCCGGACCGAGACGGTCGGCAGGCCCGAGGTCGTAGCGGGGCAACCCAACCAGCCGCGCGCCCCCCAGGCTGATATCGGCGAGCCGCATCTGGCAGACTCGCGCCCGGTTGGCGACAAAAAAGGCGGCCACCCCCTGATGACGGATGAAATAGCGGCGGTGACGGCGGCGCTGCACGAAATAGAGCTGCGAGGGCACGGGAAAGGCGAGGAGATCGCGAAAGACGCGGGGAGAGTTCGTCCGGCACAGGACCACCGGCCGGTTCGCAAAGCGATAGGCCAGCCAGGCGACGTTGCCCGGATCGGCGTGGGCAAACCCTGAGCTGCGCCGGATCACGATAAATCCCTGGCCCGCGTGCCAAAGCAGACGCGCAAAACGGCCGGCGAGCACGCGCCGCCGCTCGTCGTCGAGCAGGGCGACCGGCAGCCGCCGCCCAACGGCCAATTCCAGTTCGTGGTGGATCGCCTCCTGGTCCCGTGTCCACAACTCGTGCATTCCCGCGCTACCTCGCCGTTCTTGACCCTCCTGGGAAAATACAAAAAGAGCCGCGGAATTCGGCCCCACGTCCATGTGCCGCCCACAGTCCGTCGAAAATACCGTCCTGGCTTTTTCGACTTACGCTTGGCCGTCCAACTCGGCCAAAAGGCGGATCATCGCCTCGCCCCAGCCCTGGCTCCCCGCCAAGGGCGCGAGCCGGGGCCTGCCTTCCGGCCACGCCAGCCGGCTGCCGTCAGGCCGCGGCACGACCACTGGAATATCCACCGCCCGCAGCAAAGGCAGATCGTTTGGCGCATCCCCCAGGCCAATGGTAAGAACCGGTTGCTTGCGCATCTGCGCGTAAAGCGTGGCCAAAAAGCGCACGGCCTTTCCTTTGTCCTGGCCTGCGGCCAGCAGATGAAAAAACCGGCCGCCGCAAGTCACGGTCATGCCGGCTGATGCCACCGCCTTTTTGAGTACAGCCACATCGGCGTGGCAAACAAAGGGCTCGCTGCACTCCCGCTCCTTGGCCCGCGCGGCGCTGCGCAAGTCGAGGCCGGTGCGGGCCGCGATCTCGGCCGCCTCCATATCGCCAAATCCCACGGCGCCATAGTCCTGGCGCAGACGGGCAAACACCTGCCGCACCCGCGCATAGGGAGCGCCCAGACAGACGACGCCCGCAGGAGAAAAAGATATCTGGTCGCCCGCCGCCTCCAGAGGATCCCGCCATGCGGGCGGCACAAAGACCACTCCCCCGTTTTCCGCCACCAGGGGCAGGCCGGCGAGCCCCATCTGCTCTTGCAGGGGCAAAAGCTCGGCCCTGGTCTTGCTGGACACAAAGACGAGCGGCGCGCCCCGCTCCTTGAGGGCCGCCAGGGCCGCCGCCGCTCCCTGCCAGCCATACCCGTGATGATCGAGAAGCGTGCCGTCAAGATCGGTGAAGACGAGAAGCGGCGCTTCTGGAGCGCAAGGGGCCCTCTCCTCCGCCCCCATGCCTGCTAGACCGTCTCGTCGAGTTGATTGCGGTTGATCTGCGCCTGGAGGGAGGCGTTGGTGTACTGCTGCGCCGCCTGGCGGGCCATCACTTGGTTCACCGCCCGCTCCTCGCGCCGCTCGGCGGGCGGCGGCTCCTGGGGCTGCTCCGCCGCTTCGGCAGTCCGGTCTGGAGGAGGCGTGGCAGGTTGCGGCGCAGCAGGCGCCTGGGAAACGGCAGAGGACGCCGCTTGGTTCACCGGAGGCGCGGCCAACTCCATTGCCGGCGCTGGGGCCGCGCCGGTCTCTGCTGGCGGCGGCGTCTCTTGCGTCTGCTGCTCGGGAGCCGGCTGAACCTGGCGCGCCTCGGCGGCCTGCGGGATGGCGGTCGCTTCCCGCCGCCGGGTGACGACCTCTGATCCGCCACCGCCGTTGTCCACCGCCTGGCGGCGTCCCGCCTCTGCCAACGCCGCACCCCGCCCTGCGGGCGGCGTTACAGGAGTCTGTTGCCGCGCCTGCTCCAGGGCCATTTGCCGGGCCAGATTCGCCGTATCCATCGAGTTCGTCTTGCCGATCGCCATGATCCACCTCCTACACGCATGGCCCTTCCTCGAAACGCGCTCCCACGCACCCTTCGCCTCTTCTTCATAGTATAGGAAAAAAAAGCGCGCCGTCAACCGGATAGCGGCCCGTTGCAAAACGGGCTGTACGCGGCACAGAGACGTGGGGCCGGATTCCGCCGGCTCTTTTTGTGTTTTCCTATTAGGAGCAACAAAAAGCGGCCCCCCCGTTCACGCCACCGGCTCGATGCCGTCTGGCGTGATCCCCTGAATCCAATACCCCGGATCGTTGAGAAAGTTGGCAAAGATGACGATGAACGACAGGGCCGCCCGGCCCATCAGCTCCTTGTCTTGATACAGGGCGGCGAGCCCCTCCTTTTTGGCCTGTTTGTCGGGAAAGACGAAACACCGCCGGAACAGCCCGTCCAAAGGATGATCCCCTGTCTCGCTGATCCGGTTGAATCCCCCACGGTGGCTGTACTCCATCACATCGAGAAGGAGGCGCCGCTGCCGGTCGGGATCTTGCAGGTGATAGCCAAAGATATGGAGCAGTATCGTTTGGCTTTCCCGGATACTGGCCACCGCCAGGGTGGTGGTCAGCCGCTGGCCCGCCCCCTCAAGTTCGATGCCAGCCCAGCGGAGCAGCGAAAGGAAGACGGCGTTCTTGTACAGTTGGTAGAGGCGCATGGCGCCGTTGATCTTGCGGGCGATGGGGTGCGGCCTGTCACTCTTGAACCCTTTGTAATCCTTGAGAAAAAAGATATCAAAGATGATCTGGTAGCACCGGGAATGTTCGGTGAGGTCTTGCAGATCCACTCGCAGGTCAAAGGTGTTGTCGAGCCGGTCGGCAAGCTTGATGGTGGCCAGGGCGGGATCTTCGCGGCATCCGGCGAGCAGATGGCCAAGATAGGCGTGGTAGCGCTGGCCCGGAGACTTGGTGAGCCTTTTGAGCCGCGACTGGAGACGTTCGGCCCTGGCATCGCCCACGGCCTTGAGCACAGCGGCAAAGGCGCTCTCGATCTCCCGCCAAACGGCAGGCTCGTAGCCGCCTGGAACGATATCCTCCTCCTTGTCGTGGAGCAAGGTGGCGAGCACGACATCCACTGGCGAGCCTGGCCAGGCCTTCAACAACAGGGCGGCGACCCGGATGGGATGGAGAACAGCGAAGGGGCCCAGCCGCCGCTTCTGTTCGCCGTAGGCACGGCCGAGAAACTCCAGGGCCCGCAACAGCGCCTGCTCGTCGGCCGGAGGCAGCGGTCGCGGCACCATGAGGCCCAGGATGCCGTTCCAGTTGACCGGCTCGCCGGAAAGCTGATAGTTGAAAAAAGAGGACAGGGCCAAGAACTCTTGCGTATCGATGATGGGCTCATCGGCCATGGCCGCGGGATAGCGCATCACACCCCCTCCTGGTCGTGCCGGCCGTTGATTCCAGCCGGTTGTTTCTGTAGGGTAAGGGCCAAACGGTATACGCGGGAACGGGAGAGGCCGAACCGGCGCGCGACAATGGCCGCCGCGTCACGCAGGCTGGTCCCGCCATCTGCGAGTAAAGCCCCAAGCGCCTCCTGCACCTCGCCATCTTCCGGCGCCAACCTCGCCGGGGCGAGCAGAATCACGAACTCGCCCCGGGCCGGGATCGCACCGGCCGTCACCTGTTCCGCCAACCCGGCCAATCGTCCCGCCACCACCTGTTCATGCACCTTGGTCAGTTCCCGGCAGACAACGGCGGGGCAGTCGCCGAACACGGCCAAGCAGTCGGCGAGCGAGTCCCTGATGCGGTGGGGCGCCTCGAAAAAGACCAAGATCGCCTCCAACGCCCGGCGAGACTGGAAAAAGCGTTTTCGCGGACCAGAACGGGCGGGCGGGAACCCGCAAAAGCAGATGTCGCGGCCAGCGGCGAGCTCCCCAGCCACGCTCAGGGCGGCGGTCAAGGAGCTGGGGCCGGGCACTGGCGCCACAGGGACACCGGCCGCACGGGCCGCGCTCACGAGACGAGCGCCGGGGTCGTTGATCCCCGGTGTGCCAGCGTCGGCCACCAGGGCCACGTGTTCACCGGCCAACAGCCGGCGGACAAGGCGCTCGCTCTGCTGCCGTTCCCGATGACGATGATAGCTGACCAAGGGCGTATCGATGTTATGCGCGGCAAGGAGCTTACGGGTGTGCCGGGTGTCTTCGGCGGCGATCACGTCCACCGCCGCCAGCACGTGCAAGGCGCGCAAGGTGATGTCGGCAAGATTGCCAATGGGGGTGGCGACCACGAATAAGGTGCCAACGGTGGGGGAGGCAGAGCAGGACATAGAGCAGGACATGTCGGGGAAGGCGCATGGCCGCAACTGTTATAAACCGGTGACGCCCGCGCCCTCAAGCGCTGGGGAGGAGAACCACCGCCTGGGTCTTGCCCGGGTCCCCCTTCCGCTGAAACACGATACTCCCACCCGCCGCGACAATCAACCGCCGCGCAAGATAAAGCCCCAACCCGTCATGTCCCGGCTTGGAGGAGACAAAGGGCGTGAACAACCGTTCTTCGTCCAGCGCGCCGGGATCGGGGCCAGAGTCCTCAACCACCAACTCCACCATCCCCTGATCCTGGCGGGCGCGAACGGCCAGCCAGCCGCGGCCGTCTGCGTCCATTGCCTCGATGGCGTTCTCCACCAGTACGAGAAGGATAAAACCGAGGCTCTTGGGGTCCAAAGCCGGCCGCACCCCTTCCTCTATCCTGATCTCCCGCTCCACCTGATGCTTGAAAAAGCGGTCAGCGGTCATGAAGCGCACCACCTGCCTCACCACGGCGGCGAGTTCGCTCCCCTCCCCTTCCTCTTCCTCCAAGGGATCGCCTAGGGCGATGATCTCGCGCACCGCCTGCACCTGATCAATGATCTGGGCCGCAAGTTGCTGGTGACGCGCAAGTTGCTCCTGTAACGCCTCCTCTCCCTTGCCTTGCTCCTCGGCCAGCATGACCACGGCGCGCTCAGCGCCAAAGGCAAGGAGTTCAGCCTGCATGGACATGGCCTGGAGAACGCCGTTTACGTTGTGCAGCACACCGCGAAAAAGACGGCCCACGACCGCATGGCGTCGCTGCCGCAGATAGGCGTTCCGCCACTGCTCAAGCTCTGTGCTTAAAGTATTCTGGGACATCGTTAACGGCTAGCAAGGTTGGTTGCAACGGCCGGATCGTCAACCGTGCGGCGGGGAAAAACCGCCGCAGGCAACAAGCGAGAAAGGGCCAGGCAAGGCGCAGGGGAACGAGGCCTGGTTTTTTTTTGCCTTTTACGGTATAGAGGGCGGGCGGTAAAAGTCAAACGATTTCTCTCCCACTCCCTTACGCGACGCCGCCATGAAGATCGCCATTTGCTCAGATTCTCACGACCATATTCCCCATCTGCGGGCAAGTGTCATGCTCGCCAACGATCACGGCTGCGCCGCCTTGATCCACTGCGGCGACCTCATCTCCCCCTTCATGCTCGAGGAGTTGGCGCGATTCGCTGGCGCGGTCCATCTGATCTACGGCAACAACGTCGGCGACCAGCACCTCATCGCCTCGCTCATCCTTCACCGCTTTCCCGCCATCACCCACCACGGCGTCTTTGGCGCCATTGAGGCCGGCGGCCGCAAGATCGCCTTCCACCACTATCCAGCCATGGCCCGCAACCTCGCCCTTGCCGGCACCTTTGACGTGGTGTGCTGCGGCCATGACCATACCTATCTGGTGGAGCGCGTGGGCAACACCCTGGTGGTCAACCCAGGGGAACTCCTTGGCAAGGAGGCCCAGCCGTCGTTCGCTGTGTTGGAGACCGACGACTTGACCGTCAAACGTGTTGATGTGGGCCAGCCGTTTTTTTCCGGCCCTCTATCAGTCCGTTGAAAAAGCCATCCCTGGCTTTTTCAATCACGGTTGGCCAGAACCGAGTTCCGGCCAACCTCGCGGATTCCTTGGCTCTTTCAGAGCCGGCGGAATCCGGCGGCGCGTCCCTGCGCCGCACACAGCCCGTTTTTCAACGGGCTGCTATGACGAAAAGGGGATGCGGAAACGGCCCCCGCGCGACAACAAACAAAAATCGTGCTATGATGAGGAAAACGTCTCAGACTTCCACCGGTTGGAGGCACCTTATGCGCCGAGAACCTTTCTGTGTCGTCCTCTTTTCCCTCTTGACGCTGCTGCTTCTCCTCGCCTCCCCGCCCCGGCTCCCCGCCGCCCCCCTGACCATTGGCCTTCTGCCAGAGATGAACGTCTTCCAGCAGATGAAGCGCTACCAGCCCCTGGCGGAGTACATTGAGAAACAGCTCGGCGCGCCCGTGCGGTTGCAAATGGTCAGCCGCTACGGCAACATCACGGAAAACATCAAGAAAAAACGGGTGGACGCCATTTTCATCGGCTCTTTCACCGGCGCCCTTTGCATCACCCAACTGAACCTGCACCCCATCGCCCGGCCTTTATGGCTCGACGGCACCTCCACCTATTACGGCAAGATTTTCACCCGCAAGGACACCGGCATCAAGACAGTGGCCGACATGCGCGGCAAACGGCTGGCCCTGGTGGAGCGGGCGACCACGGCCGGCTACGTCTTTCCCCTTGCCTATTTTCGTAACCACGGCGTCAAAAGCCTCGACGAGTACTTCGCCGCCTACTTCTTCACCGGCAGCCATGACGCGGCCATCACCGCCGTGCTCGAGGGCGATGCCGAGGTAGGGGCAGCCAAGAATACGATCTTCGACAAGGTGCTGGCCGAAAATCCCCAGGCGCGTCAAAAGCTCGTGGTCCTGGCCAACTCGCCGATGGTCCCCTCCAACGGCCTATGCCTGCGGCCGGAGTTGGTGCCCAAGTACGCGGCCAAGTTGAGCAGTATCCTGCTCACCATGCACCAAAACACGGAAGGCGCCGCAGTGCTCGACCGCTTTGGCGCTCTGCGCTTCATCCCCACCAGTAAGGCCGATTATCAGGTGGTGATGGACATCGCCCGTCAGGCCGGCATCGACCTGGCGCAATACCGCTACAAAAACAGATGAAAAAACGGATCATCGGCTCGCTGGCCCTCATCTTCGTCCTCTTCTTGGCGGGATCGCTGGCCGTGGTCTACAACCTCTCCTCCACCACGGCCCGGTTACGCCATCTCATCAGCCTCCATGAGATCGAAGACATCCGTCAGGATCTGAACCTAAGCGTCCAGCGCGTGCTGAGCTATGTGCATGCCTCTGAAGATGTGTTCACCGACAACATCAACGAGGTGATCCAAAACTGTAACGTCCTTGACGAAGCCATTGAGCGCTGCTACTCCTGCCATCACCGGCCAGCGATCCAAAAAGAACTCGACGCCATGCGCCAGCTGGGCAAACAATTCCAGAACCGGCTCAGTTACCTGATCACCACTGTGCGGGACAGTCCCTGGCGTCAACGCAACCAACGAGAAGCCGATATCACCGGCACCCAGTTGCTCCACAAGGTGCAAGACATGGTTAACCGGGCCGCGTTGACCATTCAGGACCAGACAAACCTGGCCATGTCCCGGATCAACCGCTCACACACCTTTATCGCCCTCACCCTGATCATCACCTTGCTGGTGGCCCTGGCCATCGCCCAGTATCTCATCCTCTCCACTGTCCGTCCCATCGAGGCCCTGCTTACCGCCACCCGCCGCATCGCCGACGGTGAGTTGGGATATGAAACCGACTACAAGGCGCCGGATGAGTTCGGCGAGCTTATCGCCACCTTCAACGCCATGAGCCGGTCGCTGGCGGAAAAAGAGGCGGAGAACCGCCGTCTGACCGCTTCGCTGGAGCAAAAGATCCAGGAGTTGGAACAGACCCAACGCCAACTGGTGGAGACCGAAAAACTCACCGCCCTAGGCACCCTTGCCGGCGGCATTGCCCATGACTTCAACAACATCCTGTGCGGCATCATCAGCAATATCACGGTGCTCAAGCGGGGACAGCAACGCGACACCTCTCAATACGCCTTGTTGGAGACCATCGAACAGGCAGGCTTCCGGGCCGCGGACCTGGTGCAGCAGCTCCTGACTTTCGCCCGTCAGGGCATCGGCTCTGTGCAGATGCTCTCCGTCAATACGCATGTCAACAACATCATCAAGCTGTTGCAGGCAAGCCTCCCCCCCTCCATTGGCCTGTCCTTGGAGCTGGAAAAAGACTTACCGCAAATCGCCGGCGATCCCACCCGGCTGGAGCAGGTGATCATGAACCTCTGTCTCAACGCCCGGGACGCCATGCCCAACGGTGGCGAGCTCACCATCCGCACCTCCACGACAGAGCTGGACGACAACTTCCGCACCATCCATCCAGAGGCGCGACCGGGCCGTTACGTGACCATCGACATTGCAGACACGGGCGAAGGCATGGACGAACAGGTCAAGGCCCGGATCTTCGAACCCTTCTTCACCACCAAGCCCTTTGGCAAGGGAACCGGCCTGGGCTTGGCCATCGTCCACGGCATTGTCAAGAGCCACCAGGGATTTTGCATCGTTGAGACCCAGCCAGGCCAGGGCAGCCGCTTTACCATCTACCTGCCGGTGGACTCTCCCCTGATCGCCCACGCCGGCGAGGTCAACGAGAAGGGGGAGGATTCTTCCCAGGAGAAAGAGGCGCTATCCCGCTCTGCCGCCTGATCTCGTACAGCAGCACGCCGGTGGATACGGCGACGTTGAGCGACTCCACGCCAGCGCTCATGGGGATACGCACCAGGGCGTCACACTGCCGGCGCACCAGCGGCCGGAGACCACGGCCCTCGCCGCCGACCACGAGACAGAGGGGAAAGGCGAAGTCTGTAGCGAAAAGGGAGGCGGAGCCGGCAAGGTCGGCGCCGTAAAGCCATACACCGCGATCGCGCAGTTGTTGCAAGGCGACGGCCAAGTTCGGCACCTGGCAACAGTCCACCAGGATAGCCGTTCCCGCCGACGCCTTCCAGGCCGCGCCGGAGAGCGGCGCACTGCCATGACGGGGAAAAAGGACGGCGCGCACGCCGACTGCCGCCGCGCAGCGGAGGATCGCGCCAAAGTTACGCGGATCCTGCACCTGATCCAGAGCGAGCAACACGAACGGCTCGCCTGCTGGCAGGCCGTCGAGGAGATCGGCAAAGGCCAGAAATGACGGCCGGCGCAACCAGGCGGCCACCCCTTGCTGCTTGCCGCTGCCGGGCAGTTCCGGCCGGGACACCGAACGCACGGGGACGCCCTTACGGCGGGCAAGCTCATAAATGGCCGCCAGCCGTGCGTTGCCGCCGGCAAGCAGCACCTCCTTCACCCAGCCGGGCCGGCGGCGCAAGGCCTCGGCCACCGGATTGACCCCCCAGATCGCAAAGCCCTCTTCGCGCCCAGGGGCGTGTTGTGGCGCATGTTTGCCGCCCTTCCTTCCCCCTTTTGCACTCATGCGCCGGGGCCGTCCAGCACCTCGTCGAGCCGAACCGGCGAGTTATCGTAGTTCCGCCGGAACTGGCTTCGCCGCGCCAGAATCACCGCCTCCACCATGCGTACCGCCTGGTTGAGCTCGTCGTTGACAACGAGATGATCGTAGCGGGAGGCGGCCAGCAACTCCTGGCGGGCGTTGGCCAGCCGCCGGCGGATCACCTCGTCGCTGTCCGTGCCCCGGCCCCGGAGCCGACGCTCGAGCTCGGTCAACGAGGGTGGCACGATGAAGATGAACACGGCCGTCAGCCCTGAGGCCCGCACCTGCAACGCGCCCTGAACGTCGATATCGAGGAGCACGTCCACGCCGCGGCCGAGCATCTCCTCTACTGCGCCGCGGCTGGTGCCGTACCAATTACCGTGCACCTCGGCGGCCTCGAGAAAGGCGCCGCCGCGCCGCATGGCGGCAAATTCCTGCTGGGAGACAAAAAAATAATCCCGGCCGTGCGCCTCGCCAGCCCGCGGGGACCGGGTGGTGTGGGAAACGGAAAAGGCCACGGCCGGGATCTCCTCCAGAACCCGGTGCAGAATCGTGGACTTGCCCGCGCCCGAAGGGGCGGACACGACAAACAGCGTGCCGTTCATCGCCCGCCCCCCTTTGCGCTGTCGCCCGATCCGTCGCCAACAGGCACAATCCGCTGGGCAATGGTCTCTGGGTGCACGGCGGACAGCACCACGTGGTTGGAATCGAGAATGACGATGGACCGGGTGCGCCGGCCTTCGGTGGCGTCCACCAACATCTGGCGCTGGCGCGCCTCTTCACGGAGCTTGCGCATGGGAGAAGACTTGGGGTTGACCACGGCGACGATCCGGCCGGCCATCACCGTGTTGCCAAAACCAATATTGATCAGTCGGGCGTCGTTCATGGGCTCACTCCAGATTCTGCACCTGTTCCCGCAACCGCTCCACCTCGTTTTTCATCTCCACCACCCGATGGGTGACGGCCACGTCGCCGATCTTTGAGGCCATTGTATTGATCTCGCGCAAGAACTCCTGCAACAAAAAGTCAAGGCGCCGGCCCACCGGCTCGTCCAGGGAGAGAAAGCGGCGAAACTGGTCGATGTGGCTCGCCAAGCGGACGATCTCCTCGCTGATGTCCGCCTTGTCGGCCAAGAGGGCCACCTCCTGGGCCAAGCGCATCTCGTCGATGCCGGCCTCGCCGGCCAGGCTCCTGACCCGCGCGCGCAACATGGCGCTCCGCTCGGCCACCACCTGCGGCGCCCGCTCTTCGATCTCGCCGAGCATCTGCCGCAGATGATCGAGACGGTCGAGGAGGTCGGCCGCCAAGTTCGCCCCCTCGGCGCGGCGCATGGCCACCGCCCGCTCCAGGGCCGCCTCCAGGGCCGGCGCGATCCCGGCCCAGAGGGAGTCGGGCTCTTCCGGCGCTTCTTCGTGGACGAAAAGCTCGCGCACCGCGGCGAACAACCCAAGATCCGCCCCTTGCGCCAGGCCAAACTCGCGGCGTAAGAGATCAAAGGCGGCCTGATACTGGCGGGCGAGGTCGAGATCCAGGTGCACCGTGGCGGCCACCGGGCCGCGACACGAGATGCTGACCTCGATCTTGCCCCGCCGCAGGCGGCCAGCGACCATCTGCTTGACCCGCTCCTCCAACTCGGCCCAGGCCCGCGGCATCCGCACCAAGACATCACAATAACGGTGATTGACCGCCCGGATCTCCACCGTCCACCGCCGGCCGCCGTCCTCACGCTCGCCGCGGCCAAAACAGGTCATGCTTTGCGGTCCACTCACCTAATCGCCTCCTTGAGCTCGGCCGCGCTCACCGTCGCCGTTCCCACCTTGCCGACCACGACGCCAGCCCCGTAGTTGGCCAACATGGCCGCCTGGCGGTAACTCATGCCCACGGCCAACCCTAGGGCGAGCACGGCGACCACGGTATCGCCGGCGCCGGTAACGTCGAACACCTCCCGCGCCTGCGTGGGCACAGTGGCCAGCGCGCCATTGCGTTCGAGCAAGGTCATGCCAGCCTCTCCCCGGGTGATGAGCACGGCCTCACAGTCGAGCAACTCCAAGAGCCGGCCAGCCGCTACACCCACCCCCTCTTCATCGTCCAGCTCCATTCCCGACAGCCGGGAGGCCTCGGCCTGGTTGGGAGTGACAATGGAAAAGGAACGGAACAGCGCCTCCCGGCCAGGCGCCGGCTTGGGGTCCACCACGACCGGCCGCCTGGGAGGACGGCCCAAAGCATCGCGCAAGGCGGCCATGACCGGCGGACAGACCACGCCCTTGGCGTAATCGGAAACGACCACGGCGTCGTACCGGTCAAGGGTGCGGCGCAAAAAATCGAGTACCCGGTCCAGAGCGCCGTTCGCCAGCGGCCGCCGCCGTTCACGGTCAAAACGAACCACCTGCTGGCTGTGGGCGATGACCCGGGTTTTGACCACGGTCGGCCGGTCGTTTGTGCGGAGGATGCCGGCCGTATCCATGCCCAGTTCCTCGATCATGGCGTAAAACCGTTCGGCCATTGGGTCGTCGCCCACCACGCCGCACAGGGTGGCCCGCCCCCCCAGGGCCACGATGTTGGCCAGCACGTTGGCCGCGCCGCCCAGCGAAAGCGTCTCCCGCTCCACATCCACCACTGGCACCGGCGCTTCCGGGGAGATACGCGACACCTTGCCCCAGAGAAAGGCGTCAACAATACAGTCGCCAAGCACCAGAACATGGGCCTGGGAGAACGCATCGATCAGGTGTGGGTCCATCGCCACTCTCACAGCTCACTTTGCAAGAGGTCGCGGGGCAAGGCTTTCCAGAGAATTCCCGCCGGAGCCCCTATCAGTCCGTTGAAAAAGCCGTCCCTGGCTTTTTCAACCACGGTTGGGCAAAGCACAGCTTCGCCCAACCTCACGAATTGCTTGGGCTTTTCAAGCCCGGCGCAATTCGGCGGCACGTCCCTGTGCCGCAC
>WFOD01000148.1 GCA_015488275.1 Deltaproteobacteria bacterium
AGTCCGTCGAAAAAGCCGTCCATGGCTTTTTCGACCCCGGTTGGGCAAAGCAGAGCTTCGCCCAACCTCACGAATTGCTTGGACTTTTCAAGCCCGGCGCAATTCGGCGGCACGTCCCTGTGCCGCGCACAGCCCGTTTTTCAACGGGCTGTTAGCCCGGACAACACCAACAAGCAATGGGAATCGCAGAACACTTGCTCCCTCTCGGATCCTCGCCAGCCATACGCCTGGAAACGATCAGGTCCCTACAACACCACGGTAATCCCCAGCCGGCAGGCGATGCCTGGCTGGCGGCCGTCCGCGCCCAGCACGTCGGTGGGCCAGTCGAACCGGCGGTCGAGCAGGTTGTCGATCCGCGCCTCCAGTTTCAGCCGCTTGCCAGGCAGTTCCCAAGAGGAGTGGAGGTCTACGAGGGGGATGAAGGCGTCGGCGAACGCGGGGTCCACATACCGCACCTTGAGCAGCGTCACATCGAGACCGGCCGCCAGGCCCGAACCATGTTCGAACCGTAGCCCGAGACCGGCGGTGAACTCCTCCCGATGGAGCCGCCGGTCGCGGTCGTCCTCTCCGTCGCGCCACTCCAGGCGCAAGCCGAGCCCCATCGTCCCGGCGAGCAGGCGGTCGGCCGCCAGTTCCAGCCGCCGGTACCTGGAACGGTAATCAGTGGATACGCCGTTGGCCGACAACTCGTACTCTTGCCGCCGGTAATCGCCTTCCACGGCCCAGGTCCATCCGGCCAGCAGGTCTTGATACCGCACCGTGGCCGCGTCCGTGCGCGCGCCGGGCAGGCTAGGCTCGTACACCGGCAGACCGGCGAGCAACACTGGATCGAGCCGTTCGCGTACCAAGGAAGGGGGCAGGACATGGCGGTGCAGGGCGATCTGCAGGGAGCGCTCCGCATCGATCTCCCAGACGACTCCCAACCGGGGCGCAACCCTCTGGTGGCGGACCGTGCGTCCGCTGGCATCGTCCGTCAACCGCTGCATATCGTACACTGCGGCCGCTTCGACGAGCAGGCCGGGCCGCAGCCGCCAGGCGCCGTGCACTCCGGCGACGTACTGGCGATACTCGGGCCGGCTTGCCACGGCCAGGTTCACCGGAACCACGACCCCGCCCGGCACGCCCACGAGCGCGCCTCTGGTGGTGCGGTCCTGGCCTTGCACCGAGGAAAGCGCCAGACCGTGCGCCAGGAGCCGATGGCGGCCAAACTCCATCACCTGCTCGGCCTCGGCCACGAGCAGGTCCTCGACCACGGCCGCGCCGTTGCGCAGCCGGCCGGAAAACACCACCCCGCCGGCCGGCGCCACGGTATCCACCCACTGGCCGCGGTCCAACTCGTTGCGGAAAAGCACGAACCGGCCCAACGTGTACCGGCCCGGCCCGTGCCGCAGGAAGAGCCCGACCTCGGCCCGTTTCACCGCGCTCACCTCATGATCGTCGGGCCGCTGGGGCGCGTCGAACCAAAACCGCGCATCGAGGTTGCCGGCCCGCTCCTGCCGGGTGTGGCTCAGGGAAAGGGAGAGGCTCGCCGCTGGCGAGAGGTCCCACTTCAGGTGGAATACGCCGCTGTCCGTGGTCTCGCCGTTGGTGTCGCGCCAGCCAGCGGTACGGTCGCGGACCGCCCCGCCCTGAAAGGCAAGCCCCTTGGCCGGCGCAGCGCCGAACAGGATATATTGTTGGTCCAGGGTGTGGTGGTTGCCGCCAGCCACCGTGAGATCGAGTTCCACATCCGGCCGCTCAAGCAGGGCGGTATAGTCGTTGAAAGTATTAAAGGTATTAACGTTGGCTGGCTGGAACAGACGGACCAACAGGTTCTCTGAGTCGCGCACCAGCCGCTCCGCGCCCTGGTCACGAAACAGACCGGCGAGGAAGAGATGGGCCGAAGGATTGGTGTAGTCGAGCCGCACACCGCGTTCGGCCGCGCGTCTGGCGCGTACCATGAGCCCGAGACGGGTATAGAGATTGGCGAAATCCACGTTCTGCATGGCGGCATCGCGGTCGAGCAGAAAGCGGGAGCGGTAGACCGCCCGGTTCCCGTTACGCCGCATGGCCGCTTCCAAGGCGGCCAGGGCCGCGGCCGGCCGGTGCAGGTCGGCCAGGATACGGGCCTCGAGAAAGAAAGGCGTGGGGTCGCGGGAATCGATGCGGCGGGACACGGCCAGCACGTCCAGGGCCTCGTCGAGCCGGCCGAGTTGGTACAGGATACGGGCCCAGTAGGTGCGCGGCAGGGCGCGGCGCGGGGCGAGCAGCACGGCGAGCCCGAGATGGCGCAGGCACTCCTTGGGCCGGCCCTGGCGCATCAATGCGAGACCGAGCCCGAGATGGGCGTCCGATCCGGGCTGGACCGCGAGCGACCGGCGGAAGAGCTCCGCCGCCTCGGCGGTGCGGCCACGGGCGAGCGCCAAAAAGCCGGCAAGATCCAGAACCACAGTATCGTCGGGCGCCAATTGGCGGGCCTGATCGGCAAACTGGCGCGCGCCGTCGAGATCGTCGCGGCCGAACCGATTGGCGGCCAGGGCCGCGAGCACGCCAACGTCGTCGGGGGCAAGCCTGCGGGCCGCCTCCAGGGCCCGGCCCGCCGCCGCAAGGTCGAACCGGGCCTGATGAACGAGCCCGAGCAGGTGATGGGCCGCGGCGGAACGGGGGCGCAGGGCCACGGCCCGCTGCGCCGCTTCCAGGGCCGCGTCCTTACGGTTCGCCATCAGGCGAAGCAACGTTGCATATTCCCACAGCACGCCATTGTCGGGCCACTGGGCCAGGAGGGGCTCGATGATGCCCTGGGCTGCGGCAAAGTCCCCTTCCGCCACGGCCCGGGACAGGGCCGCAAGCTCCGGCGAAGCGGCGGCCGCGGGCTGGATGGCCGCGGGATCAAAGGAACGCGGCAGGATCATGGTCCACTGGACCGCATCCTCAGGATGCATGAGGATGCGGCGCACCGGCGGCTCACCCGGCCGGGCCACGGCCGCCTCCCCGCTTGCCAGCGTCACCTGACCCGCATCGTTGGCCACCCCGACCCGGCCCTCAAGCACCACCACCGAGACCTCGCCGGCGGTATCGGCGCGCATACCGAACTCCGTGCCCCGGATAGCCGCGGTCACCATACCGGAGCGCACGGAAAGATCGGCGCCCGGATTCTTGTTGAGCAGCCACAGCTCTCCTCGCTTGAGCCCAAGCCGGGTGCGGCCGCGGCGCATGCCGCGGTCTGCGGCCGGCAACCAGCCGGCCCGCCGGGCCACGGACTTGAGCACAAAGTACGAGTTACGGTTGATCCGCACCAGGGATTCGTCGGCCAGCAGGATCGCCGCCCTGCCGTCCGGGCCGGTGCGGAGCCGGTCGCCCTCGGCCAGCGCGCGGCCCACCCGGGCGGGCCTCCACTCCGTGGCCAATCCAGCCACCTCGACCCGTCCCTGAACAGCGGTGAGCAGGCCAGCGGGCGCGGCGGCCGCGGTCGCCTCCGGCCGCCCCCACGCGCAGATGACGAGCACGAACACCAACAGCACCACGAGGCCCAGCCGCTCATCCAGCCTCATAGCTCCTCCTCTCCCCACGGCCAAAACATTGATGATCTAGTCGTTCCATAGTCATACCAGGTCTTTTTCCAGCAAAACAGAAAACGTCACCCATGGCAACCAGCAGATCTTCCGCAAATTTTGACCTCCCCACCGGGTTATGGTACATTTCAGACCAGGAAGCGGTTCGACCTTCCCTTCCCCCAAGGAGGTGTTGCATGGCGTTCCCGAGCACGGCCCAGACTCCTCCCCTGGTTGTCCGCCCTTGCCAATCGTTCTTCCTCGCCGTTGTCTTCGCCTGCTGCGCCCTCTTTGCCGCAGGCGCGGCCGATTCCGCAGGCGCGGCCGCGGCCGAAGACTTTGCGCCCCTTATCTCCACCACCTGGCGGCTGGAGATTTCCCTGCCCGGAACCACCTACGCCCAGATCAAGACCCTTTCGTGCTCTGGCCCTCCCTACGATAGCTCTGCTGTTGGCGACACCATCCTCGACTGCGCCCTGGCCAACCCGGACGGCTCCAATCAGGTGGCCGGCACGGCCATCTCCGACCCAAACAACAAGTTCTTCAAGGTCTTCTTTCCCGCTGGCGCGACGAGCTACGACGTAGCGCTCTTCGACACCGTGGCCGGCGCAGCCAAGGGATACTTTCTCCAGGGCTACGATATCTATTCCGGCGCTGTGAGCTCTATCGCGCCGCTCAAGGGCGAACGCTTGTCCCCCCTTGCGGCCCGGTTCACGGCCCTCACCGCCGCGGGCACGGCGCTCTCCGGCGCCGCCCCGCTCACCGTCCATTTCTACAACACGAGCGAAGGGCTGGCGACCGGCCATGCCTGGGATTTTGGCGATGGGGCCACGGCTTCGGAGACAGACCCGACCCATGTGTACACCAAGCCGGGCACCTACACGGTCCGGCTCACGGTATCGAACGGCACGACCCAGGACACCGTGACCAAGGAAGGGCTGGTGCAG
Organism: Deltaproteobacteria bacterium; assembly: GCA_015488275.1. Lineage (GTDB taxonomy): Bacteria > Desulfobacterota > Desulfobulbia > Desulfobulbales > S012-135 > S012-135. The sequence goes on from WFOD01000148.1 coordinate 4,478, forward strand.
GTGCAGGCGGACGGCAACGCCGCCACTGCGCCCCCCTCACCGTATCTGGTGCGCCAGATTTGGCCGGCGCTCCAGCAGCCGTGGTACTTCAGCAGTCCGCGGGGACTGGCCGCCGACAGCCACGGCAACATATACGTGGCCGAAGGCTGGAACCACCGGATCTCCAAATGGACCACGGACGGCAGGCTCATCACCAACTTTGGCCGCAAAGGCAATGGCCAAGGAGAATTCGACGAACCCACCGGCCTGACAGTGGACGCGGCCGACAACCTTTACGTGGTGGACAGAAAAAACCGCCGGATCCAGAAATTCGGGCCGCACGGCGCCTTTCTCATCGCCTGGGGCGAGGCAGGGACCGACCGCGGCCAGATGGAGGACCCCATTGACATCGCGGCCGACGGCCGCGGCACGCTGTTCGTCTCCGACAAAGGGGGCAACAAGATCCTCGCCTTCCGGCCGGACGGCACCCTGCTGGCCGAGTTCGGCGGCGCGGGCGGCGATGCCGGCCAGTTCCAGTCGCCCCAGGGTCTCGTCGCCGCCAGGGGCTTTCTCTACGTGGTGGACAGCGGCAACCACCGGATCCAGAAACTTACGATCAGCTACGACGACAACGGCGTCCCCTCCCTTACACCGGCGGGGCAATGGGGCGGTCAGGGCGACGGTGGCAAGGGACTCTTCCAAGATCCGGCCAACGTAAGCGTGGACCTGAACGCCGGCCGGGTGTACGTCACCGACTACACCACCAACCTGGTGCAGGCATTCGACCTTGACGGCAACTTTCTTACCCAATGGGGCGGCCAGGGCGCTGAGGACGGCCGGTTCCAGAACCCCATCGGCGTACTGGCCGTGGCCGGCCGGGTGCTGGTGGGCGAGTTCTGGGGCCACCGGATCCAGGCGTTCACACCAAACGGAGAATTCCTCACCCGCTGGTCCGCCTGGCACGTCTTGCCCGGCTTTCTGCAGCGGCCCTACGGCATTGCCTTGGGCAAGGACGGCAACCTCTACGTCGCCGACACCAGCAACCACCGGATCGAGGTCTTCGGGCCAACCGGCGCGTTCGTCCACGCCTGGGGGAGCCAAGGAGCCGGACAGGGGCAATTCGACGAGCCGTGGGCCTTGGCCGTGACTCCCGAGGGCGACATCGTGGTTGCGGACACCAAGAACC
>WFOD01000149.1 GCA_015488275.1 Deltaproteobacteria bacterium
TCACTATCCTTTACCAGGATCAGGATCTCGTTGTGCTGGCCAAGCCACCGGGAATCGTCGTCCATCCGGCGGCAGGCCACACATCCGGCACCCTGGTCCACGGCCTGCTCCACGCCTGCGGCGACCTGGCCGGCGTGGGCGGCGAACTGCGGCCCGGTATCGTGCACCGGCTCGACCGCGACACCTCCGGCGTCATGGTGGTGGCCAAAAACGACGCCGCTCACCGCGACTTGGTGGAACAGTTCAAAACACGCCAGATCGCCAAGACCTATCTTGCCTTGGCGCACGGCGCGCCCCGCGAGGCCGGCGGCACAGTGGACGCGCCTATCGGCCGCCACCCCGTCCATCGCAAAAAGATGGCCATCCGGCCAGACGGCCGGCCAGCCGTGACCCGCTGGCGGGTGCGCCGGCGTTTTACGGCCTGCGCCCTTATCGAGGCCTGTCCCCATACCGGCCGCACCCACCAGATCCGGGTCCATCTCGCCTCCCTCGGCCTTCCCATTGTCGGCGATCCTCTTTATGGCGCCCGCCGCCGTCTTGAGGGACCGCCGATACTCCGCCTTTGCCTGCACGCGCTCCGCATCGAATTCCGCCATCCGCGCAGCGGCGCGAAAATGCGCTTTACCGCTCCGCTCTGGCCGGACTTTGTCGCTGTCCTGCACCGGCTGGCCGGACTGGAGGCCCGTGGATGAGCCAGCCCCCGCCCCAGTCAGTGGCGATCACCGGCGCGATCGCGTCGGGCAAATCGCGCTGCGCCCGCTACCTTGGCCACCGTTTCGGCCTCACGCTGATCAACGCCGACGCCATCGGCCGCACCCTTATCCTTCCTGGCGGCGCGGCGTACGACCAGCTACAGGCCCTCCTCCCCAAGATGTTTTTCCACGCTGACGGCACAATCGACCGCCGGCGGCTGCGGGCGGCCATCTTTACCGATAACGGCCTGCGGCAGCGACTGGAGCGGCTTCTTCACCCTCTCATCCGCCACGCCATCCACCAACGATTGAGCGCCGCCACATCGCCCTGTGTGGTGGAGGTGCCCTTGCTCTTCGAGGTTGGTTGGCGGGCGGACTTTGACCACGTGGTGGTGGTGTACGCCTGCGCGGGCCAACGGTTGCGCCGTTTGCGGCAACGGGACCAGCTCTGCGAAGAGGATGCGCAGGCGGCCCTGGCCGCCCAAAACGAGCCGAGCCTGGAGAGCAAGGCGCTGGCCGCCGACCACGTTATCGACAACTCCGGCCCCTGGGCCGCTACGGTGCTCGAGCTGCACCGCCTCGCCAAAACCCTTGGCTTCGTTGCCACGTAAGCCAGACGCGGCCGCGCAAGATGGAAATCTCCGGGAGCGGGCAGGAAAACCCTTGACATCTGCGGCAGCCCTTTTCTATTATAGAGTATTCCTGCTTGCACACGATTCGATTTTCCCAGTGGGCGCCCTGCCCGAGCCCCGGGGTCTTCCCCGCTTCCTGCTGTTTTACAACCCCTGCGACAATCCAAAAAAATTCTTTAGCTCTTATTACACGGTTCCATAACACATACCGTCAATCGCCCGCGGTGAGCTACAAGGGCATGTTCGAGTCCCGCCATTGAGGCCGTCCGCGAGCGTTCTTCAACCGGCCGTGCCGGCGGACCGCTGCGCCCGCCGGTGACGGATTGCACGCTCACCGACCTTCCTGGCCGCTGCGACGGCCGGGCCGCCGTACCCGTTCCACTTGTTAAGGAGTCAGGAGTCCATGAACCTCAACGAACTGAAAATGAAAAAAATCCACGAGCTGACAAAACTGGCCAAGGAATTGAAGATCGAAGGCTACTCCAGTATGCGCAAGCAGGAGCTGATCTTCGCCATCTTCCAGGCCCAGATCTCCCAGACCTCGGAGAAGAACGGCGGCAACCGGGGCAGCGGCGTGCTCGAGGTCCTGCCCGATGGCTTTGGTTTCCTCCGTGCTCCTGACTACAACTACCTGCCAGGCCCAGACGACATCTACGTCTCTCCCTCCCAGATCCGGCGGTTCAACCTGCGGACCGGCGATACGGTGGAGGGCCCGGTGCGGGCGCCCAAGGAGGGCGAACGGTACTTTGCCCTGCTCAAGGTGGACCGGGTCAACTTCGACAAACCAGAGGCCAATAAAGACCGCACCCTGTTTTCCAACCTCACCCCTCTGCACCCCAACGAGCGCATCCACCTGGAGCGGCGGCCGGACAACTACTCCATGCGGATCATGGATATCATCTCGCCCATTGGCAAGGGCCAGCGCGGCCTGATCGTCGCCCCGCCCCGCACGGGCAAGACCGTGCTCATCAAGGATATCGCCAACTCGATCACCAAGAACCACAAAGAGGTGATCCTCATCGTGCTGCTCATCGACGAGCGGCCCGAAGAGGTGACCGACATGGCCCGGTCGGTGAACGCCGAGGTCATCAGCTCCACCTTTGACGAACCGCCCCAACGGCACATCCAGGTGGCCGAAATGGTAATCGAAAAGGCCAAACGCCTGGTGGAGCACCGGTACGATGTGGTGATCCTCCTCGACTCCATCACCCGCCTGGCCCGCGCCTACAACACCGTGGTGCCGCCGAGCGGCAAAATCCTCTCCGGCGGTGTGGACTCCAACGCCCTGCACCGGCCCAAACGGTTCTTTGGCGCGGCCCGCAACATCGAAGAGGGCGGCAGCCTGACCATCATCGCCTCAGCCCTGATCGAGACCGGCAGCCGGATGGACGAGGTCATCTTCGAGGAGTTCAAGGGCACGGGCAACATGGAGATCGTCCTCGACCGCCGGCTGGCCGACCGCCGGATCTTCCCGGCCATCGATATCACCAAGTCCGGCACCCGCAAAGAAGAGCTGCTCCTTTCGCAGGACGAACTCAACCGCATGTGGATCTTGCGCAAGCTTCTCTCATCCCTCAACCCCATCGACGCGATGGAATTCCTGCTCGACAAGATGAAGGGCACCCGCTCGAACAAGGAGTTCTTCGAGTCGATGAACGGTTAACAGTCCGGCGAAAAAGCCATTCCTGCTTTTTCGACCACACGGTTGGCCAAAGCGCAAGCTTCGGCCAAACTCACGGATTCCTTGAACGTACTGTTCGTCAACATGCCCATCCGGCTGCAGGCGCCGCCCAACGTGGTGCCTACGGGCATTGGCATCCTCTCTTCATTGGTCAAGGGCCTGGGGCACGCCTGTGACGTGCTCGACCTCAACATCCACCGGCCGCCGCTCACCCTTGAACAGATCCGCGCCACCCTCCAAACCGCGTACGCCCCCCACTACGACCTGGTCGGCCTCTCCGGCATGATCACCACCCTGCGCTGGCAAAAACAACTGGCCCGTTTGTGCCGGCAGCTTTTTCCCGATGCCCTTGTTGTCAGCGGCGGCGGCCTGGCCTCTGACTTCGGCGCCACGCTCTTTGAATGGATTCCAGAGCTGGATGTGGTGGTGCGGGGCGAGGGGGAGGAGATCCTGCCCCGCCTGCTGGCGGAGACGGCGCGCCTTGCCGGCAGCCGCAAGGTCTTCGGCCCCCAACCGCCGGCCGATCTCGATTCCTTGCCAGGCGTGGATTGGGACGCCTTTGCCATGAAGATCTATCTCGCCAATCCTGTATGGGGCAAAAGCGCCGGCAACTCTTCGTGGACACCCTTTGAGAGCAAACGGAGCATCAACCTGGTCAGCTCGCGCGGCTGCCCCTACAGTTGCCGCTTTTGCGACCGCAACACCACAGGCGGCCGCAACTACCGGCTCGCCAGCGCCGAGCGTCTGATCGCCGATGTGTGGCAGGTGATCGACCGGTTCCAGGTGGACTTCATCGGCTTCGTGGACGACAACTTCATGGCCGACAAGCGGCGGCTGGCCGCCTTTTTGCCCCTTATGCGGCGAACCGGCATCCTGTGGGGCTGTCATGGCCGCTTGAACGAAATAGACGACCATACCGCCGCCGCCATGCGGGAGGCGGGTTGTGTGTATATCGGCTTTGGCGGCGAGTCGGCCGATCCAACCGTGCTGCGGCGGATGAACAAAAAAAACGATCCCGACCAGATGTCGCGGGCGGTCAAAATCTGCCAGCGGCACGGCATCACCCCCAACTGCACCTGGATCATGGGCTACCCCGGCGAAACCAGGGAGGCGCTCAGGCGCACCGCCCGGTTCATTCTCGACCACGGCCTCAACCAACGCTCCATGTTCGTGGCCACCGCCTATCCGGGCACCGCCTTTTTTGAAGAGGTCAAAGACAAGATCCTTTCGGTTTACGGCTCGCTGGAACAGTACGTGCTAGATCTTGACGACGCCACCAAGGTGCTGGAGCACGATGGCCGCCTCCTCAACTTTTCGGCCATGTCCGACGAAGAGTTTCGTGAATGCCGACGTTACGTGGAGCAGGGAGCGCTGGAACACATCTGACCAAACTCCGGCCAAATATCAGTCCGTCGAAAAAGTCATCCCTGACTTTTTCGACCACGGTTGGCCAAAACAAAGTTTCGGCCAACCTCACGAATTCCTTGGCTCTTTCAGAGCCGACGGAATTCGGCGGCACGTCCCTGTGCCGCACTCCGCCCGTTTTTCAACGAGCTGATATGGAGACCTTGCACACCGATCTGGCCGTGGTCGGCGCCGGAATCGCCGGCATGGCCGCCGCCCTCGCCGCCCAAAAGCACGATGTGCGCATCCTGCTCGTGTGCAAAGGCGAGCCCGGCGCTTGCGGTTCCTCCTTTGCCAACCGCAATCGCTGCTGGGGCATCACCTTTGCCCAGAACGACGCTGAAAGGGAACAGTTCTTTGCCGCCATCCAGTCGGTCAGCCGCGGCACCAATCTTCCAGAGCTCTCCCGCCTTCTGGTGGAAGAATCGTATCAGGCCTTCTGCGCCCTGCGCCGCTGGGGGGCCCGGTTCCGCATCCAGGAAGGGCGGCTGGCGCGCGTGCCGCCCTGTTTTTGCTCCGTTCCCCTGGCCGCCGTGGTGGAGAATTTACCCTCTTTGGCCAAACAGTTGTTCAGACGCCTCGACCCGAGCCGGGCCGCCGTGCTGGCCAACACCACGGTGACCGATCTGCTGGTGCGGGACAACAGGGTGACCGGTCTGCTGGCCCGCAGAGGGGGGGCAGAGTTTGTGGTCCACAGCCGGGCCGTGCTCCTCGCCACCGGCGGGGACGCCGCCCGTTTTCCCGCCAATATCGTGGAGCCCAACCTCACCGGCGATGGCTACCGCCTCCTGCAGCAGGCCGGCGTTCCCCTGGCCAACATGGAGTACCGCCAACTGGTATGGGAAGATATCGACCCCACCTCGCCCCATCGCTTTTCCATCTCTACATTTTTTGACGGCAATCATCTGTTCGTCACGCCCGACGGAGCGGCCATCGACCTGCCAGACCCAACATCCCTTCTTGCCCCCACCCGCCGGCTCCATGTGCCGATCAGCAATCTCCAACCAGACCGGGAATTCGACGCCCAACTGCTGGCCCATGTCGGCGCCTATCCGAGCGGCGCCATCCGGGTGCTGGACCGCTGCGGCCGGTTGCGGCACCGCATCTATCCCCATGTACAGGCAAGCAACGGCGGCGTCCGCATCGGCCCCCACGGCGAGACCCCGGTTCAGGGACTGTTCGCTGCCGGTGAAGTGACCACCGGCATGCACGGCGGCGACCGCCTAGGCGGCGCCATGATCGCCAACTGCCTGGTGTTCGGCCGCCGGGCCGGAAACGCCGCCGCCCGTTTCTGCCGCTAGCAGCCCGTTGAAAAAAGCGTTGCAGCGCACCAATGATGCGCTATAATATCGATTTCGGCTGAATCTGCGTAACCGCTGGCAACCCTGCCGGCCCGAGAGTGTTGACCCTGGAGGATACACCATGAAGCCTGACATCCATCCTGAATATCACAAAGTCGTCGCCACTTGCGCCTGCGGCAATCAAATCGAGACCGGCTCGGTGAACACCGAGATCAAGGTCGAGATCTGCGCCAAGTGCCACCCGTTCTTCACCGGCAAACAGAAACTCGTTGACACCGCCGGCCGGGTGGAGAAGTTCATGCGCAAGTACGGTCTCAACAACAAGTAGCACCTCCCACCCCACTCATCGAACCCCGCCTGTGGCGCCACCGCAGGCGGGGTTGTTTCGTTTTCAGGAGAGAGGGAGCCGCGCCGATGTTCGATAAGCTTGAGGGCTTGGCCGCCCGCAAAGAAAAGTTGGAAGGGCTGCTCAGCGATCCCGCGGTGATCGCCGATCAGGCCCGTTTCCGCGACGTGGCCCGGGAGCATGCCCAGGTGAGCCGCTTGGCCGAGCTGTACGCCGACTACCGCAAGCTGGAAGCGGATATCGCCGGCAACCGGGAACTCCTGCAAGAAGACGACGAGGAACTCGCCGAACTCGCCCGCCAGGAGCTCACCGAACTGGAGCAGCGCAAGGAGGCGTTGGAGCGGGAAATTCGCCTCCAGCTCCTGCCCAAGGACCCGAACGACGAAAAAAACATTCTGCTCGAGATCCGCGCCGGCACGGGCGGCGACGAGGCGGCGCTCTTCGCCGCCGATCTCTTCCGCATGTACAGCCGTTATGCCGAACGCCACGGCTGGAAGGTGGAGATCATGAGCAGCAACCCCATCGGCATCGGCGGGTTCAAGGAAATCATCGCCCTGGTCTCCGGTGAGCGGGTGTACAGCCGGTTGAAGTACGAGTCGGGCGTGCACCGGGTGCAGCGGGTGCCGGAGACCGAGGCCCAGGGCCGTATCCATACCTCGGCGGTCACCGTGGCCGTGATCCCGGAGGCCGAAGAGGTGGAGGTGGAGATCGATCCCAACGAGATCCGTATCGATGTGTTCCGCGCCTCAGGGCCCGGCGGCCAAAGCGTGAACACCACGGACTCGGCCATCCGCATCACCCATCTGCCCACCGGTTTGGTGGTCTCCTGCCAGGACGAAAAATCCCAGCACAAAAACAAGGCCAAGGCGCTCAAGGTGCTCCGGGCCCGGCTGCTCGACCTCAAAGAGCGGGAACAACACGAAAAAATCGCCAGCGAACGCCGGGCCCAGGTGGGAAGCGGCGACCGGAGCGAGCGGATCCGCACCTACAACTTTCCCCAGGGCAGGGTGAGCGACCACCGCATCAACCTCACCCTCTACAAGCTCGAAGACATCCTGCTCGGCAACCTCGACGAGATCATCGAGCCGCTCATCACCCACTTCCAGGCCGAGGCCCTCAAGGCCGCCTAGCCGCAATTTCCATGCCCCCTACCCTGGGCCAACGTCTTCAGGAGATCGCCGCCATCCTGACGCGGGCCGGCATCGACGATCCCCGGCGGGAGGCCACCTTGCTCCTCGGCCACTTTCTCGATCTTTCCCCCACCGAACTTCTCTTGCGCGGCGACGAAAAGATACCCGCGCCAGCCGGTCTGGCCACGGCTGTGGAGCGGCGGGCGAAACGGGAGCCACTGGCCTATATCCTGGGCAAGACCGATTTTTACGATATCACCCTGCAGGTCTCGCCGGCCGTGCTCGTGCCGCGGCCGGAAACCGAACTGCTGGTGGAAGAAACCCTTGCCCGCATCGCCAACGACCGTCCCAGCCGCTGGCTCGACGCAGGCACGGGCTGTGGCGCTATCGGCATCGTCCTGGCCCGGCACCGGCCGCAGACCACGGTCATCGGCATCGACGCCAGCATGGCCGCCTTAAAGGTGGCGGCCGGCAACCAACAGCGGCTCACCGCCCACCTGCGCCTGCTCGCGGCCGACGGCCGTCATCTGCCCTTTGCCAGCCACTGTTTTGACGGCATCGTCGCCAACCTGCCCTACGTGGCGGCAGCCGACCTTATCGGTCTTGCTCCCGAGGTGCGCGACTTCGAGCCCCGCAGCGCCCTGGACGGCGGCCCACGGGGGGTGGAGCTCTATCTCGCCTGCCTGCCGGAGTTCCACCGTGTGCTGCGGCCCGGCGGTCATCTTCTCTTCGAGATCGGCGCCGACCAGGAGGACATCTTCCGCCACCATCTCACCCCTGCCGCTGGATTCGAGCTTGCCGAGATCGCACGCGACTACGCTGGCCTGCCCCGCATCGTCCGCTGCCGCCGCTGCGCCTAACAGTCCGTTGAAAAACCATCTCTGGCTTTTCGGCCATCGGTCGTCAGAACAACGTTTCGCCCAAGCAGGACAAAAAAATCTGCCGCAAGGCCCGCAAGGACCTTGCGGCAGACACGGGAGCGGACGTGGCCGGGCCGCCCGGCCGTCAGCTCGCTACCAGCACCACCAGCCACCCGGCGCGGCGCCGGCTCCCGTCCCCATCATGGGCCCATAGGAGGCATCCCAGGGACAGAACCACCCGCTCCACAGCGAACCGGTGGCGGGCGCTCCCATCCACGCGGCGCTGGCCTGGATGGCGATCCCAAGGACGAGGGCGATAGCCAGGGCGGTCAGCACGATGTTCGTCTTCTTCATGACATGTCCTCCTTATGCAGATGTTGGTTGCGCACGTCCATCCGACTCGGCTGGCCGTTTCCCACTCGACGCGGCTGTTGGGCCGGATCCCTCTTGCGCCGCGGCAACGAGTTCGGCGCGACACGCCGGACAGTATTTCCAGTCATGCTCCACGATGCGGGCGCATTGCGGGCAGTGCCGCTTGAGGACACCGCCACAGGAGGGGCAGCGCAAGAAGGCGTAGTGAATGCTCCCGCCGCAATGGGGGCAGGCGGGGGACTGTCCCGCGTCCTCCTGCCGTTGGCGCCGGGTATGCCAGTACAACAACGCCCCTCCCCCCAGCACCATGAGGGTGAACAGGATGAACGGCCAAGAGAAAAGACAGTTCCAGATCGAATACCAGCCGCCCATGTTCCAACCCCAGTTACAGTACCGCATGGCAAACTCCTCATCTGTGGAAATCCCTCACGGCCAAGAGGGACCGCGTGGGTGGCGTTTGTTGTCAGGAGAAAAATGCACTTGACGTGCCAGCAGCATCCCGGCACCCCCAGCCAACCACGCAACATATTGATGTATCACTGTTTTCTTGAAAAGCTATCCAAAATGCGCCTCCCAACCCAAGGCACCCGCTGTCGCAAAACACGACAGCGCCGGCCTGAAATCCAGCCCAGCTCTCCATTTTTGAGACAGCATCCGTTTTCCGCTTCCCGCCCCGCCAGCTCGAAGGCGAACGAGCCTGGACGATGCGCGGATGCAAAGGCATGAGAAAACGCTGGTGCCGTCGTGCTTGCTCTAGTCTGCTATTGGCAACAAAACAGGTGGGGAAGGTAGAGCGGGCTTGCCCCGGCCAGGGGAAATCTCCACGGCGTCCGGCAGACGTCCTCAGCGTGGAGCGCCAGCGTCCGCCTCCAGCCCGTACTCCCGGATCTTGTTGAGCAACGTCTGGCGGGCGATGCCGAGGATCTTTGCGGTCTGACTCTTGTTGTAGCCCGTGGCCTCCAAGGTGGAGCGGATCAGCTCCCGCTCCATATCCCGCAGGGAAAGGCCGACCGCGGTCCGCGGCTGGGGTGGCGCAGCCGCGGGCGCGGCCTGCATCTGCGGCGGCAGGTCGGCCGGGGTGATCTGTTCGCCTGCGCAGAGGATCACGGCCCGCTCGATGCAATTCTCCAGTTCCCGGATGTTGCCGGGCCACGGGTAACGGAGGAGGAGCTGCAGGGCCGGAGGGGTGATCCCCTTGACGTCCTTACGGTTCTTCTCCGCGTAGCGGCGCAGGAAGTGGTGCGCCAGCTCGGGGATGTCCTCGGGCCGCTCCCGCAGGGGAGGCAAGTGGACCGGAACCACGTTGAGGCGGAAGTAGAGGTCCTGGCGGAAGCTACCCTCGGCGACCATCTTTTCGAGATCCTTGTGGGTGGCGGCCACGAGGCGGACGTCCACCCTGATCGTGGCGTCACCGCCCAAACGCTCGAAGGTTCCTTCCTGGAGCACACGCAAGATCTTGGCCTGGGTGGCCGGGCTCATGTCGCCGATCTCGTCGAGGAACAGGGTGCCGCCGTCCGCTTGCTCGAAGCGGCCGCGGCGCAGGGTGGTGGCGCCGGTAAAGGCTCCCCGTTCGTGGCCGAACAGCTCGCTCTCCAAGAGCTCCTCGTGCAGGGCGGCGCAGTTGACCGCCACGAAGGGGCCGCGCTTGCGGGCGCTGTGCTGGTGGATGGCGTTGGCCACCAGCTCCTTGCCCGTGCCCGATTCACCGGTGATGAGCACGGTGGCGTCCGTGGGCGCGACCATCTCCAGGGTGGCGAAGAGCTCCTGCATCGGCTTGCTGCGGCCGATGATGTTGTCAAAGGCGAACCGTTCGTCGAGCCGCTGGCGCAGATGGCGGTTTTCCTCCTGCAACCGCTGGTGGTCCAGGACCCTACGGATGGTGAGCAGGAGTTCGTCGATATCCACCGGTTTGGTGACGTAATCGGCCGCCCCCCGCTTCATGGCCGCCACTGCGGACTCCACCGAGGAGAAGGCGGTGATGACGATGGTCGGCACGGCGATACCGGCCGCCTGCATGGCCTCGAGGGTAGCGATCCCATCCTGCCGCGGCATCTTGAGATCCAGGAGCAGCAGGTCCACGGGCTCGGCGGTGAGGATGGGCACTACCTCGTCGCCGTCTGTGGCCTCGAGTACCCGGTAGCCGGCGCCGCTGAGATGGACGCGGAGCATGGTCCGGTGGCCGCGGTCGTCGTCCGCCACCAAGATCGTGGTCACAGGATGGGATGCGGGCTGCTGTTCAGGTGATCTGGTCATCGTCTTCCTCGTGTTCCTCGTTGGCGGCGGGCAGGATGATCCTGACCGTGGTGCCGGCGCCGGGTGTGCTCGCCACCTCGAACCGGCCGCGATGCTGCTCCACGATCTGGTGGCTCACCGCCAGGCCGAGGCCAGTGCCGTCCGGCCGGGTGGTGTAAAAGGGATCGAACATCCGGCGCCGCTCTTCCTCGTTCATGCCCCGCCCCTGGTCACGCACCTCGATCACCACCGTCTGTCCGGCGGCGGGCGCGGCCCGGAGATGGATCTCGCTACCGGCTTGGCTTGCGGCCACCGCGTTCTTCACGCAGTTGAGGATCACCTGCAGGATGAGATCCGGGTCCGCGGCGATGGCCAGGCCGGCGGCCGCCTCGATCGTGCAGGTGAGGCGGGCGTTGTCGAGATCGGCCGCGAGCAGCCGGACCGCCCGATCGAGCAAAGGACGCACCTCGACCCGGCGGAAGACCGGGTCCCGGGGCCGGGCAAACTGCAACAGGGCAGAGACCGTGTGGTTGAGCCGGTCCACCTCGCCAATCATGAGGTCGGCGTACTCGCGGCTCGCCTCGTCCGGGGCGTGGCTTGCGAAGTACTGGGCGAACCCCCGCAGGGTGCCCAAGGGATTGCGGATCTCGTGCGCCACGCCGGCGGCCACCTTGCCCAGGGCGGCCAGGCGGCGGGAGCGTTCCAGCCGTTCCTCCATCTCCCGGATCCGCCGCATATCCTGAAGCATGATCACCAGGCCCAGATCACGGCCGTCGCGGCCGCAGAGGCGCGAGGCGTGGATCTTCACCGGCACGGCAGCGCCGTCGGCGCGGGGCCAGTCAACCGCCAGGTCGTGGACATGGGCGTCGAGTCTGGCGAGCTCCGGCGGCCAGAAATCGAGCGCTTCCTGGACCGGGCGGCCAAGCCCGGCCGCCAGTCCTTCGCCCAGCAGCTCCACGGCCTGGCGGTTACACGAAACGAGGCGGCCTTGCGGGTCAATGGTCACCAGACCGGCGGGCATCGACTGGATCACGTTGTCCGTGTACTGTTCCATGTCGGCCAGGGTGGCCCGGGCCACACGGACCTCCTGGTAAAGGAAGATGAAGTAAAGCCCGGCCGAGCCGACGAGAAAGAGGATCGCGCCCATGATCAAGGAGTGGCGCAAGTCCTGTTCCCGGGTCTGGAGAAACTCCGTTGTGCTCAGGCCGACGAAGATCACCAGCCGGGCGTCCGAGAGGCTGGGCTCGCAGTTGCGCCGCTCCAGCCGGCACCACTCCTGCCAGCGCTGCCGCATGGTCCGTAGCCGTGGGGCGTTGCCGCGCAACGGCTGAAAAGGACGGGCCACCTCGAAGATGCTGTCCTGGGCGCGCAGGGTCGCCAACGGCCTGTCCGCGGCCAGGACCTCGCGGACACGGGCGAGCTCCAGCGGTCCGGGCGGCGCGCCGGCCTCGGCGAGCACGGTGCCGTGTTCGTCCGCGATCCGGATATAGAGCACGTCCTCTTCGGCCGCGGTCTCGGTGGCCAAGGTATCCAGGGGGTCGGCGCCTGGCGCGCTGCGCATCATCCCCATGTGCCGCAGGCTGGCGCGGGCTCCGGCCTCAAAGGCGCGGATCACGGTGAGCCCTTCGCGCAGGAGAAAGGTCTGCATCAGCCGTTCTTCCCGGTCGATGTTCCGCAGGGTGTTGACCGTGAGCACGCCGCCCAGCAGCACGGTGGCGATCACGAGGCCCACCGCGGCCTTGGAGAGCTTGAAGGGATGGGGACGGCGCGGCAACATGGTTTTAGTGCTAGCAGAGAGCAGGGCAAATGTCCAGCCGGCATTCTCCTCTTTTCCGCCGAAGAAGAGGGTGCCCCCAGCCTCCCCATCGGCTGGCGCTGGACCAGGAA
>WFOD01000150.1 GCA_015488275.1 Deltaproteobacteria bacterium
AGCAATTCGTGAGGTTGGGCGCGGTGTAACGGGCCTTGCCAAGTCGCATCGGCGCTGGTCTGACACGCTTGCCACGAGCAAAGCCAGTGAACCGTCGGAAGGCCGAAGGCGCTTCCGACAACCTGTGCTTTGCCCAACCGGGGTCGAAAAAGCCAGGGACGGCTTTTTCGACGGACCGCTAAGGAGGAACCATGAAGTTCGGCACCAAGTTCGTTCAGTTTTCCCTCAACCATCCCAAGACCGTCACCTGGGCGATGGTCATCATGACCATCGTGCTCGCCTCGCTCATGGTCCGGGTCAAGGTGGACACCGACCCGGAGAACATGCTCTCCAAGGACGAGGCGGTGCGCGTCTTCCACGACGCAGTGAAAAAGGAGTTCACCCTCTACGACGTCGTGGTCCTCGGCGTGGTCAACGAAAAGGACCCGGACGGCGTGTTCAACCCCGCCACCCTCGCGCGGGTGAAAGAGCTGACCGATTACATCATCAATTTTCAGGACCCAGAAGATCCCTCCCGCCGGGTCATGAGCCGCAACCTCATCTCGCCGTCCACCGTGGACGCCATCGAACAGGCGGGGCTCGGCCAGGTGAGTTTTAACTGGCTGATGGAAGAGGTGCCCAAGGACCGCGAGGCGGCCCTGCGCATTCGCGACCTGGCCATGGACAATCCCCTGCTCAAGGGCACGTTAGTCTCTGAGGACGGCAAGGCCCTGTGCATCTATATCCCGATCAGCCAAAAGGACTTCGCCTACCAGGTGCGGCAGCACCTGCTCAAGAAGATCGCCACGTTCAGCGGCGACGAAAAGTACTACATCACCGGCCTTCCCGTGGCCAACGACACCTTTGGCGTGGAGATGTTCAAGCAGATGGCCATTTCCGCCCCCCTGGCCATGCTGTTCATCTTTTTGCTCATGCTCCTCTTTTTTAAGAACATCAAGCTGATCACCGCGCCGATGATCCTGGCGATGGTCACGGTGCTCTGCACGATGGGCCTGCTCATCGGCACCGGCAACACGGTGCACATCATGAGCTCCATGATCCCCATCTTTCTCATGCCCATCGCTGTGGTGGACTCGATCCACATCCTCTCCGAGTTCTTTGACACGTACCAGCAGTTTGGCGACCGCCGCCGCACCATCGAGCATGTCATGGGCGAACTGTTCATGCCCATGCTCTACACCTCGCTCACCTCGGCCGCTGGCTTCTTGTCCCTCGTCACCACACCGATTCCGCCGGTGCAGGTCTTTGGCCTCTTCGTGGCCATCGGCATCATGCTCGCCTGGTTCCTCACCATTACTTTTGTGCCTGCGTATGTGATGTTTCTCTCAGAAGACAAACTGGCCGACTTTGGCCACGCCCAAAAAGACGCCAAAGACGCCTCTGGCGCGGCCAGCCAGAGCTCCATGTCGCGCGTCTTGCGCTGGCTGGGCGGATTCACCTACAGCCATGCCAAGCTGATCCTGGTGGCGACCTTGGTGGCCTGCGGCGTGGCGGCGTACGGCATCTCCAAGATCGTGATCAACGACAACCCGGTGAAATGGTTCAAAAAAGATCATCCGATCCGGGTGGCGGACACGGTGCTCAACCGCCACTTTGGCGGCACCTACGAGGCCTATCTCGTGCTCACCGCCCAGGAAAACGCTGTGAGCGCCGCCGACCTGGCCAGCACCTTGCGCCAGGAGATGGCGGAATCCGCGCCAGCCAAGGTGCGGGCCGACCTGGCCGCCATCCTTGCATCCGCCAGCTCAGCCACCGACGCCAACCGGTTTCTCGACAGCGTGGCCGAGCAGGTGGCCCGCCAACTGGACGAGGCGCCGGACGAGCTCTACGACGCCTGGGCCGACGTTGCCGATGCGGTGGACCGTCTGAAGAACCGGGGCCAGGTGTTTAAGAACCCGGCCATGCTCCGCTGGCTCAGCAGCTTGCAGGAGGCGATGCTCGCCTCCGGTGTGGTGGGCAAGACCAACTCGGTGGCCGATCTGGTGAAAAAGGTGTACAAAGAGTTGTTCGGCGCCGACCCTGCCTACTTCCGCATCCCAGACACCACGGCCGGCGTGGCCCAGTGCCTGATCTCTTTCCAGAACAGCCACAAGCCGGACGACCTCTTTCACCTGGTCACGCCGGACTACACCAAGGCGAATATCTGGGTGCAGATGAAGAGCGGCGACAACAGGGACATGGAGCAGGTGGTGGAGATCGTTGACCGCTTCATCGCAGACAATCCGCCGCCCATGCCCCTCTCCCGCGACTGGGCGGGCTTGACCTACATCAACGTGGTGTGGCAGAACAAGATGGTGGCCGGCATGCTCGAGTCCTTTCTCAGCTCCTTTGCCGTGGTCCTGGTGATGATGATCATCCTCTTCCGTTCGCCCTCCTGGGGCCTGTTGGCAATGGTGCCGCTCACCGTGACCATCGCCTTTATCTACGGCATCATCGGCCTCATCGGCAAGGACTACGACATGCCGGTGGCCGTGCTCTCCTCCCTCACCTTGGGGATGTCGGTGGACTTTGCCATCCACTTCCTCGAACGGTCGCGGATGGTGTTCAAGAAGCACGGCTCCTGGCAGGAGGCGGCCAAGGAAATGTTCGAGGAGCCGGCGCGGGCGATCACCCGCAATGTGATCGTCATCGCCGTGGGTTTCACGCCCCTGCTCTTCGCGCCCCTCGTGCCCTATCAGACGGTGGGGATCTTCCTGTCGTCGATCATGGCCATTTCGGGCGTTGCCACCATGTTCATCCTGCCGTCCCTGCTTACCCTGCTCCAGTCTTTCGTCTTCCGGCGGCTGCAACGGGAGCGAACATGACCCGCACGGACACGGATTCGAGGCATCGGCCCTCTTTCAGCCCTAACCCTCAAAGGAGGTTCGCCATGCGCAACACGACAGCAACCGTATCTTTGCCCCCGCCTTCCCGCCGTCCGCTCGCGGCAACCGTATCCCGCGCCCCCTTGCTATTGGGGCTCCTCGCCAGCCTGGTCCTGAGCGTCGTGCTCGCGGGCCGGCCGGCGGCCGCCGCGCCCCCAGTGGATGAGATCATCGATCGGGCCAACAAGGCGGCCTATTATGCGGGCAAGGACGGCCGGGCTGAAGTGAAGATGACCATCACCGACAGCCAGGGCCGCAAACGGCTG
>WFOD01000151.1 GCA_015488275.1 Deltaproteobacteria bacterium
GGCCTGGGTGAGGGCGCTGGTGCTTTCCCGCAGCCGGTCCGCGAGCGCCTTGAAATCCTCGGCCACGACACCGAAACCTGCTCCTGATCCTTGGCCTTCACCTGAGCGGGCCGCCTCCACCGCCGCGTTGAGGGCCAAGAGTTGCATCTGCCGGGCGAGGTCGTCGGTGTGGGCCACCTGGTCGGCCATTTCCTGTACCCGTTTTGCTGATGTTGCCGCTGTTTCTTGTAAGGTTAGAGCGATCCGGAGGCTTTCTTGCTGCTGGGTTGTGACATCTTGCAGGAGAGGGGAAATTTTTTTGCGGCGCATGTCGAGCTGCCGAAAGCGGAAGGCAAGACGCTCCATCGTTGTTCCGGTCTCGGATAAGACTTTTTGTAGCTCCGTCATTGCTTCCGCCGATTTTACGAGTCCATTATGCTGTTCGATCACGATATTGCCGGATTCCTCGGCGTTGTGCGCTAGGCTGTTTGTCAAGTTTTTGAACTTTCGTGCTTGTAGTTCCAGTACAACGACAAAGAAGAAAAACCAGAGAGAAACGAATACCGCCAATCCAATGGCTGTGGTCAGTTGAAAGCGTGTCAGGCGGGAAAGGGCGGTGGAAAGGAGATGAGCCTGTTCGCGGGGAGAGTTACGGAATTGCAAGAGCCGTTTTACGGATTCCTCAATGGGGGGGAAATACTGGGCGCGCAGTTCTGCGAGAGAGGGAGCGGCTGGGTCTGCGATCGCGTTTCGCAGGGCGTCGATGTGCCGGGAGAGCCTGGCCAGGGGTTCGGCCAGCGCGGCGGGAACGTAGGGGGGAGCAGGCGGCGTGGCTCGTCTGAGCGAGGTCCATTGGCCGAGAAGCGGGGCAAGGGCGTGGGGATGAAGGGCGGGCGTGGCGCTGGACGCAGGCTGATCCTTGAGGAGCAAGAGAAGCGAGCGCGCGAGGACGAGTTGCTCGTCAACCGCCGTGTAATACGGTGTTGTTTTGAGTTGGATGTCGAGTTGCTTGCCGAGCCGGTGTGTTTGGATGGCGGTAAGGACGAATACCGTCAAGAGGGGGATGATGAGAACGACAACCGCGACGAGGAATTTTCGGCCCATGGTGAGCCGGCGCTGGAGGCGGCGCCATGAGTGGTATGCCCGGTCCAGAAAAAGGGCCTCGACCAGCCAGGGGACACGGTGCTCCAGGGTGCAATAAAGGCTACTGATCGCATCACTGACATGGGCAAGCCACTGGCGCGCACGGGAGGGAGAGATGGCGACAGGGGGCATCTGGACCTCCTTTAGAACAGTTCGATGTCCGGCAGGTCGTCGTTTTTCTTTTTCCCGTCAGTGCCGGCCTGGGAGGAAGAGAGGTCTTCCGG
This sequence comes from Deltaproteobacteria bacterium, assembly GCA_015488275.1. Classification (GTDB taxonomy): domain Bacteria; phylum Desulfobacterota; class Desulfobulbia; order Desulfobulbales; family S012-135; genus S012-135. Next base: position 1,347 of record WFOD01000151.1, read on the forward strand.
CGGGACGCCGGACAGCTCGTTTTCGCTGTCGTCAATATCGGGTTGGGGGTGCGTTTCCTCGCCGGGCGGCGGGGCGAAGAGTTCGATATCGTCGGGTTCCGTCTGCCCTCCGCTTGCAGCAGAGGAGGAGGCATCGAAGAGCTCGATATCGGTTTCCCCTGGCCCGGCGTCGGCGGCTGGCGGCTCTTCCTCGCCGAAAAGCTCGATGTCTGTCTCGTCCTCATCCTCCACGATCCCGGCCGCCGCAGTATCGCCAGTGGCGGCCACCGCCGCGGCATGGCTCTCCCGCTGGCTGCGCATCCGGTAGTCGGCCGTCATCTCGTCCACGTCAAACACCACATCCTCGGCGCGCAGGCCAAGCTCGTCGGCCAGGTTGAGACGCTCGATCCGTTCTTGCAGGAGGGCGAGGGTCTTTTCGACCTGCTCCAGGCGCTGGCGGGTGATGTCTTGGAACTGGATGCTCGCCAGGGTGGCCAGCACCTGCTTGCCGATCTCCTTGGAACGTTCCTGCGTGGAGGCGAGAATCTTTTCGTGCAGGTGGTCGAGCCGCTGGTAGATCTCGTCCATGGATTTGAGCTGGCGGGCCAGATCTTGGAGTTCGGCCGCCTGCCGGTCAGTGTCGAGATCTTCGAAAATGGCGGTGAACTCGGAATCAATGGTGTCCAGGGCCTGTTTAATGCCCGTTTCCACCAGGCGGGCGGCGTTTTCCGTGCGGTCGGAAAGGCTTTTGACCTCATCGGCCACCACCATGAACCCCGCGCCGTACTCTCCGGCCCTGGCGGCCTCCACCGAGGCGTTGAGGGCGAGCAGCTTGGTTTGCAGGGCGATCTCCTGGATCGTCTCCACCAGCTTGAGCAGGCTGCGGGTATCGGTCAAGAGGCGGTCGAGCCGCTCCTTGTTGCGCTGCGCCTGGCCGGTGAGCCCGGCCACCCGGTCCTCGAGGTTTTCGAGCATGGCGGCGTTGTTGTCTAAAACGGCCTTGCTTTCATCGATGAGCCGTTCGCTTTGCTCCATGACATCGGTGAGATAGGCGTCGTTACGGGTCACCGAGCGGTGCAGCCGCTTGACATAGGTCACGATATCCGTTGCGGCCTTTTCCGTCTCATGGGTCACGCCTTCCAACTGTTCCCGCAGCACGGCGAAGACCGGCGGCGTTTTGGCGAGAAATTGCAGGGTGGCTTCTGTTTTTGCTTGCTCTCGGGCAAGCGCGGTGGCCTCCCTGCCTGTTTCGGTCTGGTGGCGCACCGCGTTCCGGAGGAGTTGCCAGCGGTAAAGCGCGAGAAAGATGATCGACCAGCCGGCCATGGCCACGATGTGCATGGCCCTGGAGGCCTCGTGCACGAGGCGCTCTATCGGCCCCCATGCAACAAAAACGATAAGCACAATGGCCACGGCCAGTTGCGCCAGGGCCACAAGGCTCGCCCTGCGCAGCTCGGCCGCCCTAATGGAGATCCGTTCCTCGCGAACGGGAGAGGACAATGGCTGCGTGCTGTTTTCAGGCACCGGGCACAACCTTTTTGATCACCGCAATAAGTTTGTCGGGGTCGGCCGGCTTCACGATCCATCCCGTGGCGCCGGCCGCCTTGGCCTCCTGCCGCTTGCTCTGCTGGGATTCCGTTGTCAGCATGAGGATGGGGAGAAAACGCATGCCGGGCATCTTACGGATATGCTTGATCAAGGTGATGCCGTCCATTCCCGGCATGTTGAGGTCGGTGATGATCAGATCCGGCTTGCCCTTTTGCAAGAGTCGCAGGGCCGCTTCGCCGTTGTTGGCCGTGACCACGTTGAGGCCGGCCTGGCTCAAGATGGCCTCCATGCTCATGAGGATGGTGGCCGAGTCGTCAACGAGCATGACGGTTTTCATAACATCCCCCGAAAGAGTTTCTTGGGTCGGGCCAGAAGGCGCGCACCTCCTCGGCCAGCATATGGTAGTCCAGGGCGCCGCGGCTCCTGGGCGCGAAGAGACGGACAGGACGGCCTGCCTCGAACGCCTCGGCAAGGGTGATATTGGAGCGGATCCCCCGCAGGATGCGGTGGCTGCCAAAGCGTAGGGCCAGGGTTTCCAGGACCCGGCGGTGGAGGCGGAGATGGCGGTCGAGCATGACCGGCAACAGTCCCAATAACCGGAGGCCGGGATTGTTGCGGCTCGCCGTCCGGTACAAAAGGGTGGCCAGTTGCTCCACCGCGGGCACGGCGAGGTGGTGTGGCACAAAGGGAACGATCACCGCCTGGGCCGCGCATATTCCGTTGGCAAGGGCCAGGTCCAGGGTCGGCGGGGTATCGATAACCACCCACGCGAACCGTTGGCCGTGCGTCCGGAGTTGCCAGGCGAGCAGTTGCTCGTTTCGGCTGATCACCGCGCCGTCGAAATCGGTCGTGGCTGGCGCAAGCCATAGGTTGTCCACCGTTGTTGGGATGATCGTTTCCGCCAAACTGGCGCCCGGATCGACAAAAAGGTCGTGCACTCCGGCGCGGCTGGGAACCGGTGGCACCCCCACGCCTATTCCGGCATGTCCCTGGGTGTCCAGGTCCACCAGGAGGACCGCCTCCCCGGCTCCCGCGAGTTCGGCCGCCAGGTTCACGGCCGTGGTGGTCTTGCCCGTGCCACCCTTGCGGTTGGTCACCGCCAGTATGCGGGCCCCGCCCCGATGTATCACGCGGACTTTTCCTGTTCCTCCAGGGCCGGCAGGAGCCACGCCCGCATCGCTTCGTCCTGGGGCGGCACGCTCACGCTTGGCCGCAGCGCCATGAGGACCTGCAACACCGCGGTGTGCGGGTGTTCCAGATCCTTGAGGTTCACCTTTCCTCCAGGATGGGCGTGCAACCATTCCAGGAGTTCTTCCGCCTCTTCGACAGTGCAGATACCGGAAAGCACGGCCACGGTCTTTTTATACTCTATAGGCATCGGATGAGTTCCTTGAGATCGAAGATAAGCAGCACACGGCCATCACCGAGCAGGGCGGTGCCAGCGTACAGGCCGAACTTGGCCATGATGCCTTCGGGGGGTTTGAGGATGATATCCACTCCCTCGTCAAACCCGTCCACCACCAGACCAATCTCCTGGCCGGCCACGCTCACCACCATGATCGCTTCGGTCTCCCGCGCCTTGGCGTTTTCATTGTTCAGTTCCAGGACCTGACGGAGCCGGCAAATGGGGATGAGGCGTTGGCGGAGCACCACCACTTCTTGCCCCTTGATGCGGCGTATTTCCTCGGCGGGTACGCGCACGGTCTCCCTGATCGCGTCCATCGGCACGCCAAAACTCTGTCCCCCTACCTCGACCAGCATCACCTGGGTCACAGCCATTGAGAGCGGCATGGAGAGGCGCACCGTTGTGCCCTGGCCCAGGCTGCTCTCGATATCCAGCGTGCCGCCGGCCTGTTCCACGGCGTTACGCACCACATCCATGCCGACCCCCCGGCCGGAAAGATCGGAGACCTGTTTCGCGGTGGAAAGGCCAGGGGCGAGAATCAGGCGCACGGCTTCAGCGTCCGTGATCGTGTCCAGTTGCTCTTCTGAGATCACGCCTTTTTCATAGGCCTTTTTCTTGATGACCTCTGGATCGATGCCGCGGCCGTCGTCTTGCACCTCGATCACCACCTGATCGCCTGTTTGCCGGGCCGAGATGCGGAGGACGCCGCACCGCTCCTTGCCGTTTTCCTCCCTGACCTCGGGCGGTTCGATTCCGTGATCGATACTGTTGCGCACCATGTGGATGAGAGGCTCGGCAAGGGACTCGATCACGTTCTTGTCCGCCTCGGTCTCCTCTCCCTCGATGAGCAGGCGGATCTCCTTGCCGAGTTTGCGGGAGAGGTCGCGCACCAGCCGGGGAAAACGGCCAAACACCGTGGACACAGGCACCATGCTCACCTGCATCACCGTGTGCTGCAGCTCGTCCACGATCCGATTGAGCACTGCGTAGTGCTGCTTGATCTCCCGCGCCAGTTCCCGCAGGCCAAACTCTTCTTCGGCCTTGCGGGCCAAGAACGGCAGACCGTTTTTGGCGACCACCAGCTCGCCGGCCAGGTCCATGAGCGCGTCGATCCGCGCGTGGTCCACCTTGATCACCGTGGGCCGCCGTTCCTTACGGGTTTGCCCCAGGTCGGGCGGCCGTTTTTCTGGTGGGGTGGCAGGGGAGGGCGGCGCGGTCGGCGCGGCAAGGGGAACGGTGGCCTCTTTTCCCTTGAGGGCGCTGCCGAGAATACGGCGTACCGGTGTGGCGTCGTGCCGGGCGATTGCCTCGGCCACCGCTTCCGCCAATTTCGCTGCCGGCTCCTCCTCGCCGAGACTCTCCAGCGTTCTTTGGATGGTGGTCGCAACGGCCCGCAGCCGTCCTTGCCACAGCTCTGGGGCGCACGGCATCTCAAGGATACGGTCCTGGGTATGGAGAATGTCCAGCGCCAGGGTGCGGTCATCGCCAGCAGGCAGGTCCTCTCTTGCGTTTTGGCCCGCGGAGGAGGGAGGGCTGTCCTCCGGCTGCGCGGAAATACTTTCACCCACTGGCCACGCCTGCTCCGCCACCGCCTCGACGAGCATGGAAAAGAGCCTTGCCTCATGGACCTGTGCCGCCAGAAGGAGCAGGATCCGGCGCAGCGCGCTGGCGGTGAAAAGCTCTGGACCAGCGGTCTCCAACGCCGCCCGGCTGAGGCTGGCTAGCTGGTCCCAGTCGCTGTTGGCGATCGCCGTCCGGGCGTCGGCCACAAAGGCGTCGGCCGTGGTGCTTGCCGCAGGCGCGCCGCTTGGCTGCAGGAGGGCGGCGCGGGATACCTCCTGGAACTCTACTTGCTCTTCGACGTACTGAAAGTGCTCCCGCAGGGCGGGCTCGTCCGCGCCAGCGAGACAGTGGAAGCGCACCCGGCACTGGTAAGGATCAAATTCCGTGACATCTCCCCACGACTCGGGCCCTTTTACCGCAAACCAGAGAAGGTCCGGCGTATTGCGCACAGTGAGCAGGGGATCGTCGCCGGTAAAAAAGCACTGCTCGTCAGGCGTATAGGTGATGGCCACGAGCGGGGAACGGGCGAGGATTTCCGGCCGGTTGGCGGCAAAGCAGGCGTCCACCGCCTGCGCCAGCCACGGTGGCGGAGGGCTGGAGTCCAGAGGCAGCTCCTTGGCGGCCGGTTGCTCCCCGGCTTCAGGAACAGGGCCTTGCTCCTGCTCCTTCTGGGCAGGGGGCGGCGGTGAGGCCGACCCGGTGGCGGTCATCGCTTCGATTTGGGCAACAAGGGCCGCGCTCCGCTCCTCCGCATCCGGCCCCAACTCCTCGGTCGCCTCCAGTTCATCCAGCCAGGTGCTGATCTGATCGAGTACTTCGAGAAAGATATCCGTGCGCTCCGGAGTAAGATCGAGTTCTCCGTCCCGAATGCGGTCCAGGGCGTCTTCCGCCCGGTGCACCACCCGAATGAACGGCTCGATCTTGAACAGTCCCGCTCCTCCCTTGATGGTGTGGATGGAGCGGAAGAGATCGTTGAGCAGCTCTGCGTCGCCGGGACGGTCCTCAAGGGCGAGAAAGCAGGAGCTTGCCGCCTCGATGAGATCTCTGGCTTCAGAGATAAAGGCTTCCAGCATGGGGTTCATGGCCGTCCTCCCATGAGCAACGCGCACTGCGCCAGGACTTCAGGCTTGACCGGTTTGACCAGGTAGTAGTTGGCGCCCACCAGGTACGCCTTGTCGCGGTCCTTGGCGTGCGCCTCGGTGCTGATCATGATGACGGGCACGGCGGCGAGGTCGTCGTTTTGGCGCATCTCCGCCACCAGCCGGTAGCCATCCATCTTGGGCATGTTGATGTCCACCAGAAAGAGATCAAAGTGCCGGCCAAGGGCCTTTTCCAGGGCCTCGATGCCGTTGACGGCTTCTTCCGCCGCAAAGCCGGCCTGCTCCAGTATCTGACGGTGAAACATGCGGACAGTGACCGCGTCGTCAACGATCATCACGGTACGTTCGGGCATGGCGCATCCTCGCGGTCATTTCGGTTTTTGGTAAACAATGGCGTCTGGAAAGCGTCGAACGCGGAAAAGCGGTGAAATACGGCTCATGGACTCGGAGTGCCCCAAAAAGATAAACCCCCCCGGGTTGAGGGCGTCGTAAAACACATCGGCCGCCTGCCGCCGGGACTCATCGCTAAAATAGATGAGGAGGTTGCGGCAGAAAATGACGTCGATGCCCCGGTAGAACCGGGTTTCCGCCGGGTTGTTCAGGTTGGCTTGGCGAAAGTCCACGCAAGCCCGCAAGTCCTCGCAGATTTGATACTGTCCCTGTCCGAGAGGGGTAAAATATTTCTCGAGGATCTCGCGCGGCAGGTTTTGCACGGAACGCTTGGAATAGATGCCTTGCCGGCAGCGCTCCAGGACGTTGGCGTCGATGTCCGAGGCGAGAATCTCCACGTCCACCTCATCGATGCGGGGCCAATATTCAAGAAGATAGATGGCGATGGAGTAGGGCTCCTCGCCAGAGGAGCAGGGAATGGACCAGATGCGCACCACCTCGTCCGGCCGGCGGTGGCGGCAAACCTCGTCCAGCACAGGCCCCACCAGGCAGCGAAACTGGTACTCCTCCCGGAAGAAGTACGTCTCGTTCACGGTCATCAGGCTGACCAGCTTCTGAAACTCCTCGCCCGACGCCTGGAAGCGCATGAACATGTAGTAGGAGCGGAACGAGTCGTGGCCCGTGGCCCGCATCCGGTCGAGGATCCGCTTGTCCACAAAGTACCGCTTGGAGTCCTCGAAATAGATCCCGGTTTTACGGTAGAAAAAATCCCGGAACTTTGCGAAATCGGCGTCGGTGAGCGCCAGCTCTGCGGCCTCGCTCATTGGCTATCCTCCACAGAAGCGCGGGCGAGAACGGCGTCGATGGCGAATGTGAGATAGGGCTCGTTGGCAAACCGCTGCTTGAGCCGGGCCAGCGCCTCCTTGATGCCAGGGGTGAGGGTCAGCTCGGCCAGCCGGTCCACGGCCGTGGCCAAGACGTTGACATGCTCCTCGTGATTGAGCACCTCCTCCAGCCAGCCGAGGGTGTCGGGATGGGCCAGGGTCTGGAGGATGTCGATGGCGAAGATGCGTACATCGCTGTCCTGGTCCTGGAGAAGGGCCTCGATGTGCCGCGCCGTTTGGTCGGGGAGTTGCTGCAACACCTCGATGGCGCCGTTGCGCAGTCCTGCGTCTTCGCTTCGCAAAAACGGCAGAAGACCGGTCACCGCTTCTTCTGTGCCGATGCGAAGCAGGCTGGAGAACACGGCTTCCCGCACCGTGGGATCGGTTTCTTTTGCCAGGTGGCGGCAAAGGATGGGAGCGGCCTCTGGAAAGGCGGCAAGATCCCTGGCGCCCCAACGGCGGACCGCAGGGTTGGGATCGTCGAGCTGGGCGATAAATCCTTTGAAGTTGCGCTCAGGATCACGCCGGACCGGCCGTTGGGAAGAACTCGGTGAACTAGAGGGAGGATGGTGTTTTTTGAGACCCATGTTCGCTTGCGTTGTGTGTTAATAAGGCTTTTCAACGGGCTGTTAGGCGTGTTCTTTTGTCCATTCCACGAGTTTGGCGGCGATCTCTTCCCTGGGGAGGACACATTCGGCCCCACCCCGTTCGATCAGCTCTCTTGGCATGCCAAAGACCACGGCTGTTTCTTCGGCTTCGGCGATGGTGCGTCCTCCCGCCTGGTGAAGTTCTGTCATGGCGGCGGCGCCGTCGTAGCCCATGCCGGTGAGTTGCACGGCGATGAGCTCCTTGGGATCGTAGTGCTCCATTGCCGTGCGCACCATGTACTCCACGCTGGGATGCCAAAGGAATTCCTCCAGGGCGGGGACCGAACTCACCACCGGCCGGCCGGCCCGCTTGCCGATCCGCACATCGGCGTCGCCCCGGCCGATGTAGATCGTTCCTGGCTCGATGGCCATCGTTCGGTTGACCTCGGAGACCGTCAGCTCGCACTTCCCGTTGATTCTTTGGGCGAAAACGCTGGTGAAACGGCTCGGCATGTGCTGCGCCACGACAACTGGCAGGGGAAAGTCGGCCGGCAGCTTGGGGAGAATTTCTTCCAGGGTTTGCGGTCCGCCAGTGGAGACGCCGATGAGCACAAGGCCGGTCGAGGGGCCCGTTTTGGCCGTTCTGCGGGCGGCGGCAGTTGGCGGCCGGCGTCGGCGAGTGGCGCTCTCTTCCTCCCTTTTTCTCTTTCGGAGTTGCCTGCTCCGGGCGGCCGAACGCACCTTGGCGCGGATCTCGTCCGCCACCTGATGGATATTGAGAGAGACCGTGCCTCCGGGTTTGGCGATGTAGTCCACCGCCCCCAGCTCCAGGGCCTCGAAGGTGGCCAGGGCCCCCTTCTCTGTGAGCGAGGAGACCATGAGCACCGGCCGGGGAAATCGCTCCATGATATGGGCGAGGCAGGTAAGGCCGTCCATGACCGGCATGTTGATGTCCAGCGTGACCACATCTGGATCAAAGCTCTCGATCCGCTTGAGCGCATCCTCGCCGTCCCGGGCGGTCTCGATGGTAACGTCTGGCTCGGTCTCGAGGATCTGGCGCAGATAGCGCCGCATGAGGGCAGAGTCGTCAACGATGAGAACCTTCATGCAGCCGTTTCCTCCTGCCCGTTCTCCTCTCCCGCTGTGGCTATGGCCCGCCGCTCCGCTTCGCTCAGCAGTTCACGTTCGTCGATCACCTGGATCATCCGTCCCTCGGCTTCCAGGTTCGCCACCCGGCCCATGATCCTGGCCTGATCGGCGGAAAGAGGCGGCGCTTCCTCCACCTGCCCGCGGTTGAGGCGCAGGACCTCGCTCACCGCGTCCACGATATAGCCTGTCCGCACACCACGTTGTTCGAGCACGAGAATGCGTTGCCGGTCGTTGCGCTCCAGGCGTTCGAGGCCAAAGCGGGTGCGCATGTCCAGCACAGGCAGCACAGCGCCCCGCAGATTCATCAGGCCTTCGATGAACGCCGGCGTTCTGGGAACCCGGCTCAATTCTTCGGGGATACGGGTGATTTCCTGCACAGCGGCGATGGGTACGCCATACTCCTGGCCGGCGAGCTGGAAGACCACGATTTGCATCTCCTCTTCCATGCTGGATGTTGTGTGCTTGTTGTCCTGAGTGGTCATTATAGCATTTTCCCCTTGTTGGTCGGCCGTGGTTTCGCGCAGCGTCTGTGCTGGAATCAGCCGCTCGGCGTCGAGCACGGACACGAGGCGTTGGCCTTGGTCGAGACGGCAGATTGCCGTGATCTCACCGAGTTTGTCTTCTGTGCTCAGAATCGGCGGGACGGTCTCGATGTCAGAGGGCGCGACACGCAGCACCTCACACACCTGGTCCACGGCAAGCCCCAAGCGGCGCGCCATCATGCCGCCGATGGCGAGGGAAAGCACCAGAATGCGGCTGTCCCCGGTCAGTGGTTGGGGCGGCATTCCGAGAAGATGGCGTAAAGAGAGGAGGGGAAGGGTGCGGCCGCGCAGATCGATCATGCCCAGCACCTCGGCCCCTGCCTGGGGAATACTGCTGATCTGTTCTGGAACGCGGACGATTTCCTCCACCACGGTGATGTCCAGGCCGTATTCTTGGCCATCGACGAGAAAACTGACAAACTGCCGGGCGCCACCAACGTCAGCCTCCTGCTCTTCTCCTTCTGGCGCGGAAGAGGAGTCCGGCCTCATGGAGGGCAGAGGCGCCGCCTGCTCTGGTGGAGGCGCGGAATCTGCGAACTCCCGCGTTACGAGGCGCGCCACGTCGATCAGTTGGATAAGCGAGCCACCTGGATCGCGGATGACCCCGGCCAACAATTCCTCTTCAATAAAGGATGCTCCGGGCCCACCCTCCGCGCCATCGAGGAATTCCGCCTTGACTTGCATGACCCGCTCCACCCGATCGACGACAAGGCCCAAGGGCTGGCCACAGTCTGTGACCACCACGCGGGTGCTGTCGTCGTAGGGGCGGTCCGATAGGTTGAGGGTGCGGCGCAGGTCCAGCACGGGCAGCACTATGCCCCGTAGGTTGGCCAGCCCCCGGAAAGCGGGAGGGGTGAGGGGCACCCGTACGGTGTCTGGGATCCTGATGATCTCGCGCACCTTGTCCAGATCAAAGGCAAAGCGGTCCTCGGCCAGGCCGAACACCACGTATTGCCGTTCCTCTCCGTCGTGATGGAGCTCGTCCGTGCGTGCGGATAGGGTCGTCACCGTGGGCCTCCCATACGGGTCTAGAGGGATTGCAGCTCATCGGCCATTGAGGCGATTTCCTCGATGGCGGCGGCAAGCTCTTTTGCCCCTTGCGCCTGTTGCCGGGCGGCGGCCGCCGCCTCGCTGGTGGCCGCAGTGGCCTCCTCTGCCGCGGCGGCGATTTGATCGAGTCCCTTCTTGCATTCCTCGATGGCCTGCAGCACATCGGTCGCTCCCTCCTTGACCTCGGTGCCGCCGTCAATCAACGCGTTGACCTGGCCGGACATCTGTTCGAGCTCCGCCGCCAGTTCTCCCGCCTGTTCAGCGGCCGTGGCCACGGCGGAAGCGTTTTTTCCGAGAACTTCGCCCACCTCGGCAAGATGGCCCGCAATGCCTTCAACGAGTTCTTTGGTCTGGTCCGCGTTCTCGGCCGCGTCGTTGGCCAGGTTCTGGATGTCAGAGGATACCACGGCAAAGCCCTTGCCATGCTCGCCCGCCCTGGCCGCCTCCACCGCGCCGGTAACGGCGAGCATGTTGGTTTGGATGGCCAGGCTGGCGATGGCGTCCACGATCTTGGCGATATGGCGGCAGAGCTTATCGAGCTTGCCAATCCGCTCCACATACGCACGGGTCGTAGCCACCGCCTCGGTAAGCCCTTCGAGGACCGTGGTGACGCTGCGGCGGTTGCCCTCGACCAACTCGGCCATCTCGGCGTCCATGTCAAGGGCCTGCTCCGCTATTTCCTTGACGGTTGTCGCCCGTTCCTCGATTTGGCCCATGTTTGCCGCCGCCTCTTCCACGGCGGCGCTTTGTTGTTCTGCTCCCTGGCTGATCTGATCCACCGCCGTGGCGATTTCGTCGGCCGAGCGGTTCATTTCTTCCAAGGCGGCGGAGAGCTCTTCCGCCGCCGCCGCTACTTCTTCCGCGCTCTTGGTGACATCGGTGGAGGTCTTGAGATCCTCGGCCAGCTCTTCCAACCCCTGGGCTGCCTCCTCGCTACCCGCCAGGGCCTGGGCCTGCTGGTCGAGCGTTTTCATGGCTTCTTCACAGGCGGCAGACTGTTCTTCCGCCGCTGCGGCAATGACTTCTCCCGCTTTTTGGGCCTCCTCCACCGCCCGGCGGATCTCGTCGGCGATATCAGCAAGCTCTTTGGCCATGCCCGCCACTTCTCCAGCCTTTGTCTGGATAGTGTCGAGCTGTTCTGTGACCTCAATGCCCTTTCGGCGTTCTTCTTCTGCGTTCTCGGCCGCTTTTGCCACCCCTTGGGCCACGTCCTTGGCCCCGGCCTGGAATTCTTGCACGAGTTCTTGAATCTGGGCGGCGTTCTTTTCCGCGCCTTCGGCAAGAGTGCGCACGGCATCCGCCACCACGGCGAAGCCGCGGCCATGCTGACCGGCGCGCGCCGCCTCGATGGCGGCGTTCAGGGCCAGGAGATTGATCTGGTCGGCGATGTCGATGACCGCCTTGGCCGCGGCGTCTATCTTTGACACCTCTTGCTGCATGGCTTGCGCCTTGCTCGCGCACTCTTGCTGGCTCGACGCCGCGTCACCCACGATCTGCATCGTGGCCTTGATGCGGACGCTGACGGAAGAGATGGCTTCCTGGATGGCGGCGGTCAACTGTTGGGCGCGAGCGGTGATTTCTTGCTGGTGTTTGGCGCGACCAGCGATTTGGGTCACGGCGGCAAGGCTCTGTTGGCTGGCGCCGGCCGCTTCTTCGGCGCCGGCGGCCACTTGTTCTGTGGCCTTGAGGAGTTCCTCTTGGGCGGCGGATGCCTCTGTAATGCCAGAGGCAAGCTGGGCCGCCGCCGCGGCGATACGCTCGGATACCTGTTGTTGTTTGGCCAGTGTCCGGGCCCGGCGGCGGCTCTCTTCGGCGCTACGGTTAGGAGTGTGGGGAGTTGTGGTTGGGGCGGGCGGAGTGGCGCGACTGCTTCGTTTCAGGGCCATAAGATGCCTCCTTCCGTGAAGTTATACTGCTGAAGAGAAAGTGCAATAATGCTGGTTGGCGGCGAGCTGCGTTGTTATTGTTAATGTTGTTGTTGGTTTTTGTGCATAGATGCAATCCTGTTGTGGTTGTCGGATTTTTGATAGTGCACTCTTGTGACGAATGCAATTGGTAACGATTCGCAGGTTTGGTCTTGCCGTGCCTTGTAAAAAAATTTTATATAATCATCGGTGGTGCGGAGTCAAGAAAATTTGGCGGGAACGCGGGGGCGGAGACGCGAGCAGGGTGGGACGGGCAGGGCACGCCGGCGGATTCCGCCGGCACGTCCCTGCGCCGCACACACCCCGGGTGGCA
>WFOD01000152.1 GCA_015488275.1 Deltaproteobacteria bacterium
GGTCTGCCTGTACAATCTCGCACAACTATTCGTCTATCCGTCCTTTTTCGAAGGGTTTGGCTTGCCGCCCCTGGAGGCGATGGCCTGCTCCACGCCGGTGGTGACCAGCAATACGAGTTGCCTGCCCGAAGTGGTGGGCGATGCGGCCCTGACCGCTGATCCCAACAACCCGGAGGCAATGGCCGAGTGTATCTGCCGCATTCTCGACGACCAGGAGCTTGCCGCCGATCTCCGCCAGCGGGGGCTCCGGCGGGCGGCCATGTTTTCCTGGCAGCGGGCGGCCAGACAGACGTTCAACGTATATGCCGCACTCACCGGTTTCCCCATGCTCAACGAGGGCTGCAATCTTGCGGCTCCGACGCGCGCAGGGGCAACCCCGTGACCAGTTACCAACGAGGAGGCGACGTGACCGGGAAAAACGACCATTCTTCTGCCTGGCAGGCGGAACAGATAGCCGCAGAACGCGCCAAACTCCGCCAGCGGGCAAAAGCCTACTACCTGCCGCTCATCGAAGAGCTGCCCCGCGCCAAAGGATCTCCCTTGCGGGTGTTGAGCGTTGGTTGCGGCATCGCCGAAGATGTGGACGTGTACCTGGAACACGGCTTGGACGCCTGGGGGATTGATCCTGGTTTTCGCTGCGCCGCCTGGCGCGAACGACGCGCCCTTCAGGAACACCGGCTGATCCGGGGCGATGGTTGTTGTTTGCCGTTCGCCGACGCCACCTTTGACGCCGTGCTCTCATCGGGCGTGATCGAGCATATCGGCGCCCAGGGCGATGGCCTCGAACTCCGGCCAGACTACCAGCGCCACCGCCGCCGCTTTGCCCGCGAACTCGTGCGGGTCACCAAACCCCTGGGGATGATTCTGCTCGACGCCCCCAACAAACGATGCCCGGCAGATCCCTGGCACGGGCCCTTCCGGTTGGGCGCCCGCTGGCACAGTCCCTGGGAGCGTTTTCTCCTCAGCGCGCGAGAGATCCGCGCCCTCTTTCTCGATACAGCCGGCGCCAGCTCGATGGAGCTCTTGCCGCTTTCCAACTTCTTCCTCTTTGAAAACGCCCGCCGCCGTCCCGGCGGCAGAATCATCGAACCAGCGGCCAAGGCGTTTTTCCGCCTCATCGCCCATCCAGGACTCTCATGGCTGCGGGCCAGCTTTTTAGCGCCCTATCTGGTTGTCAGGCTCCGGCGCTGATCCCCGCCGGTAAAAATCCGAAGCGCGTACCCGTGCACCACCGGTGCTGGAACCGCAAAACGCAGGCAAGCCTTGCCCTGTTGGCAAACGGTTGGGGTGAGGGCAACAACAAACAGAGCAGAGGTGCGGTATGAAGATCGGCATCCTGGGAACCCGTGGCGTTCCGGCGAGCTACAGCGGTTTCGAGACCTTGGCCGAGCAGTTGGGAGTCGAACTCGTGCGCCGCGGCCACGAGGTGATCGTGTACTGTCGCCGGCACCACATCACCTATTCCGATCCTGTCTACCGCGGTATCAAACTGGTCAAGCTGCCAACAATCGCCAGCAAACACCTTGACACCATTGTCCATACCTTTCTTTCCCTGGTCCACGCCAGCGCGCAGCGGTTCGACGCCATTCTCATCTGTGGCGTGGGCAACAGTTGCCTCCTGCCCCTGGCCAGGCTCCTCGGCCTTGCCGCCGCCATCAACGTGGACGGCTCAGACTACCGGCGCCGGAAATGGGGACGCTTTGCCCGTTGGTTTCTCAAGGCAAGCGAAGGATGGGCCGTGCGCTTTGCCGACGAAATCATCAGCGACAGCCGGGTGGTGCAGGACTACTATCGCACCACCTACGGCCGCGCCACGCCTTACATTCCCTACGGCGCTGAACTGCCTGCCGAGAAGGGCACCGACGTGCTCGCACGATATGGGCTTGAACCGCGCCGCTATCTGCTCATCGTCGGCCGTCTGGTGCCGGAAAACTGCATCCACCACCTTACCGAGGCCTTTCAGCGGCTCAAAGACCGGCGGGGCATGAAGCTCGTGGTGGTGGGCGACGCGCCATACGCCGAAGACTATATCGCCAGCCTCAAACGCATTGCCGATCCCGATGTGATCTTCACCGGCTATGTCTTTGGCCGTGGCTACCGCCAGCTTGCCGCCAACCCCTATCTTACGGTCCTGGCGAGCGAAGTCGGCGGCACCCATCCCGTGTTGCTCGAGGCGATGGGATTCGGCAACTGTGTGGTGGTGAACAACACGCCGACCAACCTGGAAGTCATCGGCGACGCCGGCTTTTCCTACGACGGAGCCAGGGGCGCAGAGGCCCTCGCGCCCGTGCTCGACTCCCTTCTGGCCGCGCCAGAGACAGTGGCCGAGAAACGGCGACTGGCCGCCAAGCGGGTCCACGCCCTCTATTCCTGGCAGGCGGTGGCCGACGGCTATCTCGAGGTCTTTTCCGCCTTGGCGGGACGCCGGCAGACGGCAAGAAGATAGGTGGGCACAAGAGAGGGATCGGCAGAGGCCGGCAGGATGCGGTAGGCGGGGTCGAGCGCAGGGGGATCTATGCGCGTGGCCCGTTCCACATCCTGCCCCTTGCCTTTTCGGCGTCGCGGCAAGAAACGGCGGAACGGGGCGAGCGAGGCCAAACGGTGGAGGACGGCCCTGCCATCCTCTTGCAGGTGCAGCCACCGGAGCGCCCAGGGGGAAAGCAGGGTCTGGACAAACAAATCCACCTGAGCGAACGAACCGCACAACAGGTCTTGGAACTGGTCTGCGGTAAACTCCCGCACGTGAAAGGGGTTGCGGTTACGGCTCACCGCAACGTTCGGGGTGGAGC
>WFOD01000153.1 GCA_015488275.1 Deltaproteobacteria bacterium
AGTCCGTCGAAAAAGCCGTCCATGGCTTTTTCGACCCCGGTTGGGCAAAGCAGAGCTTCGCCCAACCTCACGAATTGCTTGGACTTTTCAAGCCCGGCGCAATTCGGCGGCACGTCCCTGTGCCGCGCACAGCCCGTTTTTCAACGGGCTGCTAGCAGTCCGTCGAAACAGCCATCCTTGGCTTTTTCGACCACGGTTGGCCAAAACGAGTTCCGGTCAACCGACCACGGCGATGTCCACCGGCGGCCGCAGGGTGGCGCAGGTGGCCAGGGCCTGGTGGATCTTGTGATTGCGGAAGGCCTCGATGAGCTTCCCGTCGGCCGGTTTGCCGCTGTCGAAGTCCACCAGGGCCTGCTGGCTGAAGTTGTAGTCGAAACGGGGGGCCCACTTGCGCGAGCCGAGGCGGGCGGTGGTGGAGCAGTTGTCCACCATGAAGGCCACTCCCTTATAGTGCATGTACGGGTTGAGGGAGTCCACCGCCTCGATTACCGATTCATTGGCCACCTCGCTGTAGCAATGCCCTTTTTCCAGAAGCAGGTCGATCTGGGCCATCATGGTGGCGCAGTAGATGCCCGCGGTCAGCGGATTGACCGGCGGCGCCTCGTCGGTGCGGGCCGCCCGCACCTTTTCGCCCACCTGCCACATGCGGGTGCCATCGATCTTACCCATTGGATACCGGTCGAACCGCTCGCCAGCCATGATCACCGAACGGATCTCGTTGCCGCTCGCCACTTCATCGTAGATCTCCAGCAGGATTTCGAAAGCCGGATGGTAAGCGTGGGCGTAGGCCCGCTCGAAGACCGCCTTGCCGCCGTCGTCCAACTGCTCGTACACCGCCAGGATGCCGTGGTGGGAAATCGTCTTGCTGATCGGGCCGGTAATGTTTTCCACCGAGGCGATGAACGCTTGCTCTTCGCTCATCCCCTCCTGCATCACGTAGCGGCGGTAGAGCATCTCCACAATGCCGTGCACCGCGCCCAAGAGGATGCCCCGCTCGCCAAAGATGTCGGAGCGGTACTCGTGGGTGAGGGTGGTCTGAAAGATGTAGGGCGCGCCAATGGCCACGGCCCAGCCCAGGGCGTGATCCGTGGCCCTGCCGTCGATATCCTGCTCAATGGCAAAGCTTGAGTTGATGCCTGCGCCGTTCACCTCTTTCCCCTGGACATAGAGCCGCCGGACCGACGGCCCCATCCCCTTGGGGCAAACACCGACCACGTTGATGTTGTCTGGAAAGGTTTCGCCAATACTGTTCAGATAACCAAGAAGGAAGCCGTGCGACAGGCCGAGGGTGGCGCCCGGCCGCATGGCGTCGAACACCTGGCGGTAGGTCTTTGCCTGGGCGGCGTCGGAGATGAGCAGGATCACCATGTCTGAATTGCGGATCACCTCAAACATCTCGCCCAGCGTGCCGTCGCCTTCAGAAAAGCCAGCTTCGCGGGCCTTGGCAAAGGAGGAACTGCCCTGGCGCAAGCCGACCGTTACCCTGATCTCGGTCCCGGCAAGGGAGTCGCGCAGGTTCTGGGCTTGGGCCGGGCCCTGGGAGCCCCAGCCGATGACGCCGATCTGCTTGATGCCGTCAAAGGCCTTGGGCAAGAGGTGGAACTTGTCGCGTCCGCCGCGGACGATCTGCTCCGTGGTGCCGGCCAGGGAAATGGTCTCGGTTGCGAACACCTTGGATGTAAAGGTCAATTCCATGATGGCTATCCTCCTGTGACGTGTTTCGAAAATGAACAAAGAACGATACAAAATTTCCGCGAACTATGCAAAGAGAAAAGCGGACGCACAGGCTAACAAGCGGATTTCAGAAAAAAACTTTGCAAAGAGCCGGCGGGAGTGGTAGAGAAAGATCGTTTTGCGGCCGGCCATGGGGGGCCGGCGCGTTCGGGATTCAATTCAAGAGAAGGAGGTATGGAAGATGAAACGGATTCTGCTTGCTTCCGCGGCCCTGGCCTTCTCCGCTTCGCTCGCCTGGGCGGGCGGTCACGGCGGCGCTCACTGGGGCTACAAAGGCGAGACTGGTCCCGCCCATTGGGGCGACCTGTCGGAGAAGTTCTTCATGTGCAAGGAGGGGAAAAACCAGTCGCCGGTCAACCTGACCGGCTTTGTCAAGGCGGCGCTGGCGCCGGTGGACATGAGCTACATGCCCACTCCGGTAAAGGTGAAGAACAACGGCCACGCCATCCAGGTTGACTATGCGGCCGGCTCCAAACTGACGGTCAACGGTCACACCTACGCCTTGAAGCAGTTCCACTTCCACGCGCCGAGCGAGAACACGATCGACGGCAAGTCCTATCCCCTGGAGGCCCATCTGGTGCACGCCGATGCGCAAGGCAACCTGGCCGTGGTGGCGGTCCTCTTTGAGGAAGGGGCGGAAAACCCGACCGTGGCCAAGGTGTGGCAGTACATGCCGATGGAAGCCGGCAAGACCGCGACCGGCTCTGGCACGGTGAACGCCGCCGATCTGTTGCCGGCCTCGCACGACTACTACCGGTTTAACGGCTCGCTCACCACGCCGCCCTGCTCTGAAGGCGTTTTGTGGCTAGTGATGAAGGGCCATCCGAGCGTTTCCGCAGCCCAGGCGGAGAAGCTCCAACGCGCCGTGCACGGCCCGAACAACCGGCCGGTGCAGCCGCTCAACGCCCGCGTGGTGCTTGAGTAGTCTTTACATTTGGCAAACCGACTCGACCCATGCCATAACAGCCCGTTGAAAAACGGGCTGTTATGGAATCTCACCAAGTCAAGAGATCGCGCACGCGCCGCAGCCGCTCAGTCACCCAGGCAGATGCCGATCTCCCGCGCCGTGAGGATCTTGTCGCAGTCGAGCGGAACGTGCTTGCGCTCCTTGATCGCCTCCTCCAGCGGAACGGCGGCCATTGCCCCGTCTCCGGCCAGGGCCACCATGTGGTTGAACTTGCCGGCCTCGATCAGGCGCACGGCCGCGGCCCCGAAACGCAAGGCCAATAAACGGTCAAAGGTGGTGGGCGAGCCGCCGCGCTGCAAATGGCCGAGGACCAGGGAACGCGTGTCCTTTTCCGTCCGCTTGCGGACCTCCTGCGCCACCCATTCGCCAATACCGCCCAGCAGGACCTCCTGCCGGCCAATCTCGCCCTGGTTGTCCTTGCAGATCACCTCGTGATCCTTGGCCTTGGCGCCTTCGGCCACCACGACGATGGCGTAGTGCTTGTCGTGCAACTCGTTGTCCGCGATCTTGTCGCACACCTTGTCAAGATCAAAGGGGATTTCGGGCAGGAGGATGACATCGGCGCCGCCGGATATTCCCGAGTTGAGCGCGATCCATCCCGACTCCCGTCCCATGACCTCCACCACCATCACCCGGTCATGGCTCTTGGCCGTGGAATGCAGCCGGTCGATGGCGTTGGTCGCTGTGGAGACCGCGGTGTCAAAGCCAAAGGTAAGCTGGGTGGCCAAAAGGTCGTTGTCAATGGTCTTGGGCACGCCGATCACCGGCATTCCTTTTTCCGTGGCGAACCGATGGGCGATCTCCAGGCTGCCATCCCCACCCACGGCCACGTGGCAGGTGAACCCCATGCGGCGGAAGTTCTTCATCACCCGGTCGGACACATCGCGGATCTGGATCTCGCCCGCCAGATTCTCCACCGGCATGGCAAAAGGATTGCCCTTGTTGGTCGAGCCAAGGATGGTGCCGCCAATGGGCGTGATCCCCTCGACTTTTTCCGGCGTCAAGCGCGTCAGTTCGTCTGGATCGAGTAGCCCCCGGTAACCGCCGCGGCTGCCGTACACCTCCCAACCGCGGGCGTAGGCCGCCTTGACCACCGCATAGATCACGGCGTTGAGCCCGGGCGCGTCGCCACCGCCAGTGGATATCACGAGTCGTTTCATGACCTCTCCCGTTGTCGCAAGATTGTCGTCTGGTCGCCGAACTCCATTATAGGAGGGGGCGGCCGTGGAATTCAAGAGTTGTTCGCCAGCGGCAAGACGGCCTTGCCATCAACACCGCTTTTTTTCACGAACCCATTGACGCGGCCAATGGGACGTACTACCATTATAGTATCTGGTGTAGGTAGAGGTCTTCCCCCCCGGCACGGGGGATATTTTTATGCTCTCTACGACCCACCCCCCTTGCCGCAAAGAGGCGATGAACACCGTTCAACGGCGGCGCGCCACGCGCCCCGTCCCGTTAAACGGCCGTCTTGCAGGGCAAGGGTCCAGTTTTCATTCATTTTGATGGAGGTCTTGAAGATGTTCGACGTAACCGACCTGGCGGTGACCAACCTGAAGAGCTACCTGCAGGAGCACAACATCAGCTCGGCGATCCGCATCGCTCTCATGCAGGGCGGGTGAAGCGGTCCCTCCCTGGGGCTTGCTCTGGACGAGCAAAAGGACAACGACGAGGTGTTCGACAAAGACGGCATTTCCTTTCTCGTGGACCGCACCCTGCTCCAGGCCTGCGGCGAGATCAAGGTGGACTTTGTGGACGACGGCTTCCGCAGCGGCTTTAGCATCTACTCCGCCCGGCCCGTAGGCGGTGGCAGCGGATGCAGCGGTTGCGGTTCAAGCTGCGGCTGAGCCGCTTTCCTTTTCGCCTGCCCAACCATACAAAAAAACCCGGCTGGTTAGCCGGGTTTTTTTGTATGACGCACCCAGCATGGCAGCCCGTTGAAAAACGGGTTGTGCGCGGCACAGCGCCATCTGCCCCCTCACAAATTACTCCTTGCCACCCGTCGCCGGTTCGATCCGGTAAAGCATTCCGTACAGGGTGTGCTTGGGCAAAACAAACTTTTCCACCGCAATGGCGATCCGGCGGTCGGTCAACGGCACGTAGCCGAACTCGTAAACCTGGCGGGCGAGATAGGGAGGCTCTGTCTTTTGGGGAATCTTGACCAAGGCTTGGTCGAGCAGGGGCTCCACCTTGCTCCCGAGCGATTCGGCAAGCCCGGCGCCGATCTCAACGAGCCGCTTGTCCTTGGGATCGTACACCAGGGTGAAGCCGTTGCACACCGACGTGTCGGCCGGCCGGAAATCATCGTACAGCTTGCCGTCCTCTTCCGCCGTGGCCACATGGTACACAGCGGCCCGCTTCTGGCCGAGATAGCGGTCGATCTCCGCCTTGGTGCGAAAGTGGCTCGCCATCTTGATGAACTCTTCCTGCCGCAGCGTGGCGAGGATCTGCTGGTAGAGCTCCTGGTCAATGGGCTTGTCCGCCGATTCCGGCGTCCGGCCGCAGCCAACCAGCAGGGTGGCGAAGATCCCAAAAAGCAACGGCAAAACGGCGCGCGCACGACGCGGTCGCGGCGGCTCTACGGCCGCGAGACGGCTACCCGCAAACCACATGCGATTCCTCCTTGGCGGCAGCACAAATTCCGCCCCAGGTTGTTGTCCTGTCATGTTAGCGGCAGCACAGTAATACAACCGCCTTGGGGGAAAATCAAGGCCAGCCGCCCTTGACAGGGCCCATCGCCCGCCTTTTTTCGCTCCAGCGAGAGAGGCGAAGCTACGGCCATTTTTCTCCTTGACGCGCCTTGGGGCAAGCATTAGAGTGAGCCGCGATTCAGCGCATTGAACCAGCCCGTTTCCACCGGGCTGCCAGGCTTTGGCGGAACCCCATCAATCAACAAAGGAGGCTGAACCATGTCGCTCTACGTCGTTGGACACAAGAACCCGGACACCGATTCGGTCACGGCGGCCATCGCCTATGCGGAACTGCAAAAGGCCCTGGGCGAGGACGCCGTTGCCGTGATGCAGGGAGAAATGAACCCGGAGACCAAGGTGGTGCTCGACAAGTTCGGGGTGGCTGCGCCCGAGATCATGACCGACGCGGCGGGCAAGACCATCGCCCTTGTCGATCACTCCGACCTCGCCCAGGCGCCGGACAACCTGGACCAGGCCGAGATCAAGGCGATCATCGACCACCACAAGATCGGCGACGTGACCACCAGCAACCCGATCTTCTTCTGCGCCATGCCGGTGGGCTGCACGGGCACGGTGCTCAAGTTCCTCTACGACGTCAACAAGGTGGAGATCCCGGCCAACATCGCCGGCCTGATGCTGTCGGCCATCATCAGCGACACCGTGCTGTTCAAGTCGCCGACCACCACGGATGACGACAAAAAGGCCTGCGAGGCGCTGGCCAAGATCGCTGGCGTTGACGATATGCAGGCATGGGCGATGGAGATGTTCAAGGCCAAGTCGGCGGTGGAGGGCGTGCCGGCCAAGGATCTCGTC
Organism: Deltaproteobacteria bacterium; assembly: GCA_015488275.1. Taxonomy (GTDB): domain Bacteria; phylum Desulfobacterota; class Desulfobulbia; order Desulfobulbales; family S012-135; genus S012-135. The sequence continues at coordinate 6,205 of WFOD01000153.1, forward strand.
TTCCGCGACTACAAAGACTTTGACATGAACGGCCGCAAGGTGGGCATCGGTCAGCTCGAGCTGGTGGACCTCTCCCTGGTGGAGAACATCCGCGACGATCTGTACAAGGCCCTCCAGGAAGTGAAGGAAGAAGGCGGCCGCCATACCGTCCTCTTGCTGCTGACCGATATCATGAAGGAAGGCAGCGACGTGATGGTGGTCTCCGACGACCCGGCCATTGTCGAAAAGGCGTACAACGTCAAGATCGACGGACCGGCGGTGTGGGTGGACGGCATGATGAGCCGCAAGAAACAGGCGGTGCCGCCCCTGCAGGATGCCTTCAACGCCGCCTGATCCGCGTCGTCAACCTGTAGGCCAAGCAAAAAACCCTGCCACGCCCGGCAGGGTTTTTTGCTTGGCTGCGCACAAGGAGCCCCTCATTCCGCCGGATCTGGTTCGCCGAACATGCCGTAGCGCTTCATCTTGCGCCAAAGGGTTGTTTTGTTGATGCCCAGCATCCGCGCCGCCGCCACCTTTTTCCCGCCCGCCAGGGCCAGGGCCTGCTGGATGCAGCGCCGCTCGGCCTGCTCCAGGGTCAGGGGCGCGCCTGCTGGCTCCCTGTGACCGCCATCCATCCTCTCCGAGCCAGGAGGTTGCGGCCGGCCAGGATCGAGGAGCAGGCTGGCCGGTTGCAACAGATCGCTGCTCTCAAGGATCATGGCCC
>WFOD01000154.1 GCA_015488275.1 Deltaproteobacteria bacterium
CCTGTACCGGTGAACAGGGCATGCGCGCGGCCGCGGCCACCGGTCGCTTGGCGGCCGCGGCCCTGGGGATTGACGAGGAGTTGGTGCAGGTGGCCTCCACCGGCGTAATCGGCGAGCCGTTGCCCGAGGAGCCGTTTGCCCGCGCCATGCCAGCACTCGTTGACCGCCTGGCCCCTGAGCGGCTGGCCGAGGTGGCGCAGGCGATCCTGACCACCGATACCCGGCCAAAGGTCGCGCGCCGCACCTGCTCCCTCAGCGGCCGGCCAGTGGTGGTGGCCGGCATGGCCAAGGGAGCGGGCATGATCATGCCCAACATGGCCACCATGCTCGCCTTTATCCTCACCGATGCGGCCGTGGCCCCAGACCGGCTGCAACAAATGCTGGCCGCCGCCGTGGACGGTACCTTTAACGCCATTACGGTGGACGGCGATACCTCGACCAACGATACCGTGCTCTTGCTCGCCTCGGGGATGGCGGACCATGCGCCACTCACCGATGACGCCGGTCCGGCGGCGCAAGATTTCTCCCGCGCGCTCACCGAGGTCTGCCGCGATCTGGCGCTGGCCATTGTCGCCGACGGCGAGGGGGCGAGTAAGTGTGTGGCCATCAAGGTCGTGGGCGCGCCAGACCGGCAGGCCGCCGATCGGGTGGCCCGCACGGTGGCCAATTCTCCCCTGGTCAAGACCGCCTTTTTTGGCGAGGACGCCAACTGGGGCCGGATTCTGGGCGCGGCGGGCCGGGCCGGAGTGCGGTTTGATCCCCAACGGGTGGCGGTGTTCTTTGACAGGGTGCAGATGGTGGCCGCGGGCCGCGGCTGCGGGCCTGGGGCCGAAAGGCGCGCCACCGAGGTGCTGCGCCGGCCGCGGTTCACCGTGACCATCGACCTCGGGGCCGGGCCGGCGACCGCCACGGTCTATACCTGCGACCTTTCCATCGATTACGTAAAAATCAACGCCGACTACCGGACTTGAGTCTCTGCTCCGCCCAAAGGCGATCGTAACTGGTCTCGGGGTTGCTCCTTTGTATGCCGGAGTCGCGACCTCGCGGGCCGGGTGTCTGGTTGCAGGGCGCAGAGACCGCCTGGTGGCCGTCGGGAGCCAGGGATGCCATTTTTTCCCTTTGCCATCCTGCGCCGCGCCGGCTGGAAGCGGGTGCTCCTCTTTCTCGCCCTGGTGGTCATGGTGCTGGCCATTGGTTTTCTCCATACCTATACGCCGGGTCAGTACAAGTTCTTCCATGACACCTATCGCCGGCTGGCCTACTTTCCCATCGTGCTTGGCGCCTTATGGTACGGTCTGTGGGGCGGGGTGGTCATTTCCGTTCTGGCGTCGCTCGCCTTCATCCCGCATCTGGTGCTCTATATCAGTGGTCCGCCCCAGGCGTATTTGAGCGAGCTGACCGAAGTGGTGCTCTACATCGCCGCTGGCGTGGTCACCGGCTTCATCGCCGGTCGCGAGGCGCGTCTGCGCCGTAAGTACGAGGAGTTGTCCGCCAAGCTCGAACGATCCTACCGCCGCCTGGCCCGCCAGGCCCGCCAGTTGTTGGAGGCCGAGCAGCAGCTCGCCGCTGGGCAGCAGCTTTCGGCCCTTGGCCGTTTGGCCGCTTCGTTGGCCCATGAGATCAAGAATCCGCTCACCTCGATCCGCGGCATTGGCGAGATCTTCTGCGACGAGTTTCCTCCCGGTCATGAAAAGTACGAGTTCGCCCGGATGCTGATCGGCGAGGTGGAGCGCCTCGACCGCACCGTGCGCGAGATGCTCCAGCTCTCGCGGCCTGAGCGCCGGCCGGCCGCGGCTGGCGAACTCCAATCTCTGTCCGTGGTCCTGGCGCGGGTGCGGCAACTTGTGGCGCACCACCTTGAACGTAAGGGTATTTCCTTGCACAGCGAGGGAGAGGAGGCGGCCGCCGGGGTGCTGTGCGATGGTGACAAGATGGTGCAGGTCTTTTTGAATATCTTGCTCAACGCCATCGACGAACTGGGGCCGGGCGGCAACATCTGGTTGCGGGTGGAGCGGCGGGAGGCGGCCGAGGTGGCGGTGGTGGTGAGCGATGACGGACCGGGCATTGCCGAGGAACGGCGGGAGGAGATATTCGATCCCTTTGTTTCCGGGAAAGAAAACGGCACCGGTCTGGGGCTGGCCATCAGTCGGCGCATCGTCGAACACCACGGAGGGAGTATCACCTGTTGCGAGTCGCAGCGCGGCGGCGCCTGTTTCACGATCCTCTTGCCCCAGCGGCCCCGCTGGCGGCAGGGAGGGAGGGCGCCTGAGGATCTGCTGGTCGCCGATGGAGAAGCGGAGGCATCATGAGCGCGACGATCCTGTTGATCGATGACGATGCGAGCCTGCGGCGGGTCACCCAGTACCACCTGGAAAAAGCGGGGTTCCGGGTACGGACCGCTGGTTCGGGCGCTGAGGGGATCGAGGAGTTCCAGCGGTACAACGCTGAGCTGGTGATCACCGATGTCAAGCTGGGCGATATGAGCGGTCTCGACGTGCTGGCCACGATCAAGGAGACGAGCCCTGAGACGCCGGTGATCGTCATCACCGCCTTTGGCAGTATCGAGATGGCGGTGGAAGCGATGCAGCGCGGCGCTTTTAACTTCATCACCAAGCCCTTTGACCGCGACACTTTGCGCCATACCTGCGCCAAGGCGCTTGAACTGCGCCGGTTGCGGGACGCCACCCAGGTGCTCCATCAAGAGGTGGACCGGATCACGGCCACCGAAGGCATGGAGAGCGCCAATTCAGCCATGCGGGAGCTGCTCGCCACGGCCCTCAAGGTGGCGAGCAGCGAGGCCACGGTGCTCATTACCGGCGAATCGGGCACGGGCAAAGAGGTCCTTGCGAGGCTGATCCATCGGAACAGCCCTCGCCGCAGCGCCCCGATGGTCTGCGTCAACTGTTCCGCCATCCCAGAGAACCTGATCGAGAGCGAACTGTTCGGCCACGTTAAGGGCGCGTTCACCGGCGCGGTGACCAGCCGCAAGGGCAGGTTCCAGTCTGCCAACGGCGGCACCCTGTTTCTCGACGAGATTGGCGAGCTGCGGCCTGAGCTCCAGGCCAAGCTCCTGCGGGTGTTGCAAGAGGGAGAGGTGGAGCCGGTGGGCGCCGATCGGCCGGAAAAGGTGGACGTGCGCATCGTGGCGGCAACCAACCGCGACCTGCGCGAGGAGATCGCCGCCGGCCGTTTCCGCGAGGATCTTTTCTACCGCTTGAGTGTCATCCCGCTGCATTTACCACCGTTGCGGGAGCGTAAAGAGGATATCCCCGCGCTGGTGGCCCATTTCTTACGCAAACTTGGCGCGCCCCCCGGTGTGCGGTTTTCCGAGCGTGCCTTAGCCGCCATGCAGGCCTACGATTGGCCGGGCAACATCCGCGAGCTGCAAAATGCGGTGGAGCGGTGTGTCATTCTCCGCCGGGGCGAAGTGATCGACGACTGGCGTCCGCCACTGGCGAGCCAGGGAAGCGGAGCGGCGAACGGCGGTCTGGTGCCTGACATTCCAGATGAGGGAATCTCGCTTGAGGAGGTGGAAAAGGAACTGATCCGCAAGGCCCTGGCCAAAAGCGGGGGCAACCGTTCCGAGGCGGCCCGCTTGTTGCGTATTCCCCGGCATGTGCTCATCTACCGGTTGGAGAAGTTTGGTATTGATCCTGAGGGCAGGCTGTGACGCCCGTCAAGATTAACAAGCCCGGTGAAAAACGGGCTGGATGCGGCACAGGGAGGTGCCGCTGCCCGCAGGCGGGAACCCTGTTGGTGGAGACAATGAAAAAAGCCGCCCAGGGGGCGGCTTCCGAACCGGGAGACCCGGTTCTTTGGGGGAGGAAGGAAAAGGAAGAAAAGATGCGTTCGGGTTCGCATCTGTAGTTTAAGACCACGGAGTGCAGGA
>WFOD01000155.1 GCA_015488275.1 Deltaproteobacteria bacterium
CTTTTCGGGTCTTCCCTGGGCACGGCCCGGTTCGTTCCGCACCCCTGGAGCCTTCGGCACGGCTGCCGGCTGGGGAAACACAAAAAGGGCCGGCGGAATTCGGCGGTACGTCCTTGTGCCGCACACAGCCCGTTTTTCAACGGGCTGTTAGGCCGCGGGCCCGACAAAGATGCAGATCACGGTGATGTTGTCGCGGCCGCCGGCCTCGTTGGCCGCGCGTACCAGTTGTTCGCAGGCTGTGTCCGGCGTGGCGGCCGCGGCGAGCATGTCGGCGATGGCCGCATCCCCTACCATGTTCCATAGGCCGTCGGTGCACAACAGAATGCGGTCGCCGGTGTTGAGGGGGTGGCGGTGGTATTCGGGATCGTCGGCCGCGCCAATCCCCACGGCCCGGGTAAGAACGTTGGGAAAGTCCGGCGCATCGTTGTGGTCTGTGGTCAACTGCTGGAGTTGGCCGTTGGTCATGAGGTAACAACGGGAGTCGCCCAAGTGGGCGGTATGGAGATGCTCGCCGAGAATGAGGGCGGCGAGCAAGGTGGTGCCCATGCCCCGGCGTGTGGTGTCGCGGGCCGCCTCTGCGGCCACGGCCTTGTTGGCCGCGCGGAAGGCGCGGGCGAGAAAGTGCTCCACGGCGAGGGGGTCGTCGGCCAGGGCCGCGATGCTTTGCCGGTCTGTCTGCTCGGCCACTGTCTCGATGGCGAGCCTGCTGGCCACTTCGCCGGCCCGGTGACCGCCCATGCCGTCGGCCACGAGGAAGAGACGCCGGTCGGTCAAAAGGGCAAAGGAGTCTTCGTTGCCCGCGCGCATGCGGCCGGTGTCGGTGCGGCCGCCGGCGTCCAGGCGGAAGGGGGCGGGCCGCTTGGGCCGTTTGAAGAGTCGGCTGAACAGGGTCATGAGGTGTTTCAGAACTCGAGCCTCCGCACAAGCATCCACAGGGTGATGCCGCCGTCCTGATGGCCGGTGGCAATGATATGTTCCGCGCGGTCGCGGGTAAGGGCCGTAATACCGTCGCCGCGGCCATCGCGCGTAAAACGGCAGCGGCCGAATTCGCTATCCCATACCTTTACAAGGTCGTCCTCGCCGGCGGTGACGAGATACCGGTGGTCGGCGGTCAGGAGCACGCCACTCACCGTCTCTTCATGCGCTGCCAGGTCGTGCCCGCAGGCGCCGGTGCGCACGTCCCACAGCCGGACGCGCCGGTCAGCGCTGGAACTGGCGAGCAAGAGCCCGTCTGGGGCCAGGTCGAGGCCGGTCACGGGCAGGGCGTGCGCCTCTGTCTGGCGCACGCATTCCCCGCTTGCCGCATCCCAGAAACGCAGGCAGCCATCGGCGCTGCCGCTGATGACAACGCTGCGGCGTGGCGGGAGCACCAGGGCCGAGATCGGGCCGCTCTCTGGGGCCTGCAGCACGGCCAGGCGTTTGCCGGCAGCGTCGAACAAGAAGATACTGCCATCTTCGCACCCTACAGCGGTGAGGCCGTCGTGGCGGGCGGCGAGACTGGTGATCCGCCCTTTAACCTGGATGGCCTGCACAGAGGACTTTGCCTTGCGGCCAAAGGTGCGGATAACGACCTGTCCTTTTTCGCTGGCGAATAGCAGGCGGTTCTCCGTCGCTGTCAGGCAGAGCACGCGCGGGGGGGCGTCCGGCCAAGAGGCCGGCCGCCGGCCAGGAGCGGTGGGGTCCACGGCCAGAAGCCGGCCTTCCTTGGTGAGCGCGGCCAACGCCGCCCCTCCTGGCACGCGGCAGAGGGCCTGGATCGGCCGTCCCACAGAGGAAAGGGTAGCCAAGCGTTGGATGCCGACTAACTCTCCCGGCCGGCCGGAGCGGGCCAAGCGGGAGTAGATCTTGGTAAAGGTCTGATCGCGGCGAAAACCGATGTGTTCCCAGGCGGCGAGGAGCGCTTCCTGGCACGTCTCAAAATCGCCGGCCGCGAAAAGACTTTTGATGTTGTCCCGCGCCGCCTTGGCCAACTGTCCTTCCCGGTAGATCTCCGCCGTATGCTTGGGGACGCACAGGCGGTAGGGGGGGAGGGAATGGTCCTGGCCGGCCGCATAGGCGGCCAAATCGGCGAACCAGTCGGGATGCTCGGCTATCTGCTGGGCCACGCTGATCCGCCGCTGGAGCCGCTCGCTGGCGCCGTTGCTCTGCACGTCGAGCAACAGCCGGTTGTAGATGGCCTCCTCCAGGGTATCGTTGATCGTCAGGGCCTTGTCCAGCAGCCGGCGGGCCTCTTCCTGCCGGTCGAGCTCCAGGAGCGAGACCGCCCGGTTGTTGCAACTGTCGGCCCGTAAGTCGATATGGGCCAGCTCCATGAACGGGCAGGGAAAGTGGAACAACTCTTCGTGCGCGGCGTTCAGCCGCCGCCGGAGCTCGTCGAAATCGCGGTACCGTTCAGCGGGATCAAAGGCCACGGTCCGCCGCAGGATCTCGGCGAGCACGGGTGGCGGCGCTTCGCCGCTTGTCAGGCGCGGGGCGGGGAGGGGCGCGGGCTCGTAGTTGACCCGGTACGGTTTATGGCCGCAGAGCATGAGCCACAGACAGACGCCAAAGCTGAAGAGATCGGCCCGCTCGTCCACCTGGGAGGCGTCCCGAAACTGTTCTGGGGCGGCGAAGCCCGGCGTGCCGCGAAAGCCTGTCTCCACGAGGCGGGGATCGTTGTCGTCTTCCGCCGCCACGCCGGCCGCCTGGCGTTCGGCCACGGAGAGCAGGATGCCGAAATCGGTGATCTTGGCCAGGCCTCCCTTGGTGAGCAGGATGTTTTGCGGCTTGATGTCGCGGTGAATGATGCCCCGTTTGTGGGTGTAGGCCATGCCGTGGCAGACCTGCACCGCCAAAGAGAGGGTGGTGCGCAGATCGCGGCAGCGGCCGGCCTTGATCCAGTCGGCCAGGCTGCCGCCATCCACATACTCGATGAAGATGTGGGGCACATCGGCGATGGTGAGCACGTAGTAGCAGGAGGCGATGTTGGGATGCAGGCCCAGACGGATCCAGGCGTCGGCCTCGCGGAGGATGGCCTGCATTCCCTCGGTGTCGGCCAGCACTTGCGAGCGGGGGCTCTTGATCGCCAGGGTGATGTTCCAGGCGGTATGACGGGCGATGTACACCCGCCCCATAGCGCCGGACATCACCTCCTGCACCTGGTAGCGGCCGGCGATGCAGTCGCCTGCCTGCCAGATGGTGGCCGTTGGCGCATGCGTTTGGCTGGCAGCGGCCGGCTTGCCGGCTGCTGTGCCCTTTTTGCGCCCAAAAAAACGGGTCAGCATGGTGGAGCGATCGGCTGGCTATTCGTAGCGGATGCGGTGACCACGGACGCCGATCAGATCCCCCTTGTGCAACTGCCGTTCCTCGGTCACCGGTTGGTCGTTGAGACGGGTCTTGACCCAGCCCCGCTGTGGGATGAGCAAATGGGCGCCGTCACGCAGCACGATATAGCACTGGGCCTTGCCGATGAACCAGCCGGGCAGGTGGAGATCGGCGTCTGGGTCGCGGCCGAGCTTGACCGTGGTGCGGCCGGCGAGGTCGAGTTCCTTGGGGCGGCCGTTGCCTGCGATGACCATGAGCCGGCGGCTGTCGCGGCGCGGCGGCGCCTTGCTCTGTCCGGCGGGGGCCTGGGGCTGCCGCCGGCCGACGAACACCGTCTCTTCATCGAGATCGGTGGGGAGCGCCTGGGAGACGGCCTCGCGCATCCCAGGGGTGCCAGCGACCACCACGCTGAACTTGCCGATGTGCAGGGTGTCGCCTTCGCTTACCGCCGTGGCCGCGGTAATCCGCGCCCCGTTGACAAAGGTGCCGTTCAGGCTGGCGAGATCCTCGGCCATCAGGATGCCGCTTTGCAAGGTGAGCCGCGTGTGGTGCCGGCTGATGGCCGTGTTGTCCAGGGTGACATCGGCGTCCGTGCCGCGGCCAATGACCAGTGATTCTCCTTCTTCGATGGCGAAGCGGGTGACAATGGTGTCCTTGAGACAGATCCAGTACTCGGGCATGGGCGCCTTCCTCCCTCGGGGTTCTTGCTTGCATTTCCACCCGTCTTTTGCAATCCTATCACATCTGCTTTGCTGGAAGAAAGCTTTTGTCTTCGCCCGCAGTGCCTGCGAAAACCGTTTGGGTGTCTGTCCTTATCTTGATACAATCGGTTCCATGAGCGCGTCGAACGAGACCCAGAACAAACAGCCCACCGGTAAGCTCGCCGAGTTCCTGGCCGCCATCAACATGAGCGAGCTGCCGGCCATGTCCACCAACGTCCAGGAGCTCATCTCCCTCACCCACAGTTCCCGCAGCGCTGCTTACGAGTTGTCGCGGGTGATTCTCAAGGATTACTCCTTGACCAACAAGGTGCTGCAGGTGGTCAATTCGGCCTATTATGCGGTGGGCCGTAAGGTGAGTTCGATATCGCGGGCGGTGACTGTGCTCGGTTTCGACGCGGTGCGGGACCTGGCCACCGGCGTGGCCCTGTTCGAGGACTTTGTCAAAGCCGGCCTGGACAAAGACGAGATCACCAAACTCATGACCCGGGCCTTTGTCAGCGCGGTCAGCGCTCGGGACATGGCGGTGAACAAAGAGCTCCACGTGCCGGCCGAAGAGGCGTTCATCTGCGCCCTGCTCCACAACCTGGGCAAGACGATGGTCTGCATCTACGCCCCGGACGTGTACCGGAAGGTGCAACAAATGGCCAGCCGGGGAAAGAGCGAGGAGGCGGCGGCCAAGGAGATCCTGGGCATGAGCTATCCAGAATTGGGCGGCGAGATCGCCCGCTTCTGGAACCTGGCCGACCAGATCGCCGAATCGATGTCTCCCGATCCGCCGCCGCCCATCAGTTCGATGGACTCGGCCGGCATGTTGCGCTGTATGGCCGATTTCTCCAACCGCCTGGTGGACTGCGTGTGCGACGGCCGTCCCCTCGCGCCCTTGCTGGACAAATACGGCGAGATGATGAAGACCGATGTGGAGGACGCCCTAGGCGTTGTGGAGCACGCGGTGGAGGCGGCCGAAGACATCTCCGACTCCCTGCGGGCCGGCCTGGCCAAGCTCAAGTTCCGCAGCCGTCTCCAGGCCGCGGCCCGGCAGGCGGAACGGCCGGGAGGCGAGGGCGGCCGCGCGGAGGACGGCGAGCCAAACGACGCTGTGCTGGAGGAAGACACCCAGACCCGGGCCCTGCCCGTCTCCAAGGACAAGTCGGTGAACGACTATGTGCACGATATCACCGAGACGCTCATGGGGCCCTTTGATTTGAACGCCTTTTACGTGCAGCTCCTTGAAGGGCTCTACCACGGCATCGGCTTCGACCGCGTGGTGTTCATGATCCTCGAGATCAGGGGCAAGCAGCCGGCGCTGGTGGGGCGGTTCTGCCTGGGTGATATCGAAAAGTCGCGGGTCTCCTCTTTTCGCCATGCGCTCGACAACGTTAAGCTCGCCATGCCAATGGCCCTCAAAACCGGCAAGGATCTGGCCCTGCCCGGCTCCAAGGCGTCAGCCTTTCCTGAAAACCTGCAACCGCTGGTGGCCGACCGGCAGGTCTATCTCTTCCCCGTGCGGGTGGACAACAAGCCCATTGGGCTCGTCTATCTCGACCGGCTGGCCAGCCGGCCGCGATTGACAGCGGCAGAGGTCAAGTCGGTGCGTTTGCTCCGCGACTTTGCGGTGATGGCGATCCGCAAGGTGGCCGGCCGCCGCAAGCGCTAGCAGCCCGTTGAAAAACGGCTGTGTGCGGCACAGGGACGTGCCGCCGAATTGCGCCGGGCTTGAAAAGTCCAAGCAATTCGTGAGGTTGGGCGCGGTGTAACGGGCCTTGCCAAGTCGCATCGGCGCTGGTCTGACACGCTTGCCACGAGCAACGCCAGTGAAC
>WFOD01000156.1 GCA_015488275.1 Deltaproteobacteria bacterium
CCGCCGGCCCCTGCCGCGCATCCCGCCCCCCTCTCCCGCGCCAGCGCCGGCCCGGCAGGAGACGCCGTCCCGTCACCGGCCACTCGCCGCCCTGGTCATGGCCAGCATCGGGTCAGCGGTCTTCCAACTGCTGCTGATCAAACTTGCCGAATGCCTTTTCGGCCCGTTTCGCGACACCTTTGCCCTGGTCCTTGGCCTGGTGTTCGCCGGCATCGCTGGCGGATCGTACGCCGTAAAACGTTGGCGGCTCGGCTTTGGCCCCTTGATGGTCATAACCTCCTGGGGCCTGACCGTCCTCCTTTGCGCCTTTCCGCTTCTGGCCCGCGCCTACGCCGCTTGGCACCCCCTGCTCCCCGCGCCTCTGGCCAAATTCCTTTTCCTCCTGCTGGCCGCCGGCCTGCCCACGGCCGGCTTTGGCGCCACCATTCCCGCCCTGCTCCGGCGGCACCTCCCTGAAAAACAGGCCGCCGGAGGCGTGGCCCAGGCCTCCGGCCGCCTCCTGTTCTGGTCTTCCCTGGCCAATGCGCTGGGGTTCTTGCTCATGGTCTTTGTCCTCCACCCGCGGCTCGACTACGGCGTCATCCTCATGACGGTCATCTTGTGCGCCGCGGCCAGCGCCCTGATCCTGGCACCGCGCAGCCGGTCGGCCGTGGCCGCCCTTTTCCTGGCCCTGGCCGCCACCCTCCTCGGCCCGCGGTTCTGGGACGAAAACCTGCTGTACCTCGGTCACACGGCCTTTGACTCTCCCGCCGACCTGGACGAGGCCCGCAACGAACTCGGCCTGCCCCAGACCTTCAAGGGGCCGCAGGACGTGTTTTCTATTTTGCCCACCAAAAGCGGGCCGCGGTTCTTTATCAACGGCTATATCAGCATGACCTTGGACTCGCCCTGGGAGCCCCTGGTGGGGGCGGTGGCGGCGAGCTATGCCCCCCGCCTCGACCGGGCCCTGATCTTGGGCGTGGGCAGCGGCAACACCGCCGGCGTTGTCGGCCAGCTCTTTGCCCACACCGACGGGGTAGAGATCAACGGCGTGGTCCTGGCCAACCTCCACCGGATGCGCGCCTACAACTTTGGCATTGTCCAAAATCCACGGGTGCGCCTCATCCATGACGACGCAATCCATTTTGTCAAGGAACAGGGGCCGCGCTACTCGCTGGTGGTCAACACGGTGACCACCCCGCTCTATTTCAGCTCGGCCAAGCTGTACACCGAGGACTTTCTCACAGCGGTCAAGGCGCGGCTCACGCCAGACGGGCTCTACGTCACCTGGGTGGACTCGCGGGTGGGCGACGAGGGCATCCAGATCATGCTGCGCACCCTCAGCCGCGTCTTCGGCCACGTGGCCTTGGCCTGGGTGCGCTCGTCCTATTTTCTCCTTTTGTGTTCCGACCAGCCAATAGCGCCGTACAACGGCCTGGCCGTGGCCCGTGAGCCAGCGCTGGCCGCCGCCTTCCGCAGCCGCTTTCAGATCGAACCCGCCTGGGTGGCCTACTGCCTGCTCGCCCCCGACATCTCTCCCCTGATCGGCGACCCCAACGGCGTGGCCAACCGCCTCGACTATCCGGCCCTGGAGTTCGCCATGAGCCGCCTCCGCCAGCGGGGGTACGAGCGGTTCAAGACCGCGGTGGAAGTCCAGCAGAATCTCGGCGCCGTCGAGCAGCGTATCGCCCCTTATCTCGATTTCGACCCCGTGGCCTTCACCGTGCACGCCGAACGGTTGCTCGGCGACTGCCGGTTCACCCGCCGCTGGCTCCGGCAGGCCACCGCCCGACTGCCCGACTTCGTCAGCCGCCGCAAGGCCCTGTTGCGCCGCATCGAACCACGGCTGGCCGCAGCGGCGGACACGGCCGACGCCTATCACAAGGCCGGTTTCCGCTTGCTCAAGGCCGGGCTCTACCGGGAGGCCATCGAACTTTTCCGCACCGCGCTGGCGAAAAATCCGCGCCGCAACAACACCTATTTCAATATCGGGGCCTGCTACGAATACCTGGGAGAGTACGAGGCCGCCCTGGCCAACTACCGAAAAGAACTCGAGGTGGATCCAGACGACGAAGACGTCGCCTACCGCCTGGGCCGGGTATATGTCAAGATGGGGCGCTTTGCCGACGCCCTCCCCTTTCTCCGGCAAGCCGTGGATCAGGGGCCCACTGGCTGGCGCTGGTACTATCTTGGCCGGGCGCAAGAAGGATTAGGCGACCGGCAAGCGGCGCATGCGAGCTACCGGCGCGGCCTGGAGCTTGCCCCGGGGCACGCGCGAATCCGCCAGGCGCTCACCCGCATCGGAGCCAACCCTTGACCACGCCCATGATTACCAGTATGTTTGCCAGGTTTGGACGCCCGTCCGGTGGGCCCTGGTCCGCCTGGCCACTGGCGAGTTGATGGGCCGTGGGCTTCGGCCGGAGGGAAGACAAACCGGCGCTGCCGGACGGGCCGATGACACCGCAGATGGGGCGCCCTGGGAGCAGATACGGCGAAAGCGCATGACCATCCGCGAAGAGACAGAACGGCTCGAAAAAGAGATCCTCTCGCCATGCGCCTGCCTGGCGGCCCAGAGCCGGGGCCGGCGGCGGCCCGAGCCAGCCTGCCCCATCCGGACAGCGTTCCAGCGCGACCGCGACCGGATCATTCACTCGAAAAGCTTCCGCCGGCTCAAACACAAGACCCAGGTGTTCCTGGCCCCAGCCGGGGATCACTACCGCACCCGCCTGACCCACGTGCTGGAAGTGGCTCAGATCGCCCGCACGGTGGCCGTGGCCCTGCGGCTCAACGAGCCGCTCACCGAGGCCATCGCCCTGGGACACGATCTCGGCCATACCCCCTTCGGTCATGCGGGCGAAGCCGTGCTCGACGAGCTGGTGCCCGGCGGCTTCCGCCACGCGGAACAGAGCCTGCGGGTGGTGGATTTTTTGGAAAACAAGGGAGCCGGCCTCAACCTCACCTTTGAGGTGCGGGACGGTATTCTCAAGCACTCCAAGGGACTGGCCGATATCCTGCCGGCGGCGGACGCCGACTTGCCCGTCACCCTGGAGGCCCAGGTGGTGCGGGTCGCGGACATCATCGCCTACGTCAACCACGACCTTGACGACGCCCTGCGGGCCGGCGTGATCCGGCCCGCCGATCTGCCGGACGGCGTTGCCGACCGGCTGGGAGACACCTATTCGCGCCGGATCGCGGTAATGGTGGGGGATCTGGTGACCGCCACCCGTGAAAGGACGTCGCAAGAGGGACGGCCGCAGCTTGCCTTGAGCCCCGACATGCTCGACACCATCCACCAGCTCCGGGACTTTCTCAACCGGCGGGTCTACCGCCAACTGGTGGAAGGCAAGGACTTTCAAAAGGCGATGAAGCTCATCCGCGACCTGTACCACTACTTGGAGGAAAACCACGAGCGGTGCGCCACCGATATCGTGTACGCGCCGGACACCCCGCCCAGCCGCAAGGCGGTGGATTTCATCGCCGGCATGACCGACCGGTTCGCCATGAACATCTATTCGGAGATCTTCTTGCCCCAACCGTGGAGCGTCCTGTAGCGCACAGGCGGCCAGGCCCCGCTCCCGGCAGCGATAGGAACAACGACCATGAGCAAGGACGACCAGCGCTACGAGCTTCCCAAGGCCTACGAATTCCACGACGTGGAGGCCAAATGGTACCAGTGGTGGGAGGAGCACAAAACCTTCCGCGCCACCATGCAACCGGACAAACCGGCCTTTTCCATCGTCATCCCGCCACCCAACGTCACCGGCGTGCTGCACGTCGGCCACGCGCTCAACAACACCCTGCAAGACATCCTGGTCCGCTACCGCCGGATGCAGGGGTACAACACCCTGTGGCTGCCGGGTACGGATCACGCCGGCATCGCCACCCAGAACGTGGTGGAGCGGCAACTGGCGGCCGAAGGCACGGACCGGCACGCCATTGGCCGCCAACGCTTCGTCGAACGGGTCTGGCGCTGGAAAAAGGAGTCCGGCGGCCGCATCATTCACCAGCTCAAGCGCTTGGGCTGCTCCTGCGACTGGGAGCGGGAGCGGTTCACGATGGATGAAGGGTTGTCGCGCGCCGTGCGCGAGGTCTTTGTCCGCCTCTACGAGGAAGGCTTGATCTACCGGGGCGACTACATCATCAACTGGTGCCCCCGCTGCCGCACGGCCCTCGCCGACCTGGAGGTGGAGCACGAGCCAACGGACGGCAAGCTCTACCACATCCGCTATCCCTTTGCCTCGGGCGGCGGCTACCTGGTGGTGGCCACCACCAGGCCGGAGACCATGCTCGGCGATACAGCGGTGGCCGTGCATCCCGAAGACGAACGGTACCGGAACCTGCCGGAGAAGGCGGTGATCCTGCCGCTGATGGAGCGCAAGATTCCCATCGTGTTCGACGAGCACGTGGAGCGGGAGTTCGGCACGGGCGCCCTCAAGGTGACGCCGGCGCACGATCTCAACGACTTCGAGATCGCCCGCCGCCACGACCTGCCGGCGCTCAAGGTGATGGACGCTTCTGGCGCCATGAACGAAAACGCCGGCCCCTATCACGGGCTGGACCGGTTCGCCTGCCGCGAGAAGATCGTCAAGGATCTCGAGGCCGCCGGCCTGTTGGAAAAGGTGGAGCCGCACCAGCACGGGGTGGGCCATTGCTACCGCTGCGCCACTGTGGTGGAGCCCACGCTGTCCAAACAGTGGTTCGTGTCGGTCAAACCCCTGGCCGACAAGGCGGCCGCAGCGGTGCGCAACGGCGAGATCCGCATCCTCCCCAACCACTGGGAGAAGACCTTTTTCGAATGGATGGACAACATCCGCGACTGGTGCATCTCACGCCAGATCTGGTGGGGACATCAGATTCCGGCCTGGACCTGTCAAGCGTGCGGCGAGCTGGTGGTGCGCCGCGAGGACCCGGACCGCTGCCCGGCATGCGGCGCCGGCGAGCTTGTCCAGGAGCCCGACGTGCTCGACACCTGGTTCTCCTCGGCCCTCTGGCCTTTCTCCACCCTGGGCTGGCCGGAAAGGACGCGGGAGCTCGAAATGTTCTACCCCACCTCGACCCTGATCACCAGCTTTGACATCCTCTTTTTCTGGGTCGCCCGCATGATGATGATGGGCATCCATTTCATGGGCGATATCCCGTTCCGCGACGTGTACCTGCATGCGCTCGTGCGCGACATGCACGGACGGAAAATGAGCAAGTCCAAGGGTAATGTCCTCGATCCCCTGGAATTGATGGACAAGTACGGCACCGACGCCCTGCGCTTCACCCTGGCCGCCTTTGCCGCCCAAGGCCGCGACATCAAACTGGCCGAAGAACGGATCGAGGGCTACCGCCACTTCATGAACAAACTCTGGAACGCGGCCCGCTTTTCGCTCGCCAACCTCCAGGAATGCAACGAGCGGCGTGAATGCGTCTTTGCCATCGAGTCCCTTGACCTGGTGCACCAGTGGATCCTGTCGCGGGCCAACGCCACGGTGCGGGCGGTGCGCGACAGCCTTGACGCGTACAACTTCGACGAGGCGGCCTCGGCCATCTACCAGTTTGTCTGGCACGAGTTCTGCGACTGGTACCTGGAGTGGATCAAACCCATCCTCGCAAGCGACCAGGCCGAGGAACGCCGGATGTGCCAGGCCGTCCTTCTCCACGCCCTGGAGATCATCCTCAAGCTCCTGCACCCCTTTACCCCGTTCATTACCGAAGAGATCTGGCGGGTGCTCCCCGGCGACCGGCGCACCATTATGCTGGAGCCCTTTCCCGAACCGTTCGGCGAATGGGACAATCCAGAGGCCGAACGGGCCGCGCGCACGGTCATGGGGGTGATCACCGGCCTGCGCAACATCCGCAGCGAAATGGGCATCCACCCCTCGGCCCGGATCACGGCCAACGTAATCTGCGCCGACGATACCCGCGCCTCGCTCATTGCCGCCTGTTCGGACACCATTCTCGCCCTGGCCAAGGCCGAGTCGCTCAACGTGCTGGCCGAAGGCGAGATCCCCAAAGGCGCGGCCACCTATCTGCTGGACGATATCGAGATCTACGTGCCGCTCGCCGGCCTCGTAGATATCGAAGCCGAAATGGCCAAGCTGGAGAAGCAACTGGGCAAGCAGCAGCAACAGCTCGCCAAGGCGGAAAAGAAGCTCGCCAACCAAAAGTTCCTCGCCAACGCGCCGGCGGCCATCGTGGCCAAGGAACGGGAAAAGGTCCAGGCTCTCAAAACGGCTATCGGCAAGCTGGAGGCGGCCATCGCCCGCTTGCGCGACATCGGGGACGAACACGGCCCCTTTTCAACGGACTGATAACGCGCGTAAGCGATCGCAGGGTGTCCCTTCCCTCTCCTCTCCTCCGCCGGCACCCCTATCTACCACAGCGTGGTGCGACAATTTGCCATATTTGCAAGGAAAGCGCTTGCTGGTACGGTGACGACGGGGTGGCTTACAATAAAAAAGTAAGCCAGAGCCATGTGGCAACACAACAAGCAAGGAGGAGAGAGTTATGTCCAACGAGAACATCCAGAAGACCAGCGTGTCCCGGCGGCAAATGCTGATCGGTACCGGCGCCCTGGCCACCGGGGTCATGCTTGGCCAACTGGGGGGCCTGGTAAAGTCGGCGGCGGCCAAAGGGGGGAGCACCGAAAAATGGCCGTGGCCGTACAAAAAGCTCGACCCGCGCAAAACGGCGGAGATCGCCTACAACGAGTGGTACCGGGTCTTTTGCGGCGGCGCGGTGATCAACAGCGTTGTGCAGCAGTTGCGTGAAAAGATCGGCGAGCCCTACACCTCGTTTCCGGCCGACGCCTTCGTCTTCCTGGAGGGCGGCCAGGTGGGCTGGGGCACGATCTGCGGTTCGCCGGCCGGCGCCAATATCATCGCCAACCTGATCATCGGCCCGCGGATCGCCGGCGCCCACGAAGGGCACCAGATCGCGGCCGACATCATGCAGTTCTACTCCGAGACCGCCCTGCCCACCTTCAAACCCGCCTCGCCGCGGGTCTCCACCAAGATCATCACCACTACCAGCGACTCACCCCTGTGCCATATCTCGGTGGGCCGGTGGATGAAGGCCGCCGGCTATCCGCTCAAGAGCCCGGAGCGCAAAGACCGCTGCGCCCGGGTAGCGGCGAGCACCGCCTATCGGCTGGTCGAGCTGCTCAACGCCTGGCACGACGGCAAGTACGAGGCGCAAAGCGACTTTTCCTGCGGCCGCGAGTACGGTATCACCGGCCAGTACAACTGCGAGGACTGCCACGGCGACAACGTGCCCGAACCGCCGCAGAAAAAGGCGTAAACGCACCTTGCCGCCCAGCGGTTGGTTGCGCCAGCAAACAGGGCCCTGCGGGGCCCTGTTTTTTTTTGCTCCCATAACGTTCCCTCATTCGGGGAATCCCTCCATAACCCAGCATTCAAGAATTTAATTGTTTTCTTTCATTATCCTCTTGTGTTTGCTCAAAAAAATATATTTTTTGCTTGACTTTCCCAGGGCGATTCTGCTATCGGAAGTCTAGGTAGATACACCTAGGCACATCTTCCTAACAACGGCCAGCAAAAGGGGGTAACCGATGGGCACACGGCGACCGTTCGCTGGGGCCGAGGCCCCTGCCGGCATCAACCGGCGGGATTTCGTCAAGTTCTGCTCGATCATGGCCGCGTCAATGGGGCTGCCGCTGGAGATGGCGCCCCGCATCGCGGCAGCGGCCACCTCGCCGCGCCGGCCATCGGTCATCTGGCTCTCGGCCCAGGAATGCACTGGCTGCACCGAGACTCTCCTCCGGGCCGGCCATCCCACCCTGGAGACCCTGATCCTGGATCTTATCTCCCTGGATTACTCGGAGACCCTCAACAGCGGCGCGGGCCGCCAGGCCGAAGCGTACCGGGAAAAGATGATCGCGGAAAACGAGGGCAAGTTCGTCCTCGTTTGCGAAGGCTCGTTTCCCACCAAGGATGGCGGCGTCTACTGCAAGGTGGGCGGGCGGCCGGTGGTGGACATCTTGCGGGAGACCGCGCCCAAGGCGGCGGCGGTGATCGCCATCGGCTCGTGCGCTTCATGGGGAGGCGTTCCCTCGGCCGATCCCAACCCGACCGGCGCCGTTGGCGTGGCGGAGATCCTGGCAGACAGCGGCATCCCAGTGGTCAACATCCCGGGTTGCCCGCCCAACCCGTATAACTTCCTTTCCACGGTCCTTTACTACGTCACCTTCAAAAGACTTCCCGAGTTGGACGACAAGGGCCGGCCGGCCTTCGCCTACGGCCGCCTGATCCATGAAAACTGCGAGCGCCGCCCCCACTTCGACGCTGGCCGCTTTGCCGAACGGTTCGGCGACGAAGGCCACCGCAAGGGCTGGTGCCTATACAAACTGGGGTGCAAGGGACCGGAGACGTTCAACAACTGCCCAACCTTGCGTTTCAACGACGTAGGGGTCTGGCCGGTGAACACTGGCCATCCCTGTTTCGGCTGCTCGGAGCAGGGGGTCGGTTTTCATGCGCCCCTCTTCTCGCCGGCGCGCCCCCTGTACATCACCCCTCCAACCCAGTTCGCCCCGGCCAAGCCGCCACGAGGAGAAGGCGCCTCCACCCTGGCCGCGGCAGCCGTGGGGGCAGCGGTGGGCGCCGCCGTGGTGGCCGCAGGCGTCAGTCTGCGGAACACCAAGCAGAAGGACGAGGATGAAGATGCATGACAAAGGAGCCAAGGGATTCGTGAGGTTGACCGAAGCTTTGTTTTGGCCAACCGATGGCCGGAAAAGCCAGGGGTGACTTTTCGACAGACTGCTAGCAGCCCGTTGAAAAACGGGCTGCTAGCAGTCCTGTCTCTTATACACATCTGAC
>WFOD01000157.1 GCA_015488275.1 Deltaproteobacteria bacterium
CCCCTGCGCCGCCAGCCGGTGGCCCACCGCCTGCGCCGCCGGCCCCGCCCAAGGCGGCAGAGGAAGATGCGGTGGCCAAGAAGGCCGAGGAAGAGAGGAAGGCGGCAGAGGAGGCCGCCGCCAAGGCCAAGGCCGAGGAAGAGGCGAAGAAAAAGGCCGAGGAAGAGGCCAGGCGCAAGGCGGAAGAAGAGGCGGCCAAGAAGGCCGAGGAAGAGAAGAAGGCGGGAGAGGAGGCCGCCGCCGCTCCAGCCGCTGACACGGGCGAGGCGCCGCGGCTGGCGCTGGAGGAGACGCCGCTGGCCGAGCGGGGCTCCAAGGTGCCCGAAGATCACTACAAACTGAGCTACAGCGGCGCTATTCGCGAGGTCAACATTGGCGGCGACGACAAGCCGTTCGTGGTTGGCGGCGCAGGCGTGCTTCCTTTCCATCTTTTCGAGGGTGAGGGCGGCCAGCCGCCGCGCATCGCTATGGAAGTGCTGGACATCACGCCCACCGAATGGCCCGAGCCGCTGGCCCGCCACTTTGAGGACGTGCTGAGCGATCCGGTTGCCTGGGCCGAGAAATGTGTCAAGACCTATAACGCCGAGGCCCTGTGCGTCTCGCTTGTGGGCACCGATCCCAACGGGGCCAACAAGCCGGCCGCCGAGTCGGCCAAGATCGCGGCCGATATCATTGCCGCGGTGGACGTGCCGGTGGTGGTCTGGGGCTGCGGCAACGCGGAAAAGGATACCGAGTCCCTGCGGGAGATCACCGCGCTGGTGAACGACAAGCGGGTCTGTCTGGCGCCGCTTACCGACTCCAACTTCCGGTCGCTGGGCGCCACGGCTATGGCCTTTGGCCATCCGGTGGTGGCCGCCTCGCCCATTGACGTCAACCTGGCCAAGCAGCTCAACATCCTGCTCGAGAACCTGGGCATGGGCCTTGACAAGATCCTCATGGATCCTTCCATCGGCGCCTTGGGGTACGGCATTGAGTACACTTATTCGGTTATGGAGCGTATCCGGCTCGCCGCCCTCACCCAGCAAGACGACAAGCTTCAGGTGCCGATCATCTGCAATCTCGGCCGTGAGGTATGGAAGACCAAAGAGACCCGGCTGCCGTCCGACGACATGCTCGGGGATCAGGAGACCCGCGGTGTGTTGATGGAGGCGATCACCGCTTCTTGTATGCTGCTCGCGGGCGGCGAACTGTTGATCATGCGCCATCCGCGGGCCATTGCCCTCACCAAGGCCCTGATCAACGGTCTGCTCGGCTGAAAAGGGAATAAATAACCGCATCGGGGTTACCGTTTAACCATAAAACGAGACGAGGAGTTCATCCCATGTCCCACATAATCTGTTCGGCCGCCATCCGGGGCGCCCACAAGATCGTCGATATGGCGGAAGAGAAGTACGAAGCCGCCTTGGCCAAGTACGGGCCCGACCAGGAGGTCGCCTTTCCCAACACCGCCTACTTTTTGCCCATCATCTACTCGATGCTGGGCGCCAAGGTGAGCAAACTTGGCGACATGAAGGATATCTTCGCCGAGTGCCGCAAGCTCCTGCCGCCCCAAGTCTCGGACAAGCTGTGGTTGCCCTACCTCGCCCCGGCCCTGGACGCCGGCATGGCCACCTTTTTTGCCGAAGAGATGTTCGAGGCCATCCGCTACCTCGAGGATCCGAACTTCTACACCAAGACCGAGGATCCCACTGACAGCAACATCTGGCTCGGCGCGGCGGACGACGTGATTTTCCGGAAGCGCGGCGTCGAGTTCGTGGACGGCACCGCGCCCGGCTTCGCCGCCATCATGGGCGCGCCGCCCACCAAGGAGATCGCCAGCAAGATCGCCCTCGAGCTGCAGGAGAAAAACCTCTACATCTTCATGCACGACCACACCGACGGCGTGCACATGGCCCAGCAGCTCCTGGACAACGACGTGCAGATCGGCTGGAACACCCGGCTCGTGCCCTTTGGCCCGTCCTACACCACCGCGGTCTTCGCCATCGGCTTCGCTTGCCGCGTGGCGCTCGCCTTTGGCGGCATCAAACCAGGCGACTACAAGGGCAATCTGCTCTACAACAAGGACCGGACCTTTGCCTTTGTCATGGCCTTTGGCCCGGTGTCGGACGAATGGTACGCCAACGCCGCCGGCGCCATCAACTGGGGCTTCCCGACCATCTCCGACTGGGATATTCCCGAGGTCCTGCCCACGGGCATCTGCACCTACGAGCACGTTGTCTCCAAGGTGCCGCACGACGAGATCGTCCAGAAGGCCATCGAGGTGCGCGGGCTCAAGGTCACGGTCTCCAAGATCGATATTCCGCTCTCCTACGGCCCGGCCTTTGAGGGCGAGCGGATCCGCAAGGACGACCTGTACATGGAGTGCGGCGGCGGCCGCACCTCAGCGGTGGAGGTCTTGGTCTCCAAGGAGCTGCACGAGGTGGAGGACGGCCTGGTCACCGTGGAGGGGCCGGACATCAAGGATATCAAGGAGGGCGACAAGCTGCCGCTCGCCATCCTGGTCGAGGTGGCCGGCCGCGAGATGCAGTCCGACTTCGAGCCGATCCTCGAGCGCCAGTTCCACCACCTGATCAACTATATTCAGGGCATCATGCACATTGGCCAGCGCAACATCATGTGGTTGCGCGTGGGCAAGGGCGCGGTGGAAAAGGGCTTCTCCTTTGAACACATCGGCAAGGTGCTCCACGGCAAGTTGCACCAGGAGTTCGGCGCCATCCTCGACAAGGTGCAGGTCAAGATCTACACCGATCCGGACAAGGTGGAGGAGGTGCAGGAACTGGCCCGCAAGGTGTACGCCGAACGGGACGAACGGCTCGGCTCCATGACCGACGAGTCGGAGGAGGTGTTCTACTCCTGTACCCTGTGCCAGTCCTTTGCCCCGAGTCACGTGTGCGTCATCACCCCGGAGCGGGTCGGCATGTGCGGCGCCTACAACTGGCTGGACGGCAAGGCCTCCTATCAGATCAACCCCACGGGACCAAACCAGCCGATCGAGAAGGGCGAATGCCTGGACGAGAACCTTGGGGTGTTCGCCGGCATCAACGAGTTCGTGGCCCAGGCGTCGCGTGGCGCGGTCACCGAGCTCTCCTGCTACTCGCTCATGGTCAACCCCATGACCGCCTGCGGCTGCTTCGAGGCCATCGCCGCCATGCTGCCGCAGTGTAACGGCATCATGATCGTCAACCGCGACTATCTCGGTATGACGCCTTCGGGCATGAAGTTCACCACCCTGGCCGGCATGACCGGTGGCGGGGCGCAGACGCCGGGCTTCATGGGCGTCTCCAAGCACTACCTCACGAGCAAGAAGCTGTTCAAGGCCGAGGGCGGCCTGAAGCGGGTGGTGTGGATGCCGAAGATGCTGAAAGACGAGCTGGAGGACAAACTGCGGGCCCGCTGTGAAGAGATCGGCATGCCCGAGCTGTTCGACATGATCGCCACCGAGGAGAACGGCACCACTGAGGAAGAGGTGCTCAAGTTCCTGAAGGAGAAAGGACATCCGGCCCTGGAGATGGAGTCTGCGGTCTGATGACGGCATCCGGCCGGCGGCCGGCCGTGACCGCGGCCCCATCGTGAGCCGGGGCGCCGGAATTGCGAATTTTTTCGAGCTTTGGAGGAAATACCAATGGCGTTAACCGGGATTCAGATTCTCAAGATGCTGCCGAAGACCAACTGCGGCGACTGCGGCATCCCGACCTGTCTCGCCTTCGGCATGAAGGTGGCCGCCGGCCAGATATCCATCGAGGCCTGCCCGCACGTGAGCGAGGAGGCCAAGGCGACGATTGGCGAGGCCTCGGCGCCGCCGATCCGCACCATCAAGTTCGGCGGTCCGGAGAGCGAGATCGCCCTGGGCGGCGAGACCTGTCTCTACCGGCACGAGAAGCGGTTCGAGCACCCCACCGGCATCGGCGTGCTGGTGGCCACCGACATGGCGGCCGACGAGATCGACGGCCGTATCCAGCGGTTCAATTCCCTGCGCTACGAGCGGGTGGGCGTTATGCTCCAGGCCGATATCATTGCGGTCAAGGACGCTTCGGGCGACGAGGCCGCCTTTGTCGCCCTGGTGGAGAAGGTGCTCGATGGCGCCAAGGACGCCAAGCTGGCGCTCATGAGCGGCTCCGCCGCCACGCTCGCCGCCGGCGCCAAGGCGTGTGGCGAGCGCAAGCCGCTGCTCTACGGCGCCACGGCGGACAACGCCGAGGAGATGGCCAAGGTGGCCCAGGATACTGGCTGCCCCCTGGCGGTGATCGGCAAGAACCTGGACGACGCCATTGCGGTGAGCGAGCAGCTCCAAAAGGCTGGCTGCAAGGACCTGGTGATCGACACCGGCGCCCGCACGGTGCGGGCCGCCTTTGAGGACAACGTTGTCGCCCGGCGGGCGGCCATCGCCAAGAAGTTCAAGCCGTTGGGTTTCCCCACCATCACCTTTCCGTGCGAGATGACCGACGATCCGCTGCTCGAGGCCATGGTCGCCTCGGTGCTGATCGCCAAGTACGCCGGCATCGTCATTCTCTCCGATCTTCAGGGCGACACCCTCTTCCCGCTGCTGCTCGAACGGCTCAACATCTACACCGATCCCCAGCGGCCGATGGTGGTGGAAGAGGACATCTATCCGATCAACGGCCCGGCCGAGGACTCGCCGGTGGTCATCACCTGCAACTTCTCGCTCACCTACTTCATCGTTTCCGGCGAGATCGAGGGCTCCAAGGTTCCCACCTGGCTGCTGATCAAGGATACCGAAGGGTTGTCCGTGCTCACCGCTTGGGCGGCGGGCAAGTTCGGCGCCGATCTCATCGCCCAGTTCATGAAGAAGTCTGGCATCGAGGACAAGGTCAAGCACCGGGAGCTGATCATCCCTGGCTACCTGGCCACGATCAAGGGTGAACTGGAAGAGGAGCTGCCCGACTGGACCATCACCATCGGGCCGCGGGAGGCGGGCCATCTGCCTTCGTTCCTCAAGGAGTGGCAGCCGGCGGCCTGAGCCTGAAATCAGCCGTCCTGTCCACAGGCGCCAGCCGGGGCCGCTTTGGCGGCAGGGCTGCCGCGCACTTTTCGATGGGCAACGAGTTTGCCGCCCGGGCCGTTGCGCAAGGCCGGGCGGCTGAACGGGCCTGGAACATCCACGACCCATTTCTGCTATGAACGACATGATCTTGACCATCGACGGCCGCGAGGTGACGACGGCCGAGGGGGATACCATTCTCGCCGCTGCGCGGCGGGCGGGCATCGCCATCCCCACCCTGTGCCACGTGGCGGAGGACCGCCGGCCGGAGCGGGCCTGCGGCCTGTGCGTGGTGGAGGTGGAAGGCCGCGACGGCCTGGTGCATGCCTGCCGCACGCCGGCCGAACCCGGTATGCGGGTACAGACCCACACCGAGGCCACGGAGGCGGCCCGCAAGGAGATCTTGGCCGCCCTGTGCGAAACCCATTTCGGCGACTGCAAGGCGCCGTGCAACCTCACCTGCCCGGGCCAGATCAACGTTCAGGGCTATATCGCCCACGTGGCCAAGCGGCAGTACGCCGAGGCGGTGCGGCTGATCATGGAGCGCAACCCGTTCCCCTTTTCGGTCGGCCGCGTCTGCCCGCGGTTCTGCGAGACCCGTTGCCGCCGCATTCTGGTGGACGAACCGGTATCGATCAATCATTTGAAGCGGTTCGTGGCCGACTGGTGCATGACCCACAAGGTGGAGTTGAAGATCCCGCGCGAGCCCGCGACCCATAAGCGGATCGCGGTGATCGGCGGCGGCCCGGCCGGGCTCACCGGCGCCTTTTTCCTCGCCCGCAAGGGCCACGACGTCACGGTGTACGAGGCCAACTCCAAGCTGGGCGGGCTGTTGCGGTACGGCCATCCCGAGTACAAAATCCCAAAAGACGTGCTCGATTACGAGATCGGCCAGATCCTGCGCCTCGGCATATCGGTGAAGCTCAACCAGCGCTGGGGCCGGGACTTCACCCTCCAGTCGCTCAAGGAGGAAGGGTACGACGCCATCCTGGTGGCCACGGGCACACCGGTGGACGAGAGCCTTGACCTGCCTGGTTGCGCCCTGACCAACGTCATCCCGGCCACCCAATTCTTGCGGGACATCAACGAGGGACGCAAACAGGACTACGGCCGGTCGGCCGCGGTGTTCGGTGGCAACAACGTGGCTATGGAGGTGGCGCGGTCGTTGTTGCGCTGCGGGGTGGAACAGGTGACGGTCATCTACCCGCGGGCCCAGACCGAGATGCCGGCCAACCAGCGCAACATCCGCGAGGCGGAGCGGGAAGGGGTGCAATTCTTGCTCATGGCCTCGCCCATCGACTTCAAGGAACATCCGGACGGCGGTATCGACGTTGAGCTCATCCGCATGAAGCTCGGCGAGCCGGACAAGCGCGGTATCCGTTACCCGGAGGCGATCCCCGGCTCCAACGTCCACATCAAGGTGGACACCGTGGTGGTTTCGCAAGGGCTTGCCGCCTGCAAGGACCGTTTCGAGGGGGGCGAGCTGGAGCACACCCTGGAGCTGACCCCGAAGAACAATCTCAAGGCCAATCCCCGCACCGCGCTCACCAATCACGCCGGGGTGTACGCGGCCGGCGACGTGACCTCGGGGCCGCGCTCGGTGATCCAGGCCGTGGTCTCAGCCCGGCGGGCGGCGGAATCGATCCACGCCGATCTCATGGGCACCAAGAAACCGGTGGAGAGCCGCTTCAACTTTACCCGCGGCAAGAGCTTTGACAACGTGGACCTGCGCAACTTTGCCGGCATCGCCATCAAGCTGCGGGAGAAGATGCCGGCCCGGCCTCCGGAGACCGCCATCCAGGATTTCGACGAGATCAAGCTTGGTTTTTCCGAGAAGATGGCCCTTACCGAGGCGCGGCGTTGCTTGTCGTGCGGCTGCACGGCCTACGACCGGTGCGACCTCAAACGGCTGGCCCTGGAGCACAAGCTCGATCCCAACAAGACCGGCATGGGCAAAAAGCCGATCTACGACAAGGATCTCTCCCATCCGGTCATTGCGGTGGACCTGAACAAGTGCGTCTTCTGCCAGCGGTGCGCCACCGTCTGTCCCTACGACGCCCTGGAGCTTACGGCCGAATCTTTTGACGACAAGGGGCGGGCGTTGGGCATTTCCCTGCGCTTCAACGAACGGTGCCTCTCGTGCGGCAAGTGCGTGGACCACTGCTCCACCGGCGCGCTCAACAAGAAGGACCAGATCGTGCCCATTGTCAACGAGCCGGTGCGGCTGGTGCGCTCCACCTGCCCGTACTGCGGCACCGGCTGCCAGATCGTCTTCAAGGTCAAGGGCGATACGATCATCGAGGTGACCGCTGATCCTGACCTGCCGCCCAACCACGGCGACTTGTGCGTCAAGGGCCGCTTCGCTTTCCACTTCGTGCAGCACCCGGACCGGTTGACCCGGCCCCTGGTGCGGCGCGGCGGGCAACTGGTGGAGACCACCTGGGACGACGCCCTGAACACGGTGGCCAAGCGGTTTTTCGACATCAAGGCGATGTACGGCGCCGACGCCATTGCCGGGTTCTCCTGCGCCCGGGCGACCAACGAGGAGAACTTTTTGATGCAGAAGTTCATGCGCACGGCGATCGGCACCAACAACATCGATCACTGCGCACGGCTCTGACACGCGCCCACGGTGGCCAGTCTGGCCATCACGTTTGGCAGCGGCGCGATGACCAATAACATCGGCGACACCAAGAACACCGACCTGTTCTTGCTGATTGGCTCCAACCCGGACACCAGCCATCCGATCATCGGCCTGCGCATCCACCAGGCCGTGGACCGGGGCGCCAAGCTCATCGTGGTCGATCCCCGGCGCACCAAGTTCGCCGAGCGGGCCGATCTGTGGCTGCGGATCAATCCGGGCACGGATGTCGCCTTGCTCAACTCGATGATGCACGTGATCATCGAAGAAGGCCTGTGGGACAAGAAGTTCGTCGAGGAGCGGACCGAGGACTTCGACGAACTCAAGGCCCTGGTGGCCAAGTATCCGCCCGAGGAGGCGGCCAAGATCACCGGCGTTGCGGCGGACGATATCCGCCGGGCGGCGCGGATGTACGCCGCCCCTGGCCGGCACGCCACCTACCACGGCATGGGCATCACCCATTACGTCACCGGCACCGACCGGGTGAAGTCCATCGCCAACCTGGCCATGTTGTGCGGCAAGGTCGGGGTGGAGGGCGGCGGCTGCAACCCCTTGCGCGGCCAGAACAACGTGCAGGGCGCTTGCGACATGGGTGCCTTGTTCAACACCCTGCCGGGTTACGGCGGCCTGTCCAACGACGAGCTGTTCGCCAAGTACGAAAAGCTCTGGAAAGTCAAGCTGCCGCGCCGGCCGGGCAAGCCGTCCACCGAGGTGTGGGAGAACATCAACAAGGGCGAGATCCGGGCGCTGTACGTGTTCGGCGAGGATCCGGCCGTGGCCGACCCCAACATCGCCCACGTGCAGGAGGCCCTGGAGCAGCTCGACTTCTTGGTCGTCCAGGACCTGTTCCTCACCGAGACGGCCAAGCGGGCCGACGTGGTGCTGCCCGCCGCCTGCTTTGCCGAGAAGGACGGCACCTTCACCAACACCGAGCGGCGGGTGCAGCGGGTGCGCAAGGCGGTGGAGCCGCCGGGCGAGGCCAAACCGGACTGGTGGATCTTTTGCGAGCTGGCCAAGAAGATGGGCTACGAGATGCACTACGAGTCGGCGGAGGAGATCTTTGAGGAGATCCGCCAGCTCCTGCCGCAGTACGCTGGCATCACCTACGAGCGGCTGGAGGGGCCGGGACTGCACTGGCCGGTGGTGGACGAGCGCCATCCTGGCACGCCGGTGCTCCACATCGAGCGGTTCACCCGCGGCCGTGGCCTGTTCGTGCCCGAGGATTACGTGCCGCCGGTGGAGCTGGCCGACGACGAGTATCCGCTCCAATTCACCACTGGCCGGGACTACGCCCGTTACAACTTCAGCTCCATGACCGGCAAGACGCCGGAGATCGACGTGATCAGTCCCGAGTGCCTGGCCGAGATCCATCCAGCCGACGCCGAGCGGTTCGGCATCAAGGAAGGGGACCGCGTCCGGATCACCTCGCGCCGTGGCTCGGTGGAGCTTCGGGCCACGATCACCGACCGGACCCAGCAAGGAACAATCTTTGCCACCTACAACCATCTGGAGGCCAAGGTGAACCTGCTTACCCTCGACGCCCTGGACCGGCTCTCCCGCTCGCCGGAGTACAAGCTGTGCGCGGTCAAGGTCGAGGTGGTGGCGTAGGGGCCTGTGGGAACGTAACTGGTCACGGGGGCCGCATTCGTCTGCCGAGGTCGCGACCTTGCAGGCCGGGTATAATGGGACCGGGCGGCGATTTTAGCGTATATTCATCATATCCATCGTTTCGAAGAGAGAATGGAGTGAATCATGGGACAGACAGCATCTGAGCGCAAGGGCGCGGTGATGGTCGTCGGCGGCGGCGTGGCCGGCGTGCAGACCGCCCTCGACCTGACCGAACTGGGGTACTACGTCTATCTGGTCGAGAAGGGGGCTGCCGTCGGCGGGGTGATGGCCCAGCTCGACAAGACCTTTCCGACCAACGACTGCTCGCTCTGAATTCTCGCGCCGAAGCTGGTCGAGGCCGGTCGGTCTCCCAATATCGAGATACTCACCAACGCCGATTTTGAACACATGGAGGGAGAGCCGGGCAACTTCTCGGTGACCCTCAACCTGCGGCCGCGGTTCATCGACGCGGACAAGTGCACGGCCTGCGGCCTGTGCACCACCTACTGCCCGCGCCACCTGGTCGATGCGTACAACGAGGGGCTGGATCTCACCCGTCCTATCCACATCGACTATCCGCAGGCCGTGCCGGCGACCTATTTCATCGATCCAAACGCCTGCCTGCACTTGCAGCACGGCACCTGCAAGATCTGCGTGCCGGTCTGCCGTAGTCACGCCATTGACTTTGGCCAACAGCCGGAAAAACGGACCCTGGCCGTGGGCGCGGTGGTCATGGCGCCGGGCTTCGGCCGGGTGCCGGAGTCCACCCTGGCCAAGTACGGGTACGGCGCGCATCCGGACGTGGTGACCAGTATCGAGTTCGAGCGGATGCTCAACGCCTCTGGTCCGTTCAAGGGCGAGGTGCAGCGGCTGTCGGACCGCAAACATCCCAAGCGGATCGCCTTCATCCAGTGCGTGGGCTCGCGTGATATCGGCTGCGACAACGGCTACTGCTCCTCGGTGTGCTGCATGTACGCCATCAAGGAGGCGATGGTGGCCAAGGAGCACGACCCTGAGGTGGATATCACTATCTTCTATATGGATATCCGCACCCAGGGCAAGGATTTTGACAACGCCCGCATCCGGGCCGAAGAGCACTTTGGCATCAAGTTCGTCCGGGCCAAGGTGGCCGACGTCATGCCGTGGCGGGAAAAAATCAAGATCACCTATGCCACGATGGACGGGAGGCACGCCTTTGAGCCCTTCGACATGGTGGTGCTGTCCGTGGGGCTCGACGCGCCGGCCGATGCGCGGCGGCTCGCCGATATCGCCGGCTTTGAGCTCAACAAGTACGACTTTTGCAAGACGGCAACCTTCGCGCCGCTGGCCACCTCCCGGCCCGGCGTGCTGGTGGCCGGGGCGTTCCAGGGGCCGAAGGACATCCCGGAGAGCGTCACCCAGGCGAGCGCCGCCGCTGGCTCGGCCGCGGCCCTTTTGCGCGAGCAGCGCAAGGCCGGCATCGTGGTCAAGTCCTATCCAGACGAGAAGCCGGTGGAGGAGGAAGAGGTGCGGATCGGCGTCTTTGTCTGCCACTGCGGCATCAACATCGGCAGCGTGGTGGACGTGCCGGACGTGGATCGGTACGTGGAGGGCAAGGAGGGAGTGGTCTACCACGCCCAGACCCTATACGCCTGCTCCCAGGACGCCCAGGAGGTGATCAAGGAGAAGATCCGCGAACACAATCTCAACCGGGTGGTGGTGGCCGCCTGTTCGCCGCGGACCCATGAACCGCTCTTTCAGGAGACCTTGAAAGACGCCGGCCTCAACCGCTGCCTGTTCGAGATGGTCAACATCCGCGACCAGTGCTCGTGGGTGCACGCCAACGAGCCCGAGGCGGCGACCGACAAGTCCAAGGATCTGGTGCGCATGGGCATTGCCAAGGCGCGCCATATCCAGCCGCTGCCCGAGCAGACCGTGCCGGTGACGCCGCGCGCCCTGATCCTGGGCGGCGGCCCGGCCGGCATGACCGCCGCGCTCGCCATCGCGGAACAGGGTTTTGAGTGCTATCTGGTGGAAAAGGCCTCCCGTCTCGGCGGCAGCCTGCGCGATATGCACTACATGCTGGACGGCAGTGATCCGGCCAAGCTGCTGGCCGATCTCGTCGCCCGGATCGAGGCCAACGACCGGATCAAAGTGTTCACCAACGCCACCCTCAAGGCGGTGGGCGGTTTTGTTGGCAACTTCTCCAGCGTGTTGGCGGTGAAAAAGGGCAAGGGCGAGCAGGAGCAGACCGTGGAGCACGGGGTCATTGTGGTGGCCACTGGTGGTCAGGAGCACCGTCCGGACAAGTATCTCCTCGGCCAGTCGAAAAAGGTGCTCACCCAGACGGAGCTGGAGAAGCGGCTCGCTGGCCGGGCCAAGAACCGGGCGCCCAAGTCCACGGTCATGATCCAGTGCGCCGGTTCGCGCGGCGACGATCTCGCCTATTGCAGCAAGGTCTGCTGCACCCATGCGGTGAAGAACGCGCTCAAGATCAAGGAGCTCGATCCCAGCGCCCAGGTCATCGTCCTGTACCGCGATCTGCGGACCTATGGCTATGCCGAGGACGCCTACCGCGAGGCGCGGGAGAAGGGCGTGATCTTCATTCCCTACGAGGTGGATCGTAAGCCGCAGGTGGTGAAAAAGGGTAACCGGGTGGTGGTGGAGTTTTTTGACCCGCTGCTCCAGGAAGAGGTGAGCATGACGCCCGAGGTGGTGGCCTTGAGCGTTGGTTACGTGCCGCAGGACACCGAGCAGCTCAGCAAGCTGCTCAAAACGCCGGTGACCGAGCACAAGTTCTTCATGGAGGCGCACGTCAAGCTGCGGCCGGTGGAGATGGCGGTGGACGGCGTGTACGTCTGCGGTATGGCCCACTCGCCCAAGCCCCTGGACGAGATCATCGTCCAGGCCCAGGCCGCGGCGGCCAAGGCGGCCATGCCGCTGGTCAAGGGCGAGGTGGAGGTAGAGCCCATCGTCTCCCAAGTGAACAAGGATCTGTGCATCGGCTGTTCTCTGTGCGTCAACCTCTGTCCGTACCAGGCGATCCAGATGGTCAAGGAGGGCAAGAAGCGCAAGGCCGAGACCATTGCCGCTTCGTGCAAGGCCTGCGGCATCTGCGCCTCCCACTGCCCCACTTTCGCCATTTCGATGGGCGGATTCACCAACGAGCAGATCAATGCCCAGATCGAGGCATTCGGAGCACAAGAAGAGGAGACAACCAATGGCTGATTACAATCCCCGTATTCTGGGATTTCTTTGCAACTGGTGCTGCTACGCAGCCGCCGACGCCGCCGGGGTCTCCCGCTACCAGTATCCGCCCAACCTGCGGACGGTGCGGGTGATGTGCACGGGCCGGGTCGATCCCGCCTTTATCATCAAGGGGTTCATCGAAGGCGCGGCCGGCATCTTTACCGGCGGCTGACAACTCGGCGAATGTCATTACCAGGTTGGTAATTACGACGCAATGGTGATGAACGCCCTCATCCGGAGGGTGCTCGACGGTATTGGCCTCAACCCGGACCGGTTCAGCCTTCAGTGGGCGTCGGCGGCCGAAGCGCCGCGCTTCGTCAGGTTGATCACCGAGTTCACGGCCCAAGTGCGGGAGCTTGGGCCCTTGGGATCGAGTGAGGGGCTCGATGGCGAAGAGCTGCGCCAGCGCCTGGACAAGGCCCTGGAGTTCGTCAGCGACCGTAAGCTGCGGGTGGCCTTTGGCAACCTGACCAAGAACCTTCGCAAAGACGGCGGCAAGCTCTCCGACGAGGCGATCGAAGAGGCGCTGGCGGCAAAATTGGCCAAGCAGCTCGCCAGGTTGCACGGCTGACGCTGGCCGCGGCCTGTTGGCCGGCGGCCCCGCGTTCGCCTTGTTGGCTTTTGGCCGAACACGACACGGAAAACACAAAAAAATCCGGCTTCCGGGCCGGATTTTTTTTGTGCAAGGGAGGAGAAAACCTGTAGACGATCTCCAGGGTTGCCTGTTAGAATGATTCTCATTGCTTTGCCGGTGGCCCGCTTGGGAACGGGTTCGCGCCACGCGGGACCGCGATTCGCCAGAAGTTGCAGGAGGGGACTATGGCAACGATTCTGGTTGTTGAAGACGAGGAGGCAGTGGTGGAGATCACCTCTGAGCTGCTGGCCGTTCTCGGCCATACCTGTCTTACGGCCCGCACCGGCGCAGAGGGCCTGCGCATCGCTGCCGAACGGCCGGATATCGACCTGGTCCTGCTCGACCGCAGCCTGCCGGACATGGACGGCCTTGCCGTGCTGGATCAAGCCGGTTTTACTGCGCCGGTGGTGCTCTGCACCGGCGACGCCTTTGACCTCGACGAGATCCGCCACCGTTTTGCCGCCGTGCTCAACAAGCCCTATACGGTGGACGAGCTCCAGGCCGTTCTCGCCCGGCATCTGCCCGCCTGACCAGCGCCGCATCCTACGCGCGCCCCATCGCCGCCAACCGGCGTTGCTTCCTACACGTGTCGCACACAGTCCGTTTTGCAACGGGCCGCTATCCACTGCGCACCGCTACAACTTGCAGCAGCAGAGGGCAAGGGGCTGCCATCGGCCTGGCGCTCCGGCAAAAAGGGAGGGCGAGTCAACGATTTTGTCGTTCACCCGACATGATTGATGAACTCGCAAAAAGTCCTCCCTCCGGCTTAAACCGGGATTCCCGGAGCGGTTTGCGGCGCGGCGCTAAAACTCGCAAACTCGGGCTATCCCCTCAAACAAGCGAGTTTTTTAACGTGCCCCGCCGCAAACCGCTTTCTCCCGGAAATCACCGGATGCGCCTCCACGAGGACTTTTTGCGATACCATCATGGTTGTCGCGCAGGAACCTTGCCCCGGGCAGTAGAGAGCGCGTGCTTCCGCCCCGTATGTAGTTCAGTGGAGGGCGTCCCTGGCCCGGAAGTTGCTCAGGCAGGAACACGTGATGACCGCCCACGCCTTGAACGCCTTGCTGTTGACCCTCAAGGTGGCCTTTTTCGCCACCGCCATCGCCACTGTGTTGGGCACTGGCGTAGGCTACCTTCTTGCCCGCTGCCGTTTTCCCGGCCGCGATCTGCTCGACGCCGTGCTCTCTCTGCCTATGGTCCTGCCTCCCACGGTGCTCGGCTACTATCTCATCGTTCTCCTGGGCCGGCGGGGCCCCATCGGCCGTTTGCTCGACCAGTGGTTCGGGGTCTCGCTTCTCTTTACCTGGGAAGGGGCCGTGGTGGCGGCCACCATTGTCACCTTTCCTCTGGTGGTGCGTGCGGCCCGCGCCGCCTTTGACGGTGTGGACCACGACGTGGAGGCGGCAGCCCGCACTCTTGGCGCTGGTGAGTGGGCCGTTTTCCTTCGCGTCTCCCTTCCCCTTGCCTGGCGTGGAGTCTTGGCCGGGGCCATGCTTGCCTTTGCCCGGGCGATGGGGGAGTTTGGCGCCACCTTGATGGTGGCCGGCAACCTCCCAGGCCGGACGCAGACCCTGTCGATGGCGGTCTACGACGCGGTGCAACGCGGCGACAACATGGCGGCCAATCTACTGGTGGCCGTGGCCTCGGTGCTGTGCGTCGCCATCCTCTATACCGCTGGCCGGCTTTTCGGCGGCAATGGTCGCGCTTGGAGGGGAAGATGAGCTGTTTCGGATCTTGTCGCTGGCCGGGGCGGTTGGCCAGACGATCGGCGGTGGGGATCCTTTGCCTTGTCGGCGTGTTGGCCTGTTTGCTGCCGCCGCCGGTGCGGGCCAGAATGGAGCGGACAGAGTTGGTGGTCTCCGCCGCCAGCTCGTTGGGCAACGTGGTGCGGGAACTGGGGGCGCAGTTCGCCCGCAACCGGCCCGGCGTGAAGGTCGTCCACAACCTTGCCGCCACCGGCGTGCTGTTGCAACAGATCCTGCACGGCGCGCCAGCGGATCTCTTTATCGCCGCCAACCGCTCCTACATGGTGGCGGCCAAACGGCAAGGCGTGGTGCGGCCGGCCACCATCCGCCTGCTTGCGGCCAATACGCTGGTGCTCGCCGCACCAAAGGGAGAGGGAGAGAATACGGTTTCGCGGCTGGAGGATCTCGTGCGGCCAGAGGTCCGCCGGATTGGCGTGGGCAACCCGGCCACCGTGCCCGCTGGCCAGTACGCCCAACAGGTCTTGCAACGGCACCGGTTATGGCGGCCCCTCGCCGGCCGGTTGATCTTTGGCGGCAGCGCGCGGCAAGTGCTCGATTACCTGCGTCGCGGCGAGGTGGACGCGGGCTTTGTTTACCGTACCGATGTCCGGCTCTTTGCCAGCCAGATCCGGGTGGCGGCCGAGACGCCGGACCACGATCCCATCGTCTATCCCGCTGCAATCACCACCACCTGCCGGCAGCCAGAACTGGCCCGCCGCTTTCTCGCCTTTGCCCGCTCGGCCGCTGGTCAGAAGGTCTGGCGCCGGTTCGGCTTTCTGCCGCCCCCAGAGGACTGAGGGATAAAAGCATGTTGCGCGTCCAGATCGAAAAAGAGCTCGCCAGCGCTCGTGGCCGGGTCTTTCATTTGGCGGTGGAATTCGTCTCTGACGCGGATTTTACCGTGGTTTACGGCCCCTCGGGCGCGGGCAAGAGCTTGACCATGCGGGCGATCGCCGGTTTGGCGCACCCAGATAGAGGGCGTATCGTCTTGGGTGAGCGGACACTTTTCGACAGCGCGGCAGGCGTTAATCTGCCGGCCCGGCAACGCAACATCGGCTATGTGTTTCAGGACTACGCCCTCTTCCCCCACAAGACCGTGTTCCAGAACGTCGCCTTTGCCCTGGAGGTCGATGGCGGCTGGCCGTGGCGGCTGACCACCGCCCAGCGGGCGGAGGTGCTGCGCTTTCTCGATCTGTTCGAGATCCGCGACTTGGCCTTGGCCTATCCTGACGAACTTTCGGGAGGCCAGCGGCAGCGGGTGGCCCTGGCCCGGGCCTTCATTCGCCAGCCGGACCTTATCTTGCTCGACGAGCCTTTTGCCGCTCTGGATCCGGCCATGCGCGGCCGAATGCGGCAAAAATTCCTCGACCTTCACCGTTGCCTGCCAGTGCCCGTGGTGCTGATCAGTCACGACCCGGCCGATGTCGATGCCTTTCCCGCCGTGGTGGTCCACATAGACGGCGGCCGGGCGGCGGCGCCCAACGGCGTTTTGGCCCCATCCCAGCCGGTGGCAGACATGGGGCTTCGCTCTGAACCAACCTCTCTGGGCTAGTCGGCGCCCCTTGCGTTTTTGCCGGCCTGATCAGGCCGAAGCCCGGCCAGCGAGCTGGCCGCAGGCCGCGTCGATATCCTGGCCGCGGCTCTGGCGCAGGAGGACGGTGTACCCCTGCTGCCAGAGGATCTCCTGAAAGCGCGCCACCCGCTCAGCGGAAGGCGGGTGGAAGGCCACGCCCTCCACCGGGTTGTACGGCAAGAGGTTGATCTTGACCCGCAGGCCGCGCAGCAGGCGGCCGAGCGCCTGGGCATGGGTGTCGGCGTCGTTGATTCCCTTGATCAGAATGTACTCGATCATGATCCGCTTGCGGCGGGGCAAGGGATAGGCGCGGCAGGCGGCGAGCAGGGCGGCGATGGGATAGGTGTGGTTCACCGGCATGAGCTGGTCGCGGATCGCATCGTTGGGCGCGTGCAGGCTGATGGCCAGGTTGATCTTGCCTTGGCAGCGGCGGCCCAGCTCATGGATCTTGGGCGCAAGGCCGCTGGTGGAAACGGTGAGGCGACGGGGCGAAAAGTCCAGCCCCCGCTGATCGGTGAGGATATCGATGGCCGCAAGGCAGTTGGCGAGGTTGGCCAACGGCTCGCCCATGCCCATGAAAACCAGATTGGTAAGCGGGGGGGCGGTCTCCGCGGCGAGCAGGTTGCGCGCCGCGATCACCTGACCGACGATCTCGGCCGGCCGCAGGTTGCGGCGAAAGCCCAAGCGGCCGGTCATGCAGAAGACGCAGCCCATAGCGCAGCCGGCCTGGGTCGAGACGCACAGGGTCTGCCGCTCCTCCTCTGGAATGAGCACGCTCTCGATCCGCACACCGTCCGCAAGGCGGAAGAGGAGCTTGCGGGTGCCGTCCTCTGATCGTTGGACCTCGGCCACTTCTGGCAGGTCAAGGCTGGCGGTGGCGGCCAGTTGGGCGCGGAACTTCTTGGGAAGATCGGTCATCTGCGCAAAAGAACGCACTCCTGGCCGGTAGAGCCAAGCAAAGAGCTGGCGGCCGCGGTAGGCGGGGTGCCCCAGCCGCTGGCAAAAGGCGACCACCTCTTCTTGCCGCATATCCCGGAGGTTGTGGCGCTGCATGGGGCGTGAGATCATAGAAAACGCGCGCGTTCCGGCCGCAGGGGCAGCCTGCCGGCGCGGGCGGCGGCAATGGCCCTGGAGAGACAGGCGTGGTCGCGCGGCAGGCGGCCGGCGAGCGGCAGGTAGTTGGAGGCATGATTGGCGTGGAACTGGCACTGGCTGCCCTTCAAGCGTTCGAGGATCAGGGCCATTTCATCGAGCAAGGCGGAAGGGGAGGGCAGGCGAAAGCGGCCGCTCTCGATCCAGCCGGCCAGTTCGGTGCCGGGCACCGGCATGAGGGCGAGCAGGGCCACCTGGTTTGGCCGCATGGCGGCCAGTAGCTCGCCGGTCTTCTCGGCATGCTGGCGGCTCCCCTCCACTCCGCCGAGTCCGAGCAGGGCGGTGACCGAGAGAAAGATACCGGCCTGCCGCGCCGCCTGGGCGCTGGCGAGCATGGCGGCGGTGCCTGCCCCTTTGTTCATCTGGCAAAGCACGTGCTCGTCGCCGCTTTCCAGGCCCATGTAGATCCGCGTCAGGCCGAGTTTTTTGAGCTGCTCCAGTTCGGCCGCCGACTTGTGGCGCAGGTTCTTGGCATTGCCGTAAGCGCTGATCCGGCGCACCCAGGGCAGGGCGCGCCGGATCTGGCGCAGGAGTTCCGCCAGCCGCCTGGTCGAAAGCGAGAGCACGTCGCCGTCGGCCAGAAAAACGCGCTTGATCTGCCGGCAGTGGCGGGCGGCAAAGGCGAGATCGCGGTCGATCTCGGCCGCGGACTTGATCCGGAAGCGCACCCCGCGGTAGGCGCCGCAAAAGGCGCAGCGGTTGTGGGAGCATCCCACGGTGACTTGCAGGATGATGCTGTCCGCCTCACTCGGCGGCCGGATGGGCGTGCCTTCGTATTCCATGCCCCTGGCCTCGTTGGCCGATCAGCCGTGTCCCCGCTCAACCGTGGGCCTGCTGGAAACGGCGCATGAATTCGACCAGCTTTTCCACGCCCTCCAGCGGAAAGGCGTTGTAAATCGAGGCGCGGATACCGCCCACCGACCGGTGTCCCTTGAGACCGTCGAGTCCCTCGGCGGCGGCGGCGGCCACGAACTCGGCCTCCAGCTCCGGAGTTGGCAGGTTGAAGGTCACGTTCATCCGCGAGCGGCTTTCCGGCCGGGCGTGGCCGCGGTAGAAATCAGAAGAGTCGATCGCCTCGTAGATGAGGGCCGCCTTTTTTTCGTTTTGCTCGGCAATGGCCGCCACGCCTCCCTGCTCCTCCAGCCATTTGCATACCAGGCCCACCACGTGGATGGCAAAGCAGGGGGGGGTGTTGAACATCGAGCCCTTGTCCGCGTGGGTCTTGTAGCGGAACATGGTGGGAACGTTGTCTGGCGTGCGGTCGAGCAGATCGTTGCGGATGATGACCACGGTCACCCCGGCTGGCCCCATGTTCTTCTGCGCGCCGGCAAAGATGACGCCAAAGCGGGAGACGTCGATGGGCCGCGACAGGATATCGGAAGACATGTCACAGACCAGGGGCACCGTGGGCTCGGGAAACTCGTGGAACTGGGTGCCGAAGATCGTGTTATTGGAGACAAAGTAGAGGTATTCGCTCGCCGGGTCCACCGTGTAGTCGGTGTTGCCGGGCACATGATCGAAGTTCTCTTCCTGGCTCGAGTAGGCGATCTCCACTTCGCCAAACAGCTTGGCCTCCTTGATCGCCTTGTTGGACCAGGTGCCGGTGTTGAGATAGGTCGCTTTTTTTCCAGCGCCAAGCAGGTTCATCGGCACCATAGCGAACTGGGTGGAGGCGCCGCCCTGGAGAAAGAGGACGTGATAGTCCTCTGGCACGCCGAGCAGCCGCCGCAATCTGGCCTCTGCCTGCTCGGTGATGGCGATGAACTCCTTGGAGCGGTGGCTCATCTCAATAACGCCAATGCCTCGATCCGCATAGTTGACCACATCGGCGGCCGCCTGCTGCAAGACCTCGTAGGGCAGGGTGGCGGGACCGGGGCTGAAGTTGAAGATCCGTTCTGGCATGGATACCCTCCTGGACTTTTGGTGTGATCATCAGTACCCTACGGTGACCAAACCAAGTACTATATCGCCAAACCCCAGCTTCGTCACCGGTTAAATGCATATGCAGCCGAACACGCCCCCTGCCGTCGCCATTGTCGGTCCCACCGCCAGCGGCAAGACATCGCTCTCCCTCGACCTTGCCGAGCGGTTGGCGGGTGAGATCGTGTCGGTGGACTCGATGCAGGTGTACCGGTATATGGATATCGGCACGGCCAAGCCCACGGCAGAGGAGCGGGCGCGGGCGCCGCACCACTTGATCGATATCGTTGATCCCGATGAGCCCTATCACGCCGGCCGGTTCGTGGCCGACGCCAGCCGGGTCATGACCGCCATCCGCCAGCGGGGGAGGGTGCCCATCCTGGTGGGCGGCACGGGTCTGTATCTCGCCCGGTTGCAGCAGGGGCTGTTTTCGCTGCCCCCCATTCCAAACGAGGTGCGCGCCGAGGTGCTGGCCCGCTGCCAGCGGCTGGGATCACCGGCCTTGCACCAGGAGCTTGCCGCCCGCGATCCAGAGAGCGCGGCCCGCATCCATCCCAACGACCGGCAGCGGGTCTGCCGGGCCCTGGAGATCGTGCTCGCCACCGGCGTGCCCTGGAGCGAACACCTGCGCCGCCAGCCGCCTGGCGGTCTCCTTGGGGCAAACGCCTGTGTCATTGGCCTCCACTGGCCGCGGGAGGAACTGTACGCGCGAATCGACCGCCGGGTAGACATCATGCTGGCGGCTGGATTCCAACAAGAAGTTGAGCGCCTCATGGCGATGGGCTACGGTCCTTGGCTCAAGCCCATGCAGGCCATTGGCTACCGCCACATGGCGCGCTTTTTGGCTGGAGAGCTGGACGCCGGGGCCCTGCGGCGGGAAATGGCCCGTGACACCCGCCGTTACGCCAAGCGGCAGCTCACCTGGTTCCGCAAGGTGGAAGGGTTGTCCTGGTTCGACGCCCGGAGGCCAAAAGCGGTCGTGGAGGCGGTTCTCCGCTTTGTCGAAAAAGAGAAGGTATGACTGAATGGCGTGTGCGCCGTGCGCGTAGCGGGGAAGGGGGGAGCAATGAGTGCTGAGTGCTGAGTGCTGAGTGCGCGCAGGGGAAGGGGTGGAGCGTCACGCACCGATGGGGTATGATGCCCCCTATGGTAAACTTGCCCAACCTGCTCACTATTGGCCGCATCCTGCTCATTCCGCTTCTGGTCATCTTTCTCATGGACGGCCGGACCGAGGCGGCGTGGCTGGTTTTTGTCGCCGCTGCGGCCACCGACGCCCTGGACGGCCTCATCGCCCGGCTGTGGAACCAGAAGACCACGCTGGGCGCGTATATCGATCCCATTGCCGATAAACTCTTGCTCGGCACCTCGTACGTTACCCTGGCCGTGCTCCACCGGTTGCCTGGCTGGCTCGCCGTGATCGTCTTGAGCCGCGACCTCGTGATCCTCATCGGCGTGGGCCTCCTTCTCTTGTTCGACAAACCGCTGGAGATCCGTCCCTCCCTGGATAGCAAGCTCACCACCTTGCTCCAGATCCTCACCGTCTGCTATGTTCTCGGCCGGGATCATCTTCCCGCCCTCCAGCCGTTGGCGCTGCCGTTGATCCTGGCGACTGCGGCCAGCACCGTGGTCTCAGGCTTTCATTATCTCGCCATAGGGATGCGCATCTTTGAAAACGGCCGGGGAGGAGACTAGTCAAAAAAAGAACGTTTTTTCAAAATGATAATAAAAAAAATAG
>WFOD01000158.1 GCA_015488275.1 Deltaproteobacteria bacterium
CAACGGCCCCGCCCATCTTTCTCCCCTGCGATCCGCTCCGGCACAAGGGCGAAAAAACAGCGGCACCGGGCAAAACCTCGCCTCCTCCGGTCAGAGGAGGAGCGGCAACCCATCCGCCCCGCGGCGGGCCGGCCCACCCATATCCCAGACCAGAGAGGGGCAGGGAGGCGCGGTCACCACCGTGCTCCCCGCCTATGGCCACAATCCTCCCCCGGCTTATCCCCGCGTCGCCCGCCGACGGGCCTACGAAGGCACGGTGTTTTTGCGGGTGTTGGTGGACGAGCATGGCCGGCCCGCCCGCGTGCGCCTTGCCCGCTCCAGCGGCCGCAGGATCTTGGATCGCGCCGCTGTGCGGGCCGTGCGGGGCTGGCGGTTCGTGCCCGGCCAGCGTGCGGGCCGGCCAGCGGCCATGTGGGTCGAGGTGCCGGTGGCCTTCCGTTTGCGGCCGTGATCTTCGCCTCCCGTGCCGCCCCTGGTGCCGCCTTGCTTGCAGGAAGCGGCAGGATTTTACGTGCTCTGGACGAGCGATTCGGCTACAGTAGCGGCCATGCCAACTCCCGTTGAGCAGGACCCCCGACAGGGCAAGGACGCTGCGGCCGCCGCCCAGGGACGCGCCAGCGCTGGCAAGCGTCTTGCCGTGCTGGCGGCCATCGGCGTTCTCGTTGCCGTATTCTTTGCTTTCGACCTGGGGCGCTATCTCAGCCTCGAATATCTCAAGGCCAGCCGCGAACATCTCCTTGATCTTTACCATCGCCATGCCCTTTTGCTGACCGCGGCCTACATGGCGGTCTATATCGTGGCCGCGGCCCTTTCCTTGCCTGGCGCCACGGTGCTCACCCTGGCCGGCGGCGCCCTGTTTGGCCTGCCCCTCGGCACGGTGATCGTCTCCTTTGCCAGCACCATTGGCGCCACCCTGGCATGCGCCGTGGCCAGGTTCCTGTTGCGCGACTGGGTGCAGCGCCGGTTCGGCGACCGACTGGCCGCGGTGAATGCCGGCATGGAACGCGACGGCGTTTTCTATCTCCTCGGACTGCGGCTGGTGCCGATCTTTCCCTTTTTCGTCGTCAACTTGGTCATGGGGTTGACGTCGATTCCCCTGCGCACCTACTACTGGGTCTCCCAGATCGGCATGTTGCCGGCCACTATCGTGTATGTCAACGCTGGCAGCCAGTTGGCGCGCATCGATTCACTGGCGGGCATTCTCTCTCCTGGCCTTCTTTTGTCTTTCGCCCTGCTGGGTCTTTTCCCCCTGGCCGCCAAAAAAGGGCTGGCGTTTTTTCA
This sequence comes from Deltaproteobacteria bacterium, assembly GCA_015488275.1. GTDB lineage: Bacteria > Desulfobacterota > Desulfobulbia > Desulfobulbales > S012-135 > S012-135. The sequence goes on from WFOD01000158.1 coordinate 1,282, forward strand.
CCAGCTTCGCAGGAAAATTCATTGACTTTATCGATGGGCGTGATATTGAAAAATTTATGAAACAACGCTGGCCGGGCGGACGATGTTTGTTTGCGCCGTCCGGCGGCGACGTGACTGCTACGGCGCTGGAGCGCTAGGTGACACGCACATCTGCTCGCGCACGTCTTTCTTTCGGGCCGGGAATGACAAGGGGCTGGCTCGGAGAAAGACGTTCGAAGAGGGAGGGAGGTGAGGGGCCTCCCGAACGAAAAGGGTGAGGGGGTATGATCAACTCACGGAGGCAGGAGGTGCACCATGACGGATTACCACGCGCGCGTAGCAGCCCATCTCTCACGGTACAAGGAGTTCCATCTCGGAATCCGGGCTGGCAGAAGCGGCCAGCGAGCCATTTTGCCGGACGAGCACCGCGAGCTCAACATCCTGCCCGAATACCGCCGTCCCTTCCGCCGCTACACCCGCGCCAATCCCCTGTTCCGCCTGGCGGCGGACTTCGGTGATCTCGAGTCGTCCCAGGCCCTTTGCTGCAATCTCTTTATCCCTTTTGTCCAGGAGCCGGCCCGTCACGAGGTGCTCACGCGCCTGCTTTCTGGCGTCCGCCAGCCGTTGGCGCGCACGGGCTTTGATTTCTCCTTTGGCCCGGCGACCGAAGACGCTTTTGATTTTTTCTGCCGCCTGGCCGATGGCTCGGAGTACTATTTTGACGTCAAGTATGCCGAGACCTGGTTCGGCCCGGCCCATCAGTCGGGGATCAGCGTCGAGACCCTTCGGGCCGCCGACCGGCGGGAGATTGCCGGCTTGGTGACCGGCACGGTGCTCAAGTCGCCGGAGGTCGCCAAGCTGATCGTGCTGCTGAAAAAGCTCGCCTTTGTCGCCAGCCGCCCCTCTGCCTATCTCTGCTGCGTCTATCCTGCGGCCAACGGCCGTTTGCAAGAGGCCATCAACCTCCTTGAACGCTCCTTGTATCCCGCCGTACGGGAGCGGCTGCGTCCTTTGCCGTTAGAGGATCTCCTCATGCGCCTGGTGGACGAGGCCGGCGGAGCAGGGTCTCCCCTGGGCCGGTACTTCGCGCGCGTCCGGACCAAGTACGTCCCCTCCTCTTGACGGCCCGGCGCAAGGGACTTTTTTGATGGCATCGCGACACGGCCGTTTTTGCTAGGCGGCGCGCGGGGGAAAATGGTATGCTCATCGGCATGAGGAGATACGCCTCCCGGCCCGGCCCCCTGCTCTAACAGTCCGTCGAAAAAGTCATCCCTGACTTTTTCGACCACGGTTGGCCAAAACAAAGTTTCGGCCAACCTCACGAATTCCTTGGCTCCTTTTGGATATGCCTTGGGCACGGCCCGGTTCGCTCTGCGCCCCTGGAGCTTTCGGCACGGGGCCGCCGGCTGGGGAAACACAAAAAGAGCCGGCGAAATTCGGCGACACGTCCCTGTGCCGCACGCAGCCCGTTTTTCAACGGGCTGCTAAGCCGGTCTCTGTTGCGCCCCGCGCAATCGGTGAATGATTTCCGCACTGGCAAGGGAAGAGCGGGCATGGACGGCAATACCGTTGAAGAGGAGCTTCGCCGAAAGAATCGGGCCTTGACGGCCCTTAGCCAATGCAACCAGGCCCTGTTGCGGGCCCGGGATGAAACCACCTTCATCAACGAGCTGTGCGATATCCTGGTGCGGCTGGGCGGCTACCGGTTCGCCTGGGTCGGCTACCGGATGGACGACGCGGACAAGACCGTCCGGCCGATGGGGCATAGCGGCAAGGAAGACGGCTATCTCGCCGACCTGCGGATCTCATGGGCCGACGGACCGTTGGGGCAGGGGCCCACTGGAACCGCCATCCGCACGGGGGAGGTTGTCGTCTGCCGCAATCTCCTGTCGGATCCCCGCTACGAGCCGTGGCGGCGGCAGGCAAAAGAGCGCGGATATGCCTCGTCCATCGCCTTGCCGTTGCGCAACGATGAGGGGTGTTTTGGCGCGCTCAACCTGTACGCCGAAGCGCCGGACGCCTTTGATGACGACGAGACGGCCCTGTTGCGCGAGCTGGCCGAGGACTTGGCGTATGGCATTACCGCCTTGCGGACCCGCAGGCGCCTGGTGGAGTCCGAGCAGCGGTACCGTCTTGTGGTTGAGACCGCCAACGACGCCATCTTACTCGCCGATGCGGCCAGCGGACGGATCATTGACGCCAATCCGGCGGCGGAAGCCTTGCTCGGCGTTCCCCGCGCCGAGATCATTGGCATGCACCAAAGCGAAATCCATCCGCCGGAAGAGCGCGAGCGTTACCGCAAAATTTTTCGCGAGCATATTGAACGCGGCAAGGTGATCGCCGAAGATCTGGTGATCCTCCGGCGGGACGGGCGGCGCGTGCCGGTGCAGGTGAGCGCCAATGTCTTCCGCCTGCATGGGCAGCGGGTGGTGCAGGGCATCTTCCGCGACGTATCCAAGATCCGCCAAGCCCAAGAACAGCTCCGGCAGGCGCAGAAACTGGAGGCCATCGGCACGCTGGCCGGCGGCATAGCCCACGACTTCAACAACCTGCTCACACCGATTCTTGGCTACACCGAGCTGGCCATGCTCCGCTTGCCAGAGGAGCATCCCGCGCGCCAGGATCTTGCAGAGGTCAAGGCGGCCGCGGGCCGGGCCAAGGAGTTGGTGCGGCAGATCCTCACCTTTAGCCGCCGGGGCCGGCCGGAGCCGCGCCCCCTTTTACTCCAGCCGTTGGTCAAGGAGTCGGTCAAGTTCTTGCGCTCCTCCTTGCCGGCCTCCATTGAAATCCAGGTTGAGATCGATCCAGAGTGCGGGCCGGTGTTCTGCGACCCGACAGAAGCGCAACAGGTGCTTTTGAACCTGTGCACCAACGCTTACCACGCCATGCGGCAGGATGGCGGCGTGTTGGAGATCCATCTGACGCGCGTCGTCGATACCCGCGGGACTTGGGCTTGTCTGACGGTATGCGATACTGGGGTGGGCATTCCGGCCGAAACGGTCGATCGCATTTTCGAGCCCTACTTTTCCACCAAGCCCCAGGGCGAGGGGACCGGCCTTGGCCTTGCCGTGGCGCACGGCATTGTCTCCAGCTACGGCGGCCGGATAGAGGTGCGGAGCGAACAGGGTATGGGCACGGCCATGAGCGTCTACCTGCCCGAGGCCAAGGGACAGGTCGTGGCCGCTGTCGCGGCGGCCGACGACGCGCCCAGGGGAAGCGGCCGGATCTTGCTGGTGGACGACGACGAACGGGTGGCCGATGTCTTTGGCCGAATGCTCGAGGGTCTGGGCTACGAGGTGACCGTGCGGCTGACGAGCCTTTCGGCCCTGCAGACCTTTCAGGCGGCGGCGGAGCGCTTTGATTTGGTGCTCACCGATTATACCTTGCCAGAGATGACAGGTTTGGAGCTGGCCCAGCAACTGCGGGAGAAGCGGCCAGAGATTCCCATCTTGTTGTGCACTGGCCGGGAGAGCGAGGCGCTCAAGCAGGAGGCGGAGCGGATCGGCGTTCGCGCCGTGCTGGGCAAGCCGGTGGGACGGCGCGAACTAGCCGTGGCCGTGGCCGCGGCGCTTGCCACCTCCTGATATGCGGTCCAATTTTCATCCGCAGAGCTGGGCGAGCAGACGCCGCAGGGCCTGGGTGGTGTACGGCTTAGCCATTGCGGCGCAGAAGCCGTACCGCTGGTGCTCGGCGAGCACGGGATCGTTGGCATAGCCGCTGGCCACCACCAGCTTCGCAGAGGGGGCGAGGCGGCGCAGGGCGGCCGCGGCCTCGATCCCTCCCATGCCACCGACAATGGTCAGATCCATGATCACCACTTCAAAGGGGCTATCGTTGGCAAGGGCTTCTTGATACGCGGCGATGGCCGCCTCGCCGTCCGCCACCGCGGTCGCCCGGTGTCCGAGAAACTCGAGCATCCGGCAGGCGAGCTGGCGGATCATGGGATCGTCGTCCATGACCAAGACGCGAAGCGGCCGCCCCGCCGCCGCTCCCTCGTCCTCATCCGCGGTCGTCCTTGTGTCTTCAGGACTGGCTGGCAAGAGAATGGTGAAGGTGCTCCCTTGCCCTGGCTCCGAGACCACGGTGAGCCGGCCGTCGTGCCGGGTGACGATCGAATGACAGATGGCCAACCCCAAGCCAGTGCCGCCTTCCCGCTGCGTGAAGTAAGGGTCAAAGATCTTGTCCAGGACATCTGCCGGCATGCCTGGGCCGGTGTCGCTGATGGCGATTCTCACCCACCGTTTTTCATCCTGTTCTTCCCGCCCTGCTTCGCCTCCGGCCGGGGGCTCCAGGTGATTCGCCGCCGAGATGGCGATCGCGCCTCCCTCGGACATCACCTGACGGGCGTTCAAGACAATGTTTTGGATCACCTGGCTGATCTGCCCTGGGTCCACCCGTACTGGCCAGAGGTCGGCCGCAAAGTCGAACTCGCAGCGCACAGAGCTGCCACGCAGGACAAATCCTGTCGCTTCGGTGATAATATCGGCGATGGAGGCGGTCTGCAGCACCGGATCGCCTCCCTTGGCAAAGGTCAAGAGCTGCCTCGCCAGCTTGCTCGCCTGCTCGGTCGCCCGTTCCGCCTGCTTGAGCAGGAGGGGCAGTTCGTCTTGCGCCCCGTGGCGGCCCGGTTGCTCGAGATGGGCCAGGGCGAGGCTGACGTTGCCGAGAATGGTCGTGAGGATGTTGTTGAAGTCGTGGGCAATACCGCCGGCCAGCACGCCGATGGACTCGAGTTTCTGGATTTTGCGGAGCTCCCGTTCGGTACGGTACTTTTCGGTCATGTCGCGGAAGACCAAGACCACCCCCGCCAGCCGCTGCTGCGGATCGTGAATAGGCGCCGCGCTGTCGGCGATCGCCCGCCGGTCTCCCTGCCGGCTGACCAGGATTACGTGGTTCCCCAGCTCCACCAGGCGGCCGGTGCGCAGCACCTTGGCGGCCGGGTCTTCGATGGGCGCGCCAGTGGTCTCATGCACAATGGTGAACACCTCGGTCAACGGCCGGCCTAGGGCCTCGTTCTCCCGCCAACCGGTAAGCGCCTCGGCCACCGGGTTCATGATCACCACCAGCCCCCGGTCATCGGTGGTGATCACCCCATCGCCAATGCTGCGCAGGGTGATGGCAAGTTGTTCCTTCTCCTTGGCCAGGGCCATTTCCGCCCGCTTGCGGGCGTCGATATCGCGCACAACGCCAAGGATGTAACGCTGGCCGCCGAACGACACGGCGTGCAGGGCCACCTCCACCCAAAAGAGCGAACCCTCCGCCCGCCGGGCATACCACTCGAAACGGTCGCCTCCCTTCTCCAGCGCCCGCCGCACGTGCGCCACCGCCTCCTCCTGGCCATAGGGGGCGTTGCCGAGGCTCAAATCGCCGATCTGTTTCGTCCGCAGGTCGGCGCCAGAATAGCCGTACATCCGCTCCGCTCCCCTATTGGCCTCCACTATGGCGCCGCTTTTTGGGTCGTGCAGAAAAATCGCATCGCTGGGCGCGTTGAACACGGTGCGGTAACGCTCTTCCCGTTCTTGCAGCTGGTCGAGGGTCTGGGAGAGCTCTTCCTCCCGCTCCCGGATCTGCTCCAGTTGCCGGCGGCTCTCCGCCATCTTCGCTTGCAGGGCCTGGACCATTTGCAGCACGCCGTCCCGCAGACGGCCGAGTTCGAGCAAAAACACGCCGGCGGGAGGAGAGGGCCGTTCTCCCCGTTCGACCGCGCCCACGAAATGGGCGAGGCCGATAAGGGGCAGGATGATGTAACGCTGTAAAAGCCAGGTAAAAACGCCCGCGATCGCCAGGCCGGCGAGGAGGATCGCCAGGTTGATGCGGGCGAAGATGCCGTGGTGAAAAAACAGCTCTTCCTTGTCCATGGAGAGCCCGACAAAACTCTGCCACGGCTCGTAATAGCGGAATACGGCCCGCATGGTGCGGTCCGCCGCGCGGTACTCGATGGGGGAGTCGCCGGCTTGCAGCTTGGCGAAAAACGCGGGGAACGCAGGGGAATCCTTTGCCGGAATGCCCGCCGGCAGGAGCGGCCGCCCCTCCCGGTGAACCACGAACAGCCTGCCGGTGCGCTTGTAGCGAAAGGAAGCGAAAGAGGCGAGAGCGGTGCGCAGAATCTCCTGCCGGTGCTCCTGGCTGTCTTCGAGTCCCACCCGGTAGAGGGTCTGGTATTGGCGGTCCACGGGCGCAAGCCGGGCCTGGAGTTCGCCGTGCAAAAGCTCCATCGCGTAGCGCTCCACCAACTGATCCATCAGCGTGGTGGCCGAGTAGAGCAAAGGCGCGCTGAGCAAGGCCGCGAGGAGAAGCATGGCGCCGATGAACAGGGTGCGGATCGAGCGGACGCCAGCAACAGGGGGACGCGTATTCGTGTCGTTCATCGGATCACCAGATCGACAGCTTCAAGGGCGGCGACCGGCACATGGATACCCAGGCGGCGCGCGGCGTCGAGGCTGACAAAGGCCGTTTGCGCCGCTGGCCGGGGCACGGTCTCTTCGATGGTGCGGCGGCCGGCGAAGATGTCGGCCGTCATCTCGGCCGCCTGTTGGCCGCAGTAGGCAAAGGAGTTGAACAGGCCGGCCAGCACCGTGGTGCCACGCACGTAGTTGGCGATCTCCTCACGTTCGATGTCCAAGGTAAAGGAGGTGATCACTGGCAGGCCGCTGGCCTGGAGTTCATGGCGGCGTTGAAAAGCGCCGACGATACCGCCGTACGCCTCGATGCGTTTTTCTCGCAGGGCGTTCAGCACCGCTGGCACGCCCTGGCGCAGATCGAGAAGGTGAACGTCGATGCCGTGCCGTTGCCTGGGGGAGAGTTTCTCATATTCGTCCTTGAAGACCATGTCCGCCGGAATGCGCGAATCGTAGATGTAGGCGTACCGTTGCAGGCGGGGCAGAAGCAGGCGCGTCAGGCGCAGGATCTTTTCCGGCGGATACATCAAGTAAAGGCCGGAGAGGTTGGTCCCTGGCGGCAGGGTCACCGATGGCAGCATCTTGAGGGCCACCGAGCGGAGAACAGGAACAAAGAGCTGTGGCACGCCGCTGTCTTGCAGCTCTTGCCGCACGTACATGGAGAGCCAACCGCAGGTGATGAACATGTCCGCCGTGTCACGGTGGGCGGCCACGGCGGCGAGGGCCTCGGGAACCGACGTCCGGTCCGCCGTACTGGTGCGCACATCAACGTACACGATGTTGCGTCCCTCTTCGTAGCCCCGTTGACGCATGGTCTTTTTGAAGCTTGCGACCACGTTGGCAAAGGCGTTGGGAGCAATGCGGTAGCGGATAAAAACCACCTTTTTCTGCTCCGCCGGCTCTTTTTGTGTTTTCCCCGCCGGCTGCCGTGGCGAAGGCTCCAGGGACGCGGACCAAGCCAGGCCGCGCCCAAGGAATATTCGAAAAAGAGCCAAGGAATCCGTGAGGTTGGCCGGAGCTGGGTTCTGCAACGGACTGATAGAGAACTGCCCGAGACAGCAAAGGGCAAGAAGCGAAAAAAGTAAAACCGCGCGTGGCGACATGAACGTCCTATTCGTTTTTCCCGTCCGATTTCTTCTTTCGTCAATGGTCCAGCAGTCCCGCTTATCGAAAGGTTCCCCTGTCAACCGGTAAAAGTCAAGGGAAATAGGACGGTCGTATGGTTCAAATACGGATGCCGGCCTGCGCAAGACGCGCCCGCAGGCGGTCCCGGTGGGAGCCCGGCCAGTAGATCCGCTCGCAGCGCGGACAGCGGGTAAAGGTGTGGTAATACCGGCTGGTCAGCGGTTCCAGCCGGTGGAGGACCGTGGCCTTGTCAACGGGTTCGAGGAGCGTATTGCACGCAGCGCAACGGGAGAAGGGCGCAAGATGGGAAGACAGGCCGTACAGGGTGACGATCTCAACGAGTTGGCGGTACGGTTCCGCAGCCCGTACGAGACGGCCGTGCTGCACGATGCGGCGCTTGAGGAGATCGCGGTCGCGCGACAGGAGGATGCGTTTTTCCGCCGCCGCCCGTTCGGCGATGGCCTCGTCCGCCTCGTCGGTGACCACAGCGGTGTCAAGGCCGACAAGGCGCAGGAGGCGTCCCAGGCGCGCCACATTGGCGTCGGCCAGAAACCGCGCCTCGGAGAGCGTGGTGGGACGCAGCAGGGTGGGCGTGGAGAGGCGCACCGGCGCCTGCGGTCCGCGCACCGTCAGCCGGTCTCCGCTTTGGGGCAGATAGGCAAAATCCAGCGGTCGGCCGTTGCTGTCCAGGATCTCGCCAATCTCGGTGTGGGGGATGTCGAGGGATTCGATAATATCTTTGATCGACGCCCGCCGGTCCAGGGGATAGCGCACCAAACATCGGCGAGGCCGCAGAAGGTCGGCCAGTTCGGGGGTAAAGGCGAGCAGCAGCGGCATGGCGGTGGCGGGCTGACTCATGGGGCGGCGAGGAAGAACCGCTGCCGCTGCAAGGCCGAACGCCGCAAGAGCGGCACGGGGTCGTGATAGTCGTGTACGGTTGCGGTCTTGCCCGGCGCCGGCCGCAGAATACGTCCCACTACTTGCTGCAGCCGGCCGGTGAAACGGATCGGCGTGGTGAGAAACAGGGTGTCGAGCCCAGGGCAGTCAAAGCCCTCTCCGATGAGCTGCACGGTGGCCACCAGAATCCTGACGTTCCCTTGGTGCAGATCGCCGATGATCCTCCGCCGGATCTCTGCTGGCTGGCGGCCGGTGAGCACACTCACACCCAGGCCGCTTTTCGCGATCATGTCGGCCAGCGCCCGGCAGTGGGCCACCCGGTCGCTGGCCACCAGGATCCCCTCCGCGCCGGCCGCTGCCGCCGCGGCGACATCGGCGGCGATTTGCCGGTTGCGCGCCTCATCGGTCACCAACCGCTTGATCAGCGCCTGGTAGTCGCCCTGGTAGCGGGAACGGAAACCGGTGGTGTGGACCAGGTAACGAGGGCGCAATACGGCGCCGCTTTGGTACAGATGGTCAGTGTCCACGCGATGGACCCGCCGGCCGAGGTAGTGCTCGATCAGGGCGTCAAGGCCATCGCGCCGAAAGACGGTGGCCGAAAGCCCGAGGGAATAGCGGCAGTCAAAGGCGGTGACCACTTCGGTAAACAAACTGGCCGGCACCCGGTGGCATTCGTCCACGCAGAGCAGGCCGAAGCAGGGAACAAGTTCGGCCAGGCGGCGCCGAACCGAGTTGACGATCCCCACGGTCACCGGCGCGAGGCTCCGCCGGCCGTCGCCGACCATGCCTGGCTCCACATGTAAAAAGTGTTGGATGCGCTCTGCCCACTGGTAGAACAGCTCCTTGGTGTGAACGAGCACAAGGGCGGGCTGGCGGCGGGCGGCGATCACGGCCAGGGCCATGACCGTTTTGCCAGAGCCTGTCCCCGCCTCGAGCACGCCGAAGTCCCGGCGCAGAAGACGTTCACAGGCGACCGCTTGATAAGGGCGCAGCTCGCCGCAAAAGCGCAGGTCGATCTCGGGCAAGAGCCGACGGCGATCGTCGATTTCTGGCAATTCGCCGGTCATCTCCCGGCATAGACGGACGGCTGTGCCCGCGTATCCCCGGGGGAAACAAAAGGCGCCGTTCAGCTCCCGGTAAAAGGCAAGGGTGGGAGAGAGGTTCTTGCCGACCCAGCGGCCGTATCGTCTGGCTTGCTGGTACTGGGGATTGGCAAAGGTGAGATCTTGCCGTAACCGGGCGAGCAAGGGAGCGGGCGCGGCGAACAACCTTGCCTCGTTGCCGATCTCCAACCGCATGGCGTGCGACTCAACATGGTTGCGCCAGCTTGCCGACGGTCGTGAAAGACCGCGCCGGCGCAGGCGGGAACAGGGGAGCGGTGTGGCGTTGGCGCGCAGGCATCACGATGGACGGCTCGCCGTCTTCGCAGAGTTTTTTGTCAGGATACTGGCCAGCGCCCGGTGGATCTCTGGAAAAAGGAAGCTGAATCCGGCCTGGAGGAGTTTGGTAGGCGCGGCGCGCTGGCTGGCGAGGAGCACAGTGGCCATCTCCCCCAACAGAAAGCGCAAGACAATAGCGGGCACGGCGGGCAGAAAATGCGGCCGGTGGAGGGCGGCCGCCAGGGCGCGGCTGAAGTCGCGCTGGCGCAAGGGCGTGCTGGCCACGCAGTTTACCGGGCCGCTGATCTGTTCGTTTTCCAGGGCGGCGAGCACGATCCGGCAACAGTCGGCGATATGCAGCCAGGCGAACCATTGCCTGCCAGAACCCAGAGGGCTGCCCAGCCCAAAAC
>WFOD01000159.1 GCA_015488275.1 Deltaproteobacteria bacterium
CTATCAGTCCGCCGAAAAAGCCAGGGACGGCTTTTTCGGCGGACTGATAGGCTGGGCGCTGGCGCGCGGGGCGGAAAGCGAGAAAAGCGATTGACATGCCGGTCGTCTCCGGGCAACATGAAACTGCCGGGGACGGCCGGTTTTTGTTTGCAGTGTCCAGCGGTTGATTTGTTCTCACTAAAAAGGAGGAGCTTGATGCGGCGGTTTTTGTTTGTACTCGGCGTCATGTTGCTGGCGGCAATGGTGGGAAACACGGCGGCGCAAGGGGCGGTGGAAGTGGAAAAACTTCAGCGCCTGAGCGGCAAAGCGGCGGTGACCGACACCGCAGTGTCCGCCGATGGCCGGCACTTCTATCTCTTGGACGCCAGTGGTACGCTGTCGATCTACGACCGCCGGGGCCGCCTGCAGGACACAGTGGCCGTGGGCGCTGGCTATGGAGCGATGGACGTAGCGCCGGACGGCAGCAAGCTCTACCTGATCACCAAGGACCGCAAGGCCGTGGACGTGCTGGCGCTCGACTACACCGCCCAGGTGAACCTCAGCGGCTCGCCCTTCAAGGGGGCCGTTGACGCGCCGGTGGTCATCGTCGAGTACAGCGATTTTCAGTGCCCGTACTGCAAGCGGCTGCAGCCCACCTTGAAGCGGGTGCTGGAGATGTATCCCGGCAAGGTCAAGCTGGTCTTCAAGCACCTACCCCTGATCCGCATCCATAAATACGCGATGAATGCAGCCATTTCCTCGATGGCCGCCGGCCGGCAGGGCAAGTTCTGGGAGTTCCACGACGAGCTGTTCGCCGCCAACAAGCCGCTCACCGAGGAGACGATCGACGAGATCGCCCGCAAACTCGGCCTCGATATGGAACGCTACAAGCAGGACAAGCGGGATTCCGCGGTGCGCGCCATCATCAACCGTGATATGCAGGAAGCGGCCCGTAACAACGTGCGGGGCACGCCAACCCTGTTTATCAACGGCCGCCGGCTGAAAAACCGCTCCATCGATGGTTTCAAGGCGGCCATCGAACGGGAGCTGGCGCGGGTGGCGGCACAGGCCAAAAAATAGCACTCCGTTGAAGAACGGACTGTGGTATAACAGCGGGTAGAGGCCCAAGACTTTCCGGCGCCCGGATGGGCCGGCGAAAGATACTGCGGCGTTGCAGCGTACTTGTTGCGCAGGATGGGACTGGTGGGCGCAGCAAGAGGAGAAAGGCGGAGCCCGTTTTTCCAGGGGAGGAGAGAGATGGCTGTGACGATGATAACGTTGGCTATGGGGCCGGCCGAGCGGCCGCCGGTCTTCCGTCGCTCAGGTTTTGACCGTCGCTCGGGTTTTGACCGTCGGCAGGCGATCGACCTGGACGTGCTCGACCGGCTGGGCAAGGACCGCCGGCAGGGACGGGACCGCCGCCGCCGGGGTGAGAAGCGGGCGGGCTGGATCCGCATCACGCCGTGGTCGTCGGTCTTTGTTGGGCAAGATATCCAGTTCCGGATCGAGGTCACTGGCACCTCCCGCCAGCCGCAGGTCGAGGAGCCGCATTACGTCATTTGAACGGCCCGCGCCGCTGCCTCGTCCAGCATCCGGTCGAGCCCTCCCCGCTCGGCCGGCGTGAAGCCAAAGACCTCCCGCCACAATTCGTCGCTTTCCATGCAGAAATAGAGGCAGGTGCGCGCATCCATGCGCTGCTGGAGCCGCTGGACGAGAAACTGGTAGAGCTCTCGCCGCAGGGTGCGGAAGTAGCGCTTTTTGCCGTCCAGGCCGTCGATAAATTCCTCGTCAAAAATCCTCGTCCGCGGGAAACGGTGGCGGGCGATGGGCGCAAGGGGGGGAAGAAAACGCAAGGCCCCCAGGCTGATCCACACGATGCGCTCGGCCGGCACGGTGTCAAACAGCCGGTCGATGATCTGGGCGTATCCCTCGCGCCAGTGGGGGTGCAGGACCACGGGATCGAAGTGGAAGGCCAGGAGATACCCCTGTTCGGCGCAGCGGGTCGCGGCCGCCAGACGTTGCTCCAGGGGGGCGGTGCGCAATTCCTCCCGCTGGGCGATGGCCGGGCTGTTGAGCGACCAGGCCATGATCGTTCTGCCGCCATGCGGAAGGCCGAGCAAGTGCTCCACGTTGACCGCCTTGCTTTTGAGCTCGAGCACGAGATACCGCTGCCCGGCGAAAAAACGGATCAACCGTTCGTTTAGCCTGGTGAGCCGGTCGAGGGCCAGGCTATCGGTGAACTCGCCGGTGCCGATGCGCAGCAAACGGCCGCTGGCGCCTGCCTCGCGCAACTCGGCGAACAAGTCGTCGGTATTGACGTGAAAGGTGAGCCAAGGGGAGTTCAGGTAGGCCTGCAGGATACAATAGGCGCAGTCCATCGGGCAGTTGCTGCCGATGTTGAGCACATGGTAGCCACAGCAGTTATACTCGCGGGTGGCGGGGCAGGGTTTGAGAAAACGGCCGCGGTGCGCGGTGAGCCGCAGCACGCGCTTGCCGGCCGTGAAGTCCCTCTCGTGGGAGGCGCTGGCCGCCGGTTCGTGGCTGTTGACAACGGCGATCCCCATGCTGGCGGCCCGGGCCAGAATCTCCTGGGTGTACGGCCAGTCTTTGACCGCGCCGTCCACCTGAATCTGTTGGATGATCTGGGCCGGATCGTGAAGTGTCATAAGGGGAGCTTGTTGCGAGGAGATGCGTAGTTTTCTTGGTTGATTTTGGAGAAACGAGGTGGAGAAATGGCAAGTGATATCGATGCGCTGACCGTGAATTACGAGGAAGATGGCCTGTTGGTGGTCAAGGAGGTGGATAAGGAGGTGCTCTCCAAGGGGGCCTGGGCGACGATTATTTTCCGCTACCGCCAGTGGGACCGCCGCAAGGAGGAATACGGTCCAGACCGGTTCGTCATCCGGCGCTACCGCAAGCGGGACGGCGAATATCTGCCCCAGGGCAAGTTCAACATCTCCAGTGTAGAGCAGGCGAGAAAAATCGTCAACGCCCTAGAACGATGGATCGCGGACAACGACGCAAGCTAAGAGTCCGTCGAAACAGCCATCCCTGGCTTTTTCGACCATCGGTTGGCCAAAACGCAAGTTTCGGCCAACATCACGCATCCCTTGGCTTTTTCAGAGCCGCGGAGTTCGTCGGCACGTCCCTGTACCGTACACAGCCCGTTTTTCAACGGGCTGTTGTCCACAGGCAGGTGGGGCCCGCAGGCTAGCGTATCTGGTCACAGGGCACCCCATCTGTGGCGTCATCAGCCCGTTTACGTAGCTCCCAGTACGCTGCGCGGGCTTCTTCCTAGCATCTGGGGCGCCCTGCGATCAGATCCCCGGTCTGCGATGCTACGACTTCGGGGCGTGAATGGGCCACCACGTGACCAGTTACAGGCTAGCAGGTCTCGTGGTTGAGGAAGAGGTCGTTCAGGGCCCGTTCCACTGGATAGCCCGCAGGATAGCAGCGGCTGAGAAAGCGGGCGGAGAGGCCGTACTCCTCTTCGGCCTGATTGAGTTCTTGTTGGATCTCGGCGTACAGGTGGCGGATAAGGTGCTCCGGACAAGTGGAGTAGATGAGGTAATCGGCGCCCTTGCGCACCAGGAGGACGGCTTCCCGTCCCAGTTGGCCGTTGAGCTGCCGGGTGAGGCCGTGGATGCGGCCGCCGATCTCGTCGAGACATTTGTCCGCCTTGACGTAGCCGTAGCGTATGTTGAACTCCCGTAGCCGCTTGAAGTCGATCATCGCCAAGGCGTAGGGTTGCTCGTCGTTGCCCAGTTCCTTTTTCTGATCCCGGGCCAACAGGTAACGGTAGTTGTAGAACTCACTCAACGGTTCGCGGAAATAGGTCTTGCGGCGGAAGCTCTCCAGGGTCTCCAGGTGGGTGTGGGCGAAATCGCGGACAATGGAGAGCGGGCTCCACTCTTTGGTCACGTCGCCGAGCAGGGCCACCACTTCGCCGTCCAGCTTGTGGGCGAGCACCTCTTCTTGCAAGATACGCATGGCCGTGCTGTGGGGCAGGGGGCTCTGGTATGGCCGCATGGCCACCAGGGCCTCGTAGACATCGGCCACGGCCACGATCCGCACCAGAATGCCGATCTGGCTGCTGGGCAGTCCGTTGGGATAGCCGCTGCCGTCGAGCCGCTCGTGGTGGTTGAGGATGATTTCGATCAGCCGGTCGTCCACCAGCCGTTTCGAAAAAAGGCGCGCGCCGATGAGGGGGTGCAGTTCCATGATCTTGCGGTCCTGCCAGTCGAAGCGGCCGGGCTTGAGCAGCACGTCGTCCGGAATGGCCACCTTGCCGATGTCGTGCACCAGAGAACCGAGCTCGAGGATTTCGAGCTCTGCTTCCGGCAGCTCGAGCAGGGTGCCGATCCGGCGGGAGATCTCCGCCACCCGCACCGCATGGAGAAAGGTATAATGGTCCCGGTTGGCGAGCATCTCGTCCATGATCTCGAAGAGTTCGCGGACGAGCAGGCGGGTTTGGGGCAGGTTCTCGCAGATATAGCGCGGCTGCACAGCCGTGTCCAGGCTGATGATCTGTGACACCGGTGGGCACCCCTTTGTCGTGTTGCTGGTCGGCGCAAGCCGCGCCAGGTAGGATCGTAAAAAGCCGTTTCGTGCATGGCTGGCCGGCAGGTATGATGCGGTGCCGGCGACGCCGCTTAGTGTTTCTATTATACGCTGGGAGGGGAAGGGGAGCCAAACGGTTTTCCGGCGGCCGCCGCACCAGGGCTCATTCTGCGGGGGTGAAGGTCTTGCGCGCCGCTACCCAGCGGTAGGCGCCAGCGGCCCAGATGTCCTCGATCCGCTCGAAGTCCAGGGTGGCTGGCGCACGGCCTTCGAGAGCGCCGAAATCGTCGAACACGGCCAGGATCTCTTCGTCGTCGATACTGTTGTCCCGGTTGGTGTCCGCCCAGTGATAGGGCAATACCTGGATGGCGTTGCCCGGCCCCTGCACGGTTATCGGCCGCCGTCCTTTGGGCGTGATGGTGCCGGAGAAGCGCAAGATCCCGCGCATGGGCACGGCCGGATCGATGGTGCAAAAGTAAAGAAAGGTGGCGGGCAGGCCGGTCTTGCGCAACCAGCGCAGTTCCCGGCCGTTTTGCTTGGCCGGAGGAATGGCGGCGACGATCCGCACGCCGGGCGGGAGTTCCTCTTTGACGATGAGCGAGACGGGCCCCTCACTCTGGCCCGCCACCACCAGCTTGACCGGAAAGGGCGAGTTGGGGGCCGAGTGGGCCGGCAGAAAGCGGGCGGCCGCCATGTCTGCCACAGGCGCCAGTTGCCGGCTTAACCGGATGCCCGCCAGGATGAGCATGGCAATCAACACGGCCGCCATGCCACCGATGATCTGGCGGCGCGACAGGCCGCCGCCGGTGGCGGGAGCTAGCGGCCCGGCGGCGGGTGGCGCTTCTTGGTTTCCTCTGGACGGTTGCCCTGTTGTCGCGGCATCGTTGGCAGGCACTGCTCTGTTTTCTTCTTTTTCCAGAATATCGTTCAGATCGACTTCCAGGGCCTGCGCCAGTTTCAGGGCGTTTTGCCGCTTGACCGTCTGGTAGCGGCGGTTTTCCCAGCGGGAGACCGTATCCGTGGTCACGCCGACCACCGTGGCCACGTAAAGCTGGGTCAGCTCCTTTTCTTCCCGCAAGCGGCGGATGCGGTCACCGTCGATCCGTACTGTGGGGGGCTCTGGTCGGCTGTCCATTGCGCTGCCCCTAGATCGTTCCTGCGGCCAGGTTCACGTCTGCCGGCGGCTTGCGCCACAGGGGGGAGAGGGCGTAGAGGAGGATGGGGCCGGCGATAAAGCTCGTGGGATGGATCAAGAGGGCGGGCCCCAAGCCGAGGAGGAAACTGACCGCCAGCTCAACCACAGAGATTGTCGGCAGGATGGCGCTGAAGTGCTGCCAGTTGACGGGAAAGCAGCACATGAGGATGCCGGTGGCCACCATCCCCGCTGGCACCAGGGCCGCAGGCAGGCAGAGGATGGCCGCCATTGCCAGCCATGCGCCGGCAGGACTCGGCATGCCGCGGAAGAAGCCGGCCGGGGTCTTGTCTTTGGAGCGGCCGTAGTCGTAGAGCCGGATCGCGGTGGCGAGGATGTAGAGCCCGCCGGCGACTAGGCCGCTGGCGCTCCAGTCTGTGGCGCTGGCGGCTAGCGCTGCGGGCGCGATGCCAAAGCTCACCAGATCGGCCAGGGTGTCGAAGTACTTGCCAAAGGTGCTGGTCACGGCCAGGCGGCGGGCGACCGCGCCATCGGCGATATCGCAGGACATGGCAAAGAAGATGGCGAAGATCCCGGAGAGAAGGTGGCCCGTCATGCCGGCCCGGATGGCGAACAGGCCAGCGAGGAGATTCCCCAGGGTAAAGAGTTGGGGGATGAGGACCAGGGCTGGATTGCGGCTGCGGGCCGGTAGCAGGCGGATGCAGACCGAGATGAAGGCCAGGGTCACGGCCAGCCACAGGAGCAGGTTGCCGATCACTGCCAGGCGCGCCACGCCGAGCAGGGCCGAGGTGCCGAAGAAGAGCTTGGCCAGGTTCTGGGACAGGGCCTTTTTCTTGCCGAATTCGTTGGCGCCGTGCACGCTGACGCCACGGAGAAAGGTGGAGGTAATGTCGAGCGCCAGGAGAATGATAAATGCCGGATGGGAGAGGACGGGCCAGAACAGGGCAAGGGTCGAGTAGGTGATGATCTTGTCCACTGCTGGATCGAGCGCCTTGCCGCTGGAGCTCACCTGGCCCGTTTGCCGGGCCAGGGCGCCGTCCACCAGGTCGAAGAAGATGACCAGCGTGACGATGGCGAAGGCGAACCAGCCGAAGATCCGCCAGTCGAGGCCCGTGGCGGCGGCGACATCGAAGCGGAAGAACCAGAGGAGCCAGCCAGGGATGAAGATCAGGATACGGCCGACCGTGACCTGGTTGGGGGTCAGGCCGAGATCGTAGCCGAGCCAGTGGATGAAACGGGTAAATTGGCGGTCAAACATGGCGGGGGGAGGGGAGAGACGGCCTTTGCGGGGCGTGGTTACGACGATTTTTTGTGTTTCTTTTTTTCCTTGAAGCGAAAGATCCGCTCGTTTTTGCGGATCAGGCCGTACTGCTTCCGGGCAAACTCTTCAAAGTACTGGTCGTCGTGTTCAAGGCGGCCGATCTCCGTGGTCAGGGCCTGGATTTCTCCCGCCAGCGCGACGTTGGCCGACCGCACGGCGGCAAGTTCCGCCCGTAACCGGTGGAGCCGGAGCGCCCCCTGGTCGGAGAACAGGTGCCAACCTGTGAGGAGGGCAAAGAGGACCAGGGCGGCAAGGAGTCTGCGGCGTTCCGATTGCGGCATCTGGATTGGGTCCCGGCGTCCTTGGCCTTTTCGCCCATTGCGGGATGGGCGTTACGCATCTGCTCTGCGAGGCTGCGACTTCGGCGTTCGAAGGGGCAACCCCGTGATCAGTTACCCTGGGGCGACGAGCCGTCGCTCATTCGGCGCCACTGTGAGACAGGGGAGTCAAACCTGATCGTCCAGGTTGCCCCCGAACACGACTATAGCGGACCAGGGGCGCAAACGCCAGTGGAAAGCGCATCCCCTTGTGTTCAGCGGATGCCCATTACCGCCATGCAGAGGATGCCCACTTCGTACAGTAGGTACAAGGGCACGCCCATGAGGGCCATGTTCACTACATCGGGCGTGGGCGTGAGCAAGGCGGCGAGGATGCTGATCACCAAGACGGCGTAGCGGCGGCCGGCGACGAACCGTTGGCGGGGGACGAGGCGCGCCTTGCCGCAGAAGATCATGAACACCGGTAGCTGGAAGATTACGCCAAAGGCGACGATGAACAGGGCCACGAATCCCACGAACTTGTTGACAGAGATGGTCGGCACCAGCTCCTCGGAGCCGAATCCCAGGAGAAAAGATATGCCGTAGGGCAAGGTGACAAGCCCGCAAAAGGCGGCGCCAGCGTAAAACAGCAGGCAGGTGGCGGCGGTGAAGGCCACACGGGTCCTGAGGGTGAGGCCAAAGGGACGGGCGAGCAGGCGCCACAAAACGGTGAGGTAGAGGGGCATGAGGGCGAGAATGGCGACAAAGAGGCCCAGTTTGACGTGGGCGAGAAAGGGCTCGGCCACGGTATAAAAGGCGAGTTTTTGGTGCAGCCGTTCTTGGAGCAGGCGCAGGAGGGCGGGCGAAAGGATCACCAGCCCGCCACCGGTGAGCAGGGTAGTGGCCAAGAGGGCGAGGAGGGTCCGGCGGGCGGCGAGCAGCAGGCCGAGCAGTTGTTCGGCCGGCGTGGCGGGTTCGCCGCCGCTGTCGTGGCGCGGAAGCTCGGGCAGGGCCATGACCACCACGGCCAGCGCTAGACAAGGGTGGCGCGGATGTAGGCGGCGGCGTTGCGGAACAGCGCCACGCCTTGTCCTTCTTCGGGCAGGTTGTCCTTCTCCCTGGTCCAACGCGGGTGGTTGGTGCGGTGGAGGAACGCTTCGGGATGGGGCATGAGGCCAAAGATCCGGCCACTGGGATCGCAGATGCCGGCAACCGCCGCCGGCGAGCCGTTGGGATTGGCCGGATAGCTCATGGTCGGTTCGCCCGACTCTGGATCCGCGTAGCGGAGCGCGGCCAGGTGATCGGCCAGGATGCGGTCGAGCGTGGCCTTTTCGTCGGTGATGAACTTGCCCTCGCCGTGACGGACCGGAAAGAACAGGGTGTCAAGACCGCGGGTAAAGACGCACGGCGAGTCAGGATCCACGGCGAGATGCACCCAGCGGTCTTCGAAACGCGAGGAGTCGTTGTAGGTCAGGCTCACCCGCCGTTCGTCGTAGCGGCCGTCAAAGCCGGGCAGCAGACCGGTCTTGACGAGGAGCTGAAAACCGTTGCACACGCCGAGCACCAGTTTTCCCGCCTCGATAAAGCGGGCGAGTTGGTCCATCAGCCGTTCGCCGTCCGGCCGCACCACGGCGTACCGCCACCGATGGGCGCCGGCCTGGCCGGCCCCGAGATCGTCGCCGTCCAGGAAGCCGCCGGGCAGGTTGAGCATGTGGTAGTCGTCCAACCGGTATTCGCCGGCCAGCAGTTCGGCCATGTGGACGATATCCACTTGGTCGAAGCCGCCCAGCCGGCAGGCCTGGGCCATTTCCATCTCGCAGTTGGTGCCGTAACCGGTGAGCACCAGGGCCTTGATCGGGGCGGGCATCGTGGTTCCTCCATATCAGGCGAAAAGGACGCGTTCCAGCCATTGGAGCGTGAAGGCGAGCAGATCCTCGTCGTTGTCGGGCAAGGGGGCGCTCTGCTGGCTGGCGCGCCAGTCGATCCGGAACTGGTCGAGATTATAAAGGGCGGTGAGCACGGTGTCCAGTTGCTTTTCCGTGGGCCGCCAGCCCTGGCGCAAGCGTTCGTGCTGGAGGACACGCACGGTGCGCTCCTCGAACCGTTCGTAGGGCGCAAGCCCCTGGTCGGCGCACCAGGCGGCGAGATCCATTTGCCGGCGGCCGTCAGTGGCGAATCCCTGGCAATGGGCCTCGCGCACCAGCACATGACGGCGGAGGATCCGGCCGCGGCGGTAGACGGTTCCCCGGCCCACGGGGTAGAGGCGGCAGGCGGCCGGCCGGTCGGCGTACACCTGGCAGCCCTTGGGAGAGACAAAGGGGCAGCGTCCATCTTCCGGCCGCATGGCGAGATAGACGGGCGGGAAGGCAACTTCGGCCGCCTGCCCGACGCATACGTGTCGGTCGAGGAACTCCCAGGAACAGAGGCCAAGAGCGTTTTTCAGCCGCAGCACGTCATAGGGCGACAGGGCCAGCTCCAACTGTTGGCAGCACTCGGTAAAGCACGGCACGCCGGGATGGCAAGCAAAGGCAAAGGTTGCGTCCGGTGCGAGGGGCGTTAGGGCCGGCTGCGGATCATGATCGGCGGGGGAGGCCATTACGGGAGCTTCCTGCCCCGGCTTAGTCGGCCGCCGGCCGCTTTTTCCACACAGTGAGCAGCGAGCCGGCGATGAAGATCGACGAGTAGGTGCCCACGATAATACCGGCCAGCAGGGCGAAGGAGAAATCGTGGATCACGTTGCCGCCGAACAGGAAGAGGGCCAGGACCACGAGCAGGGTGGTGAGCGAGGTCACAATGGACCGGCCCAGCACCTGGTTGATACTGGCGTTGATGAGTTCGGTGAGCGGCATGGCCTGGCCATGCTTCTTGCCCAGTTCCCGGATGCGGTCAAAGACCACCACGGTATCGTTCAGGGAGTAGCCGGCCAGGGTGAGGAGCGCGGTGACGATGAGCAGGGTGATCTCCACGTTGAACAGCCAGCACAGGCCGAGCACGGCGAGCACGTCGTGAAAGGTGGCGGCCGCCGCGGCCACGCCGTAGCGGATATCAAAGCGGAAGGCGAGGTAGATGATAACGCCGATGAGCGAGATGGCGATGGCCTCCAGGGCCTTGTTGCGCAAGGTCTCGCTGATGGAGGAGCCGATCTCGGTTTCGCTGTCCAGGGAAAACCGCGCCTCAGGGAGGGCCTTGGCCAGCGCCTGGCTGATCTGGTCGGAGCGGTCGCCGATCGTGTCTTCCGATTGCTTGATCTTGACGATGAGCCGGTTTTCGTTCACCACCTGCTGGAGCTGGATGCCGTCAAACGCCTTGAGCGCCCGGCGCACGTCCTTGAGTTGGAACGGCTTGGCCGCCTGGTATTGGAGCATGGTGCCGCCGGTGAAGTCAACGCCCAGGTTGGCCTGGCCGCGCAGGATCTGGACAAAGGCGATGCAGCCGAGGAGCACCAGCACGCCGGAAAAGGCAAAGGCCACGTTGCGCATCCGCATGAAGTCAAAGGATGGCTTGTGCACGAAGCGGAGGAACTTGAGCGGTTTGAGTTTGCCGCGGCGGTGGAGGACGTCGTACACCAGCCGGGTGCCGAACAGGGTGGTGAACAGGTTGAAGACAATGCCCAGCGACAGGGTGACGGCAAAGCCCTTGATCGGGCCGGTGCCGAAGAGAAAGAGGGCAAGGGCGGTGATCAGGGTGGTGACCTGCGAATCGACGATGGACCAGAACGCCTTGTCGTAGCCGCTTTCCACCCCGGCCTTGACCGTCTTGCCCAGGGCGAACTCCTCACGCATCCGTTCAAAGATCAGCACGTTGGAGTCCACCCCCATGCCGATGGAGAGGATGATGCCGGCAATGCCCGGCAAGGTGAGGGTGGCCTGGAGGGCGGCCAGGCCGGAGAAAAGAAAGAGGATATTGACCAGCAGGGCGATGTCGGCGATCACCCCGGACATCCGGTAGTAGACGACCATGAAGATAAAGACCAGGGCCGCGCCCCACAGGCCGGAGTAGAGGCCGCGGTTGATCGAGTCGCGGCCCAGCGACGCCCCGACGGTGAGGTTCTGGATCACGTTCACCGGCGCGGGCAGGGCCCCGACCCGCAGGACAATGGCCAGGTCGCTCGCCTCTTCAAAGGTGAAGTTGCCCGAGATCTGCGCCCGGCCGCCAAGGATCTTTTCCCGGATCACCGGCGCGGAGCGCACCACGTCGTCGAGGATGATGGCGAAGCGTTTGCCCACGTTTTCCGTGGTCACCTTGGCGAAGATCTTGGCCCCGCGGCCGGTGAACTCGAGTGACACCAGGGGCTCGTTAAAGGTGCCGCCAATGCGTGGCTGGGCGTCCTTCACCATGTCGCCGGTCATCACCACCTGTTTTTTGACCAGCAGTGGCGATTGGCGTTCAATGCCGGTTTGGGGGTCAGTGGTGGTCTCGAAGTACAGCTCGGTGCCCGGCGGCAGGCGGTCGGCCAAAAGACGGTTGAGCTCCTTGCGGTCGCCGCCCCATGACCATTGGCCCGATTGGACGAGGGCGTTGATCATGCCCAGGAGATCGCGGCCTTCAGGATCGGCGACCATCTTGAACTCCAATTGGGCCGTGCGGCCAATGAGCTTCATCGCCCGCTCCGGATCCTTGACGCCGGGCAACTGGACCACGATCTCGTCCTCGCCTTGGCGGACGATCACCGGTTCGGCCACGCCAAACTGGTCGATCCGGTTGCGGATGATCTCAAGCGCCTGGTTGACCGCATTTTTGCGGATCATCTGGATCCGCTCGTCGGAAAGGCGCAAGGTGATGCGGGGAAAGCTCCCCTCCTCGGCCTGCACCTTGATGTTGAGATTGGGAAAGTCGTCTTGGATGAGTTGCTTGACCGTGGCCAGGGCGTTGGTGTTGGGCAGGGTGTAGCGGATGACGTGCGGGTCGTCGCTTTCGGTCCGCACCACGGCGATGTCTTTTTCCCGCAGGGTTTCCTCCAGGTCGTTGGCCGCAAACTCAAGGGCGTTTTCGATCGCCTTGTCGAGATCGACCCGCAGAACGAGGTGCATCCCGCCCTGGAGATCGAGACCGAGTTTGAGACTGCCGGGACTCAGGTACTTGGTCCACCATTCGGGCACCTTGACCCCAAAGGAAGGAAGGAGGCTGATGCCAGAAAACAGGATGGCGACCACCATCAAGGTGATCTTCCAACGCAGTGTCTTGTTCATGGGGTGATCTCCAATGAGCGTGCAAAAAGCGTCTGCGAGGCCCGCCGCGCCGTAGGAGGCCACGGGGCAAGGCTTTCCAGAGAATTACCGCCTGAGCCCCTGTGAGCAGATACG
Organism: Deltaproteobacteria bacterium; assembly: GCA_015488275.1. Classification (GTDB taxonomy): domain Bacteria; phylum Desulfobacterota; class Desulfobulbia; order Desulfobulbales; family S012-135; genus S012-135. The sequence goes on from WFOD01000159.1 coordinate 12,574, forward strand.
CCGCGCCAGGGGTGCGCCGCCGTCCCGTCCCGGTGGTGCGATGGCGGCCGCCGCAAGCTGGCCTTCGCCACAATATGTTGGGAAGGCGGCGTGATTATACCGTACTCCTGCCGGATGTCAAACTGGGGTCGGGAAGCGGAATTCGGCGGCACCTCCCTGTGCCGCACACAGCCCGTTTTTCCAACGGGCTGTTAGACGAACAAGGCCGGCGCCCGCCGCAGGCGCGCCACAGTGCGCTCCTTGCCCACGGCGAGGATCACGTCGAAGATGCCAGGGCCGGCGAGACGGCCGGTGACCACGGTGCGCAGGCCGTTGATCGGCACGCCTGGTTTTGCGCCTTTTTCCTCGGCAAAGCGCCGTAGCGTGTTTTCGATGTTTTCCGCGGTGAACGGCTCCACGGCCGCCAGTCGGTCGGCCAGTTCGGGCAGCCACTCTTTGAGCTGCGGGTGCTTGGCCAGGTTCTTTTTGATGGCCTTGGCCTCGATTTCGAACTCGTCGTCAAAATACGCCCGTCCCAGGGTGGCGAAATCCTTGAGGGTGTGGAACCGGCTGCGGATGAGGTCAATCACCCGCAGGAACCACGCGCGTTCTTTGCCGTTTTCTCCCCAATCCTCCTTCCAGATGCCGGCCTTGCGCAGCTCTTTCTCCACCAGGGGGGCGAGTTCCGCCACTGGCATGGCCCGCAGGTAATGGGCGTTGATGGTCAGGGCCTTGGGATCGGTGATGAACTTGGGATCGCCCTTCTGGTAGTTGAATACCGAGTTGGCCCGGTTGATCCGCTCCAGGGAGAACGCCTCGATCAGCTCCTCGCGGGAGAAGATCTCCCGGTCGTCGCCCGGCGACCAGCCGAGGAGCACGAGGAAGTTGACCAAGGCCCAGGGCAAAAAGCCGATCTCCCGGTAGTACTGGACCGCCACCACTTCGCCGTGGGTGCGTTTGGAGATCTTGCGTTTCTTGGTGTCCAGGGTGAGCGGCATGTGGGCGAAAACCGGCGGTTCGGCCCCCAGGGCGCGGTAAAGGAGGATCTGACGCGGCGTGTTCACCAGGCCGTCCTGACCGCGGATAATATGGGTGATCCGGTCGCGGATGTCGTCCACCACGTTGCACAGGAGATACAGAGGCCGGCCGTTGGACCGGACGATGACAAAGTCCTCGATATCGTCGTAGGCCCGCTCGATGTCACCGTACACCACGTCGTGAAAACGCACGCCGCCCGCCTCTTCGGGCACCTTGAACCGCACCACGTAGGGCAGGCCGGCCGCCTCCTTGGCCGCCACTTCCTCGGGTGACAACCGGCGGCAGGTCTTGTCGTAACGGTAGTCGCCGGTCTTGGCCGCCCGCGCCGCCTCCCGCTTGGCCTCCAGTTCTTCCTTCGTGCAAAAGCACTTGTAGGCGTGGCCCGTGGCGAGCAGCCGTTCGGCCGCCGCCTGGTGCTCGGCCGCGTGCTCGGATTGGAAATACGGTCCTTCGTCCCAGTCGATACCGAGCCAGGTGAGGCCGTCGATGATCCCCTCGATGGACTCCTGGGTGGAGCGTTCGGCGTCGGTATCCTCGATGCGCAGGATCAGCTTGCCGTTGTGCTTGCGAGCGAACAGCCAGTTATAGATCGCGGTGCGGGCGCCGCCAATGTGCAAGTAGCCGGTGGGGCTGGGTGGAAAACGGACACGTACCTCGTTCATGGCTTGCAGGTCCTCGTGTTGTTGGAGTAAAAGGCGTCCGGCGCGGCCGGCCGCCTTGCAACGGCGCAGTTCCGGCGAGTTAGCCGGTTTTGGTCTTGTGTTTGAGTTTGGCCCATTGGTCCCGCAGGGAAACCGTGCGGTTGAACACCGGCCGACCGGCCGTGCTGTCCGGGCCGTCCTGGGTGAAGTAGCCGAGCCGCTCGAACTGGAAGGGCTCCCCTGGCCGGGCGGAGGCGAGGGACGGCTCGATGCGGGCGTTGGGCCGCACCACCAGGGAATCGGGGTTGAGGGCGGCGATGAAGTCCTGCCCTGCCCGTTCCCGGGCCGCAGGATCGGGTTCGCTGAACAACCGGTCGTAGAGGCGGACCTCGGCCGGGACCGCGTGGCGGGCGCTCACCCAGTGGATGGTGGCCTTGACCTTGCGGCCGTCGGGCGCATTGCCCCCCCGGGTTTCGGGATCATAGGTGCAGCGCAGCTCAACGATCCGGCCGCTGTCGTCCTTCACCACCTCCTGGCAACGGACGAAGTAGGCGTAGCGCAGGCGCACCTCGCGGCCCGGCGCCAACCGGTAGAACTTTTTCGGCGGATCCTCCATAAAGTCGTCGCGTTCGATATAGATCTCGCGGCAGAAGGGCACGGGGCGTTCACCCATACTGGGATCCTTGGGATGGTTGGCGGCCGGCAGTTCCTCTTCCTGGTCTTCCGGATAGTTGGTGATCACCACCTTCAACGGATCGAGCACGGCCATCCGCCGGGGGGCGCGGGGGTCGAGGGCCTCGCGGATCGCGTGCTCGAGAAGCGCCAAGTCCACCACTGAATTGCTCTTGGCCACGCCGATCCGGTCGCAAAAGGCGCGGATCGCCTCCGGCGGGCAGCCGCGCCGGCGCAGGCCCGAAAGGGTGGGCATCCGCGGATCGTCCCAGCCGGCCACATGGCCACCTTCCACCAGCTTGAGCAACTTACGCTTGCTCATCACGGTGTACGACAGGTTGAGACGGGCGAACTCGATCTGCTGCGGGTGGAAGACGCCAAGCTGGTCGAGAAACCAGTCGTACAGCGGCCGGTGATCCTCGAACTCCAGGGTGCATAGCGAGTGGGTGATTCCTTCGATGGAATCGGACAAGCAGTGGGTGAAGTCGTAGGTGGGATAGATGCACCAAGCGTCGCCGGTCCGGTGGTGGGTGGCGCGCATAATGCGGTACATCACCGGGTCGCGCATGTTGAGGTTGCCCGAAGCCATGTCGATCTTGGCCCGCAGGGTGCGGGAGCCGTCGGGAAACTCGCCGGCCCGCATCCGCGCGAAGAGATCGAGGTTCTCCTGCGGCGAGCGGTTGCGGTACGGGCTTTCCCGGCCAGGCTCGGTGAGCGTGCCGCGAAAGGCGCGGATCTCCTCGGCCGACAGGTCGCAGACGTACGCCTTGCCCATCTCGATGAGCCGCACCGCGTACTGGTAGAGTTGTTCAAAGTAGTCGGAGGCGTAGTACTCCCGTTCCTCCCAATCGAAACCGAGCCAGCGCACGTCTTCTTTGATCGCCTCGACGTATTCCGGGTCCTCCTTGGTGGGGTTGGTGTCGTCGAAGCGCAGGTTGCACAGGCCGTTGTATTTGGCCGCCGTGCCGAAGTTGAGGCAGATCGACTTGGCGTGGCCGATGTGCAGGTAGCCGTTGGGTTCGGGCGGGAAGCGGGTGTGCACCCGACCGCCGTGCTTGCCGGCCGCAATGTCGCGCTCGATGATCTCGTGGATGAAGTTGCTCGCGCCTTTGTCCATCATCTCGTCCCGCTCGTCGGTTGTCGTGGTGGCCCGCGCGCCGGTGAGTTAACAGCCCGTCGAAAAAGCCAGGACGGCTTTTTCGACGGGCTGTTAACGGTGTTGCCCCGGCGGGCGAAAGCCTTCTTTTATAGCCAGAAAAGGATCGTGGCGCAACCGGCCGCGCCGGTATTGGGAAAAACCGGATGGCTTTTGCCGCTGACCGTCAGGTTCAGCGGCCGGCAACGCCCAGCTCCCGGAGGACCCGCGGGTTGCGGCTCCAGTCCTTCTCCACTTTGACCCATAGCTTGAGCACCACCTTCTGTCCCAGCAGACGCTCGATCTCCTGGCGCGCCCGGCTGCCGATGGCGGCCAGCATCTTGCCCTGCTTGCCGATGATGATCCCTTTTTGGGACTTCTTCTCCACCAGGATGGTGGCGTGGATCACCGACCGGTTGCGCTCCGGCTCTTCTTGGAAGGCGTCGATGAGCACAGCGGTGGAGTAGGGGACTTCTTCCCGCGTGGCGAGAAAGACCTGTTCCCGGATCATTTCAGCGACGATGAAGCGCTCGCTGGCGTCGGTGGGAATGTCGTCTGGATAGAGACGCGGGCCAGGGGGCAGGAGCTTGAGCATCTCCTGGAGCAGGATGTCGGTGCCATCGCCGGTGAGGGCGGAGATGGGCACCAGGGCGGCGAAAGGATGCAGCTTTTCGTAGGCCGCGAGCACGGGCAACAGGTGGTCTTTGGCTACCGTGTCGATCTTGTTCACCGCCAAGATGGCCGGCGTGTTCCGGCCGGCGATGTAGCGGGTGGGGCTGCGGGAGGGATCGGGCGGGGGAAAGGCGGCGTCGATCATGAACAGGATCACATCCACCTCGTCGAGGCTGTCCAGGGCGATACGCACCATCTCCCGGTTGAGCGGGCTCCTGGCCCGGTGCAGGCCAGGGGTGTCGAGCATGACGATCTGGTAGTCCGGGCCGTTGACAATGCCGAGGATCCGGTTGCGGGTCGTCTGCGGCTTGGGGGTGACAATAGCGATCTTTTGCCCCAGGAACCGGTTCATCAAGGTCGATTTGCCCACGTTGGGAGGGCCGACCAGGGCAACGAGGCCGCATTTGGTTTGGGAATCGCTGGTGGTGTCCGTGGGCATGGCCGTATGCTCTCCTTTGTCTCCAACCCAAATGATGAAAAATCTTGCCCGATGTTCCCTTTTCTCTTACCATATCCGCTTTCATCTCTCCATCTATACCTTGCCTCCTTTTCAGTCAGACGAGGGAACCGAGCCATGAAGATCCTTTCCGGTATCCAGCCCTCGGGCCAGCTCCACATCGGCAACTACTTTGGCATGATGCGGCCGATGATCAAGAATATGGACCGGGGCGAGCTGTACGCTTTTATCGTCAACTTCCACGCCATGACTTCGGTGCACGACGCCGAGCGCCTCTCCCGCGACACCTTGCACGCAGCGGCCGATTTTCTCGCCCTGGGCCTTGATCCAGAGCGGTGCATCTTCTGGGTCCAATCCGACGTGCCAGAGGTCACCGAGCTGACGTGGATCTTTTCCACCCTCACGCCGATGGGCCTGCTGGAGCGCTGCCATTCGTATAAAGACAAACTGGCCAAGGGCATTGCGCCGAGCCACGGCCTGTTCAGCTACCCGGTGCTCATGGCGGCCGATATCCTGCTCTACCAGGCTGAGATCATCCCGGTGGGCAAGGATCAGAAGCAGCACGTGGAGGTGGCGCGCGATATCGCCGCCAAGTTCAATCACACCTTTGGCGAGACCTTTGTGCTGCCCGAGCCGGAAATCGACGATTCAGTGGCCACCGTGCCGGGGATCGACGGCCAGAAGATGTCCAAGTCCTACGGCAACACCATCCCGATCTTTTGCGACGAAAAAGAGCTCAAAAAACGGGTCATGGCCATTGTCACCGACTCAACGCCGGTGGAGAGCCCCAAGGATCCGGACAAGTGCAACCTGTTCGCCATCTTCAAGTTGTTCGCCCCGCCCGACCGGCTGGCCGAGGTGCGGGATCTGTACGTCAACGGTGGCGCGGCCTACGGCAAGATCAAGCTTGAGCTCTACGAGATCTTGCTCGAGTACTTTCGCGCCGCCCGCGAGGAGCGGGCCCGCATTCTGGCCGATCCCGGGGAGTTGCGCCGTATCTTGCGCCAGGGCGCGGAAAAGGCGCGGGCCAAGGCGGCCGCCACCCTGGACCTCGTGCGCCAGCGGGTGGGGCTCCGGTACTAGCGGCGTCTTGAAAAGCAGATCTTGCGCGGCGCGGTCCGCAGGGACGCGGCTTGGGCAGACGAACAGGAGCAGCCGGCGGCCAGTTACACTTCCTCCACCTGCCAATTTTCATCCACCCACAGACCAATGACCGGCACCTGTGGATAGCGCTGGCGCAAGGCGGCGACCGCCTGCCGGATGTGGGTGATCTGCGTTTGCCGGTCCACGGGATTGCCCGCGCAGTCGTGGTGGCCGCATACCGCCATGCCTACCGAGTCGTGCCGTTCCAGGGAGATGGCGATCCGGGCGTGGATCGAGGCGCAGAGCGTGGCGTTACTCTCCTCGGCTAGCAAGCGGTTGATGCCAGGCTCGGTGATGGTGTCCACGTAGGCGGCGTGGAACCGTTGCTGGAGATAGTGGATGACCGGCAGTTGCGCCCTGCCATCCATGCAGTTGATCGCTGTGCAAAAACGCATCGGTGGCTAGTCCATTTCGTCGTCGCTGTTGTCGTGCGGCAGAATCGACCGGGGCAGGCGATCCACGGCTATTGCCCGGGCCGCCTTGAGACCGAGGCGAAAGGCCTTGCGGTTTATGCTCTTGGTGCCTGCGGGCGCGCTGGCCGCCACCGCCTCCTCCACCTGCTCGGCGGTCACCCGGGGGCAGAAGTGGGCCACCGCGCCCAGGGCCGCCATATTGGCGGTGATCTCCTTGCCCAGCTCTTTGCGCACCATATCGGTGAACGGAATGGCGATCGCCCGGCTGGTGGGCACCTGGCGGACAAAGGTCGCATCCACGATGAGCAGGCCGTTGGGTTTGAAATCGAAGAAGTAGGCGTCGCAGCTCGCCTGGTTCATGGCCAGCAGCAGGTCTTGCTTGACCACTTTGGGGTAGTCGATGGGCCGGCTGCTCACCACGATCTCGGCCTTGCACTTGCCGCCCCGGGCCTCTGGCCCGTAGCTCTGGGTCTGGCATACGTAGTTGGCGTCGGCCAGGGTGAGCGCCCGCGCCAGGACCACGGCGGCCAGGATGATCCCCTGGCCGCCAGAGCCGGCCAGGCGGATCTCGTACCGGTCTTCCTCCATGCCGTGGGGCTTAGCTGCGGTCGTCTTGCGCGTCCGCCGGCCGTTTGTCGTCCGCTTTGTGCCTGATTTTGTCATATTCTTTGATGTAGTTTGGCTTGTCGCGTTCGGCCAGCACGCCGATGGTGAACCGGTCGTCCAACGAATCGGGCGGCAGGGCCGTCTCCATGCGGGCGGCGCCTTCCGCCGTCCCCTTGGCATCGTGCGGCTGGAGCGGGATTGCGTGCTCCTTGAACCACTGGAGCATCTGCACTGCGTTGCCGAGGCCGTTGCGTCGGCCGAACTGCACGTGGCAGTTGGACATCACCTCCACCACGGAAAACCCTACATGGCCGATGGCCCGGCTGATAAGCCGGTCGAGCATGGTGGCGTGGTATACCGTGCCGCGGGCCACGAACGAGGCGCCGGCCGTGACCGCCAGCTCGGCGATGGAAAAGGCGTGTTCGATATGCCCCAGCGGCGCGGTGGTGGCGTTGCTGCCGTAAGGTGTGGTGGGAGAGGTCTGGCCGCCGGTCATGCCGTAGATTTGGTTGTTGATGATGATCGCGGTCAGGTCGAGGTTGCGGCGGGCGGCGTGGATGAAGTGGTTGCCGCCAATGGCCGTGGCGTCGCCGTCGCCCATGACCACCAACACGTGAAGTTCTGGCCGGGCCAGCTTGACGCCAGTGGCAAAGGCCAGGGCCCGGCCGTGGGTGGTGTGCAGGGTGTTGAAGTCGGTATAGGTGGGCATCCGGCCTGAGCAGCCGATACCAGAAACGAGGACGATATCGTCCTTGTTCAGCGCGAGCCGGTCGATGCCGCGTAGCAGGGCGCCGAGCACGATGCCGTTGCCGCATCCTGGGCACCAGACATGGGGAAACTTCTTGTCGTGCCGCAGGTAGCGGCGCCGCAGTTCGGCCATGGACTGGGAAGGCATGGGGAGGCTCCAGCGGATCTCGTTGTCGTTTTTAACAGCCCGTTGAAAAACGGGCTGTTTAGATAGAGATAAGTTTTTTCACCAGTTCGTCCGGGGTGATGAGTTGGCCGTCGATCCGGTTGTGCTTGTGAATCGCGATGGCGTCGGGCAGCACCCGGCGCACCTCGCGGGAGAGTTGGCCCATGTTCATTTCTGGCACCAGCACGGCCCGGCAGTCGCTGCAGGCCGCCACCAGTGGCTGGCGCGGAAAGGGGAAGAGGGTGATGAGCTGCACCAGGCCGGCGGCGATCCCTTGCTGCCGGGCCATGACTACCGCCCGCCGGGCTGAGCGGGCTACCGAGCCACAGGCGATGATGCCGATTTCCGCATCCTCCATCATGAAGGCGCGCAGCATGTGGATTTCGTAAAAACCGTTGGTGATCTTGCGGAATAGGCGGCGCAGAAAGGCGTCGATCTCCTCTGGCCGCTGGGTGGGAAACCCGCGCTGGTCGTGCACCAGGCCGGTGACGTGATGGCGGTAGCCGTCGCCAAAGGCGGCCATGGCCGGCACGCCGCGGCTGTTGTCCTCGTAAGGGATGTACCATTCGGGTGGCACGCTGGGCCGCACCCGGTCCACCACTTCAACTTGATCTGAAGCCGGCAGGCGCACCGCCTCGCGGGTATGGGCCACCACCTCATCGGAAAGCAAGACCACCGGCACGCGGTATTTCTCCGCAAAGTTGAAGGCCTGCACGGTGAGGGTGAAGCAGTCGGCCACCGATGAGGTGGCCAGGACGATGATCGGATGGTCGCCGTGTGTGCCCCAGCGGGCCTGCATGATATCGCCCTGCGCCGGTGAGGTGGGCAGGCCCGTGGACGGGCCGCCGCGCATCACGTTCACCACCACGAGCGGCGCTTCGGCGATGCAGGCGAATCCCAGGTTTTCCTGCATGAGGGAGAAGCCCGGGCCGCTGGTGGCGGTCATGGCCTTGCTGCCGGCCAGGGATGCGCCAATAGCGGCGGCGATGGAGGCGATTTCGTCCTCCATCTGGATGAAGGTGCCGCCGTGGGCTGGCAGCCTGGTGGCCATAAGCTCAGCGATCTCCGAGGCCGGGGTGATGGGATAACCGGCAAAAAAGCGGCAGCCAGCGGCAATGGCGCCGGCCACCACGGCCTCGTTGCCTTGCATGAGGAGGCGGGGCTGGTCAGGGGACGCCATCGGTCTTCCTCCGGCGGGGGTGGCGTTCGGTGATGGTGATGGCAAAGTCTGGACAGTGGACCTCGCAGGTGCGGCAGCCGATACACTTGTCCGCATCGGTGATCACCGCCTTGCCCTCTTCGTCGCGGGTGATGATCTGCGTCGGGCAGAGGGCCATGCAGATGCCGCAGGCCTTGCACCAGTCGCGGAACACGTGTTGATCGAAGAGGCGTTTTGGCTTGTTCGTGGCCGCCTGCCGCTGCTCGGCCGCAGCGGCAGGGGCGGAAGGCGGGTCGGTGTTGGTCGGCATGGCTTTGGCGTGGTGTTGAGAATGGCGTCTTTGGCGTGTCAGTCCGTCGAAAAAGCCATCCTTGGCTCTTTCGACCACGGTTGGCCAGAACCGAGTTCCGGCCCACCTCACGAATTCCTTGACTCTTTCAGAGCCGCAGAATTCGGCGGCCCATCCATGTGCCGCGCACAGCCCGTTTTTCAATGGGCTGGCATGAGCGCGACCGTCCTTTTTTGCATCATACCAGAAGAGCATCTTTGGCAAAAGCGTGATCGGCGTGTTTTCCCACGCTTTTGCTGCGCTGGCGGGCGGTCCGTTGATTTTTGCCCCCCGCTGTGCTACCACTAGCCCCAAACTGTGAAGCACGACAGGTTAAGCGGTCTGTGCCCGGATGGTGGAACTGGTAGACACAAGGGACTTAAAATCCCTCGGCCGTAAGGCTGTGCGGGTTCGACTCCCGCTCCGGGCACCATGTTTTTTTGCAGAAAACTCCCGTGAATACGGATCGTTATCAGCCCGTCGCAAAAGCCATTCCTGGCTTTTTCGACCACGGTTGGCCAGAACCGAGTTCCGGCCAACCTCAACAGACGTGAACGTGGCCCGGCCGGTCAGCACCCCATATCCTCGCCATCGTCCCAGGCGGCGTCATCGTCGTCCGGCCCGGGCGCGCCCGGGACCACCCCGCCCTTGCCCGCGCCCGCCGGTCCCAGGCCCAGCGCGGCCAGGATATCGGCCGCGGTGCGCAGGGCCGACGGACCGGCGGCTGCGGGTACGAACGGCCGGAGATGGCGGGCCGCCAGGAGATCGGCGGCCGTGACCAGCCGACGGGAAGGGGCTGCGGGCCGCCAGGTTTCCTGGCGTGGGGCGGTAGGAGCGACGGCTGCTGCTGCATCCCGTTCTGGGGCATCATCAGCCC
>WFOD01000160.1 GCA_015488275.1 Deltaproteobacteria bacterium
GATCAAGGGCGAGGAGTTGGCGGCCAGCGTTGGCCAGCCGTCGTCAGGAGAAGAGGAGCCGGCAACGCTCTCTGCCGCGCCGGAACCAGAAGAAGAGGCGGGGCGGGCGCGCGTAGAGGAGCGAGAAGCTGGCGTTGCTGCTGCCCCGGAGGATGAGGCGGCCCGCCGTGCTGGCGCAGCGGCAGAACAAGAAGAGGACATGGCGCCGCCGCAGGGTGACGGGCCAGAGGGCTTGAGCGCGGCGCCGCCGGAGGAGGGGGGCGAGGCCAACCGTGATGCTGGTGAGGCCCCGCCTGACGAGAAGAGGCAAGGGCAAGAACTTGGACTGGCGGGGGCAGGCGAAGCACTGGCGCCGGTGCCCGGATCGCTGGAGCCGGAGGAGGCGGCCGGTGAGCCGGCGGTTGCCGATGCGCCTGTTACAGAAGCGGATAAAGCGGGAAGCAGGGGGGAGAGTGATGCGGAGCGGGGTGCCCCTCCGCAGGAACACGGCCCTGGCGGTCAATCCATCCAGGAGGCGGCCGTGCCGCCCGACCCGCTTGACGCTGCGGTCCAGACCCGCCCTTGTCCAGTGTGCCGGCGGCCGATGGTCCTTGCCCGCGACCGTTTTGGCGAGTTCTGGAAATGCACGGGCTTTCCCGCCTGCCGGCACCAAGAGGCGGCAGGCGGGGCGGCCGCGGAAGAGCGTGTCTCCTGTCCTTTGTGCGTTGGCGGCGAGGTCCTGGTCAAGGCCACGCCTTCGGGGAAAAGCCTGTACGTCTGCTCCCGGCCCGAGTGCCGGTTCATGGCCTGGGGGCGGCCGCATCCTGAGCCGTGCCCGGTTTGTGGCTCGCCTTATCTGGTGGAAAAGCAACGGCCGGCTGGCGGTATGGAGCTGCGGTGTCCCCGCGCCGGTTGCCGTTATCGGCGCGGCCTGAAAATGCCAGAGGAAGGGGGGGAGACCGCCGGCGCGCAGGTAAAGAAGGCGGCCTCCGAGGTGCCTGCGGAAGAGCCGCCTGTCGCGCCAGTGAAAAAGAAAAAGCGCCGGATCCGGGTGGTGCGCCGGAGAAAGAGGAAATGACGGCCGAAGATGGGGCGCCCTCGACCAGATACGATTGTGGCCCACGGCGCTGGCGACAAGAACGAGTCAGAAGCCCATCAAGGAGGAAGGCGATGCCCATTTATGAGTTCTACTGCGAGGCGTGCAACACCATTTTCAACTTCTTTTCCCGCCGGATCAACACCACAACCGTGCCGGACTGCCCCAAATGCAGCCGCGCGCTCCAGCGGCAGATGTCGGTTTTCGCGGTGACCGGCCGCGCCAAGGAGGAGGATGAGGACAACCCGTTTCCTGATCTTGACGAGGCCAAAATGGAGCGGGTCCTGGGCGAGCTGGCCGCCGAGGCGGAGAACATCAACGAGGATGATCCACGGCAGATGGCCGCCTTGATGCGCAAGTTCCAGGCCAAGACCGGTCTCGACCTCGGCGAGGGCATGGAGGAGGCCTTGGCGCGGCTTGAGGCGGGCGAAGATCCTGACAAGGTGGAGGAGGAGATGGGCGACCTGTTCGACGACGATGACCCGCTCGGCATGTTGCAAAAGGCCAAGAAGGCCGCTGCCAGCCACCGGCCGCCGCCGGTCACCGACGACACCCTGTACGACCTGCCCGAGCCTGAAGCGGCGTAAAGGGAGCCTCGGAAGGCCAACGCTCCCGTCCTAGTTGCTTTTGGGCAGCCGTTCGAAGTAGCGCAGGAGTTTGCCGGCCAGTTCTGGGCTGTCGAGGAGCAGCGATACCTCGTGGTTGTATTTCAGGGCCGCGTGGGTCAGGTTGTGGCTGCCCACGAGAGCCCGGCGGCGGTCTGCGACGAGAAACTTGGCGTGCATGGTGGTGGCTGGGCTGTCGTAGCGCACGCGCACGCCGTTTTTCTTGAGCCAGCGCCCGACCTGGCGGTTGGTGCGGTTGAGGTCCTTGTCCCGGCCAGAGCGTTCGAGGAGCACTGTTACCCGCACGCCCCGTTTGCGCGCCCGGATCAGGGCGTCGGCCAGGCGGGATGGCCGGTTGTTCTTCCGGTCGTTGATCTTGAAAAGAAACATCGCTACCTGGAGCTCTTGTCGAGCGGTCTCGATGAGGTCCAGGGCGGTCTGGTAGTACTGGCCGTCGGTCACCAGTCGGACCTCGCCGGGACGCAGAAAGGAGCGGTTGACAAAGTTGTAGACCGTGGTTCCGCCCCTGACCGGCCAAGGCCAGGAGCAAAGCAGAAGAAGGGCGCAGCAGAGAATTGCCGCGCCCAGCCGCCGGTCGCCGCGCCTTGCCTTTCTTGGCAACCCGTTGAAAAACGGGCGGTTATGCGGCACAGGGAGGTGCCGCCGAACTCCGCGGCATTGGAAGAGCCAAGGAATTCGTGAGGTTGGCCGAAACTCTGTTTTGGCCAACCGTGGTCGAAAAAGCCAGGGATGGTTTTTTCGACGGACTGTTAGGACTGTTGTTTGCCCGGCCACCAGCCGACCCCAAGCCGTCGCATGATGTTGAATCCGCCGCCCAGCACCAGGGTGTCGCGTTTATCCACCGAGTCGAGAAAGCACTGGATCTCGTAGGAGCGGGTGCCGGCGTCGCAGATGATGATCAGGGTCTTGTCCGCGGGCAGCTCTTTGTGCCGCTCGCGGATCTCCACGTAGGGGATGGCGATCCACCGGTCGCCAAAGGCCTCGGTAAAGGCCTTGGTCTCGGCCGGATGCCGGATGTCCAGGGCCATCCAGTCGGGGTGGGAGGCGAAGTCGTCCATCCAGGCGAGAAAGTCTTCCACGCTTACCGTGCGCAGCCGGCCAGCCAGCTTGTTGTCCGCAATGTTGGCCGTGGCGTTGAGCGCGTCCAGGGCCGTGGCAAAGGGCGGCGCATAGGCCATCTCCAGGTTGGAGAACTCGTCGATGGTCGCGCCGCGGGCGATGAGGCCAGCGGCGGCGTCGATCCGCGCCAGCACCGCGTCGCTGGCCGATGGCCCAAAGCCTTGCACGCCCAGCACCCGGCGGGTGCGGCGGTCGAAGACAAGGCGCAAGGGGATGACCGTTTGGGTGGGGAAGAAATGGGCCCGGTCGGACTGGGCGCTGATCACCGCATCGGCGTCGAATCCCAGGCGGCGGGCCGTGGTGAGCGACAGGCCAGTGGCGCTGATGCAGGCGTCAAACGCCTTCATCACAAAGGAGCCCACCCAGCCGTCGAACCGGGCGGGAATCCCGGCCAGGTTGTCGGCCACCACCCGGCCCTGGCGGTTGGCCAGGGAGCCGAGCGGCGCCACGCTCTTGGTGCCCGCAACCAGGTGGGTGATCTCCACGCAGTCGCCGGCCGCATAGATGTCTGGATCTGATGTCTGCATCCGGTTGTTGACCACGATGCCGCCGGTCGCGCCCACCAAGAGCCCGGCCTCGCGCGCCAGGTCGCTGCGCGGCGTGACGCCCACGGCCATGACCACGATATCGCAGTCAATGGTCCGCTTGGGCGTCTCCACCCGGCAGGCGTTGCCGTTTTCGCCGGCGGCGATGGCCGTGGCTCCTTCGCCGGTATGCACGGCAACGCCGTTTTTTTCCAAGGCGTGCTGGAGCATGGCGGCAAAGGCCGGATCCACGATGCCAGGGAGCAGTTGCTCGGCGAACTCCACGATGGTGGTTTCCACGCCCCACAGGTCGGCAAAGGCCTCGGCCATCTCGATGCCGATAAAACCGCCGCCGATCACCACCGCCCGGCCCACCTTGCCACGGGCCAGTCGTTCCTTGATCGCAATCGCCTTGTGCAGGTCGCTGATGGTGAATACTCCAGGCAGATCGGCGCCAGGAATCGGCAGGACCCGCGGCTGGCTGCCAGTGGCGAGCACCAGCTTGTCGTAGGGGAGTTTTTCTCGTTTGCCCGCATCCAAGTCCTCCACCTCCACCGTTTTGGCCCGCCGGTCGATGGCCAGGGCCCGGGTGCGCGTCCGCACGGCCACCCCCTTTGCCCGGTCGAAAAAGGCGGCGTCCCGGGTGGTGTGGAAACTGGTTTGGCGGAGCTGCACCTCGTCGTTCACGTCGCCGGACACATAATAAGGAATGCCGCAACCGCCGTAGGAGATGAGGCTGTCTTGATCGACGACCGTGATGTCGAATTCCGGGCGGAGGCGTTTCAAGCGGCAGGCGGTCTTGGGGCCGGCGGCAACGCCGCCGATGATGAGGATCTTTTGGCTCATGGCAGTGCTCTCCTGCAGGTAGTGGTTTCATTCAGTCCGTCGAGAAAAGCCATTCCTGGCTTGTTCGGCTACGGTGTGCCGCGAAAGCCCGTTTTGCATCTGGCTGTTATGCGGGCGACGCCAACCCGCGCCTGCGTGCGGCAAGGAGGCCCGATGCGTCAGGCGGGCGCGTCGCCCCCGGCCGCCGACCGGAAAAGGGAGAGGTGGGCCGGCAGGACCTGGTGCACACACCGGTTGTCGTCTGGATCGAGGATCGTTTCGTACCAGGCGAGAAGGGGCGCGCAGGCGGCGGCCAACTCGTCGGTGGTAAAGGAGCAAAGGAGCTGACGGAGTTCCGGCACGGTGCCGGCCGGCAGCTCGCCCATCTGCTCGAGATCGGCCAGGCCGCGCCATAGACCGGTCAAGGCCGCGGTGGCGGCCAGCGGCCCGTGCCAGACAGTTTCGCCAACCCCGTCTCGTTTGTCAAGGCGCAGGCGGATACTTCCGTCGAGCAAGAGATAGACGAGGCGGATGGGAAGCATGGTGTCGGAGGCGAGAAAGGGGGGCGGCGCAAAGGCGCGGACCGTCACCAGTTTCACCGCCAGGCCGAGGGGGGCGGTGCGGGCGACGAAATCTCCGGCTCCATGATGCCAGTCGGTGAGGCAGTTGCCGGTCGCCGGGTCAAAGGCCAGGCTGAGCAGGCGGCCCATGCCGAAAAAGAGCCGGCCCACCTCTCGCGCTCCCAGCAGCCGGTCGCCCCGCACGGTGTCCCACAACACGACGCCGTTGTGGGTGGCGTGCCATTCGTGGAAATCGTCCAGCCATTCCACCAGGAGATGGGCGAAGGCGGGGTGGGCGAGGCCGTTGTTTGTCTCCGCATCGCAACCGGCCTCTGGCCGGGGCGCCAGGGAGGGCCGGCGCTGGTGGAGCTGGGCGAGCAGACGGGCGTCGGCGGCCAGGCATTGGCACCCCTTTGGGGAAAAAGCGGTGTTCAAGGCCCAGCACTGGCCGGTGGCCGGCTCTTCGATCCTGGCCACGTGATAGAAGGCGCCCAGTTTGACGCTGATGACCGTCATGCCGGCCGCCCGCCCGGCGCCGAACAGGCTTGCGAGAAAGGCTTGGACGGCCGCAAAGTAGTGGCCCACCGTCAGATTGGGGTGCGGTGCGCCGTTTTCGGTAAGGAGGGGTTGGGAGAGGAGTTCGGGAGAGGGCGGGATCGTCCTGGTTCCTTGCTGGATGCGGTAGTGCATGGCTGTTTTTCCAAGGGGATGAAGGGGGATGGATGGGGGCTGTCGCGGCGTGCGAACATCCACTATACCTGCGGACTTTTTTGTTGACAAACGAAGGCTGGGAAGATATTGTCCCAGACTGAATGGTTATTCAATTTTAAGGTGGGCGTGTACCATGCTGTGGTGGCGTCCCCCTGTTGCCTGCGGCAAGCCTTTCCTCGCGGCAGGCCGTGATTCGTTCATCGTGGAACCCGTTGCACCTCGTGGCTACGGGCGGAGCCTGCGGGCCGGCCGGCCGCGACACGAAATGACGGGCGCATCAACTTTCAAAACCGTTAAGGAGGTACAGAATGCCAAAGCATGACACCCCCCTGTTGGACCAGCTGGAGAGCGGGCCCTGGCCGAGTTTCGTGTCGGACCTGAAACGCCAGGCTGAGAAAAACGAGCAGTGCTGGGACATTCTCGGCCAGCTCGAGCTGTCCTACAAGGACAAGATCACCCACTGGAAGCACGGCGGCATCGTCGGCGTGTTCGGTTACGGCGGCGGCATCGTGGGCCGGTACTCCGACCGGCCGGATCTGTTTCCCGGCGTCGAGCACTTCCACACCGTGCGCGTCAACCAGCCGTCCAGTAAGTTCTACTCCACTGAGATCCTGCGCAAGCTCTGCGATCTGTGGGAGAAGCGGGGCTCGGGCATGACTAACCTCCACGGCTCCACCGGCGACCTGGTCCTTCTGGGCACCCGCACCGAGGAGTTGGAGCCCCTGTTCTACGACCTGACCCACGACCTGAACATGGACCTCGGCGGCTCGGGCGGCAACCTGCGTACTCCCTCCTGCTGTCTGGGCAAGGCCCGCTGCGAGTGGTCCTGCTACGACACTCAGGCCGCCTGCCACAACATCACCAACACCTATCAGGACGAGCTGCACCGTCCGGCCTTCCCCTACAAGTTCAAGATCAAGTTCTCCGGTTGCCCCAACGACTGCGTGGCCGCCATCGCCCGCTCCGACATGGCGGTGATCGGCAACTGGCGCGACAACATCCGCATCGATCAGGATGCGGTCAAGAAGTACATGGCCGGCGAGTATCCGCCCAACGGCGGCGCCCATGCCGGCCGCGACTGGGGGCCCTTCGACATCCAGAAGGAGGTCATCGACCTCTGCCCCACCGGCTGCATGTGGATGGAGGGCGACGAGCTGAAGATCGACGATTCCGAGTGTACCCGCTGCATGCACTGCATTAACGTCATGCCGCGCGCCCTGCGCCCCGGCAAGGAAGGCGGCGCCACCCTCTGCATCGGCGCCAAGGCCCCGATCCTCGACGGCGCCCAGCTCGGCACCATGGTCGTGCCCTTCATCAAGATGGACCCGGAGAACGAGTTCGAGGAACTCAAGGAGTACATCGAGAAGTGCTGGGATTGGTGGATGGAAGAGGGCAAGAACCGCGAGCGGATCGGCGAGTCGATCCAGCGTATCGGCCTGCCCACCTTCTTGAAGATCATGGAGGTCGAGCCCATGCCGCAGCACGTCAAGGAGCCGCGCTCCAACCCGTACGTGTTCTGGTCTGCGGACGAGGTGCCCGGCGGCTTCGATCGGGACGTGAAGGAGTTCCGCAAGAAACTCGGCCTGGAATAATGGCGGCGGGACACTGAACTGGCTGCAACAGCATCACTTCAAATATATAAGGAGGTTTACCATGGGATACGATCCTGAAAACCCGATGAAGGATAGAATTACCGATATCGGTCCCCCGCATTACGAGCAGTTCTTCCCGCCGGTCATCAAGAAGAACTATGGCAAGTGGCTCTATCACGAGATCATCCAGCCCGGCGTCCTGAAGCACGTCTCCGAGACCGGCGACGAGGTGTACACCGTGCGAGTGGGCTGCGCCCGGTTCATCTCGGTCTCCATGATCCGCGACTACTGCGATATCGCGGACAAGCACTGCGACGGGTATCTCCGCTGGACGACCCGGAACAACGTCGAGTTCATGGTCGATTCCTACGACAAGGTGCAACCGCTGCTCGACGATCTCAAGGCTCACGGCCAGATGCCGGTGGGCGGCACCGGCGCCGGTGTGACCAACATCGTCCACACCCAGGGCTGGGTCCACTGCCATACCCCGGCCACCGACGCTTCCGGTCCGGTCAAGGCGGTCATGGACGAGCTGTTCGACTACTTCACCTCCATGACCCTGCCGGCCCAGGTCCGCATCGCCCTGGCCTGCTGCCTCAACATGTGCGGCGCGGTGCACTGCTCCGACATCGCCATGCTTGGTATCCACCGCAAGCCGCCGATGATCGATCACGACATCATCTCCGGCGTGTGCGAGATCCCGCTGGCCATCGCCGCCTGTCCGCTGGGCGCGGTCAAGCCGGCCAAGGCCACCACCTCGGACGGCAAGGAGATCAAGTCGGTCACGGTTAACGAAGACCGGTGTATGTTCTGCGGCAACTGCTACACCATGTGCCCGGCCATGCCGCTGGCCGATCCCGAGGGCGACGGCATCGCCATCCTCGTGGGGGGCAAGATCTCCAACTCGCGGAGCGCGCCCAAGTTCTCCAAGCTGGTGATCCCCTTCCTGCCCAACAATCCGCCGCGCTGGCCCGAGGTGGTGGAGGCGATCAAGAACATCCTCGAGGCCTACGCCAAGGACGCCCGCAAGTACGAGCGGCTGGGCGAGT
>WFOD01000161.1 GCA_015488275.1 Deltaproteobacteria bacterium
GCGCTGAGCACCGAGGGCTCTTGCTTGGAAATGTAGACGATGCAGTCGGCGCACACGTTGTATGCGCTCTGGAAGTAGTCAAGTTCCTTGACCACCTCCCAGCATGGAACGTCGGGGTGCTTGCGGGCGACGCATTCTTCGGCGCCGCACTGCATGATCTCCCAGCAGGCCAGCTCTTGCATCGGGCTCATAGGCTTCCTCCTCGACAAGGTTGTGATCCCCCCGGATCTCTTCGCTCCCCCACCGGACGGCCGCCCTCTCTCCTTGAGCGCCGCCCGGCAGTATGCCTCCGGTCCTGCGACCGGCTGTCACCCGATTATAGCGATCACCTGCCGCCATCCCCATCTATCCCCTTTCCACGCTGGCGGCCCCGGCCAGCCGGCGTAACGCCCTAGCCCCCGGGATGATCAGGCCCATTAAACCACTCCGCCAGCAACCGGTCAAGGGCGGCCAGCAGATTTTCCCGCCCCTGGCCCGTGCGGCCGGAAAAGAGGATGCGCGCATCCGGCCGCACACCAAAGGCGGCGTCCAGCGCCGCGGCATGGCGCTGCGCCTGGCCGCGGCCAAGCTTATCGGCCTTGGTGTAGACCAACAGTACACGACGGCCAATGCCGCGCAGCCAGGCGAGCATCTCAAGGTCGTTTTTCTTGGCGGGATGGCGGATATCGGCAAGCAGGACCACGCCCGCCAACTGGGGGCGGGTGTCGAGATAGCCACCCACCAGCCGTTGCCATTGGCGCTGCATGGCCCGGGAGACGCGGGCAAAGCCGTAGCCCGGCAGATCGACTACGTAGAAGGTGCTGTTGACGAGAAAAAAGTTGAGGGCCTGGGTCTTGCCTGGCCGGCTGCTGACCTTGACCAAATTGCGGCGGCCCAACAGGCGGTTGAGCAGGCTCGACTTGCCCACGTTGGACCGGCCGGCAAAGGCCACTTCGGGCAATCCTCCAGCGGGCAGGCGGTCGAGATGGTGAACGCTGTCAGCGAAAACGGCGGTGCGGATCTCCATCCGCTAAATCACCTTGTTGAGCGAATACTCGATGATCCCCTGGGCCCCGGCCCTGATCAACTGGGGAATGAGATCGCGCACCTGGTGCGCGGAGATCACCGTTTCCACCGAGAACCAATCGGTCTGGTAAAGCGAGGCAATGGTCGGCGCGTTGAGGCTTGGCAGGATGTCGATCACCGCCTGCAACCGTTCCTCTGGCACGTTCATCTTCAGGCCGACGATGCGGTCTGCCCGCAAAGCGCCCTGCAGGAGCAGGGCCATGTTTTCGATCTTTTCCCGCTTCCAGGGATCTTCCCATGAGAGGCGGTTGGCGATGAGCTGGGTATTGGAGGTCATCAGCTCGTGAATGATCCGCAGCCCGTGGGCCCGGATGGTGGTCTCTGTCTCGGTGACCTCGACGATGGCGTCCGCCAGACCGGAAACCACCTTGCCCTCGGTGGCGCCCCAGGAGAATTCCACTGACACGTCGATATTCCGTTCGGCAAAATACCGGCGGGTGAAGTTGACCAGCTCGGTGGCGATCTTCCGGCCCTGGAGGTCGTCCAGGGAACGGATCTCGGAATCGCCCGGTACGGCGAGCACCCAGCGGGTCGGCCGCTTGGAGACCTTGGAGTAGACCAGATCGGCCACCACCACCACATCAGAGTCGTTCTCCAATATCCAGTCCTTGCCCGTGATGCCGGCGTCGAGCACGCCGCTTTCCACATAGCGCGACATCTCCTGGGCGCGGCAGATCGAACAGGAGAGCTCGTCGTCGTCCACCTCGGGAAAGTAATTGCGCGAGCTGAGCTTGATCCGCCAGCCCGACTTCTCGAACAGTTCGATGGTCGCTTTTTCCAGGCTTCCCTTTGGAATGCCAAGCTTGAGCACCTTGTTCATTTGGAGTAGACCTCCTCGGGATCAAAGACCCGCTCTTCGGTTGTCACCCACGCGCCGCCGTTGTCCAGCCGGCGAAAGAAACAACTGGCGTATCCCTTGTGACAGGCAGCGCCCCCCTGCTGCTCCACACGAAAAAGCACGGTGTCGGCGTCGCAATCGATGCGGACCTCCCGCACCAACTGCACGTGCCCCGAACTCTCGCCCTTGAGCCAGAGTTTGCCGCGCGACCGGCTCCAGTAGTGGGCCTTGCCCGTGGCCAAGGTCCGTTCCCACGCCTCCTCGTTGATATAGGCGAGCATCAACACCCGACCGCTTGCCGCATCCTGAACAATGGCGGGGATCAGGCCGCCGCCTTTTTCGAAATCCGGTTTCATCGCTCCTGCGCTCCCTTTTCGCCCGCCGGCGCCTCGCACGCCTCCTGCCGGCCGCCGCTCTCACCGCTCCGTCCCTTCTCCTGGGAAAGAAAATGGATCATGCAGGCGGAACGGAACTTACAATACTCCTGGGCGTGGCGGCAGCGGGCCTGGTCGGCGGCCATCGTCTCTTTGTATTTTTCGCAGACAAGTCGCATAACAGCTCAACGCTCCTGCTCGTCAACATTCCTGCCCGCCCTTGCTGGCGGCCAGGAGGAAGAGCCCGGCACAAAGGCAAATGCATCGCAAAATTTGTGAGCATAGCGCATCCCTTGCCTTTTTGCATCAGTTTTTCCCCCACCCATCCTTTTCCCCAGCCAAGTCAGCAGCGGCCACGCAATGACGCGCCGCGGCCAGAAGGCCCTCCCCTCGATCAAAGGGCACAAAAATCGCCTACCGCCACAGATTGTTGTGGTATAGTAGCCAGGGAAATGGTCCAGGGGATGCCCTGTGACCAGATACGGGCGGCGTTTTTCCGTTTCCATTCCATGTTTCCATGAGCACAAGCGACCTCAACGCAACACTCCGCCAGATCAGGGCCACCCTGGCCGACTGGAAGGGCAAGATCCGCGCTCTTTTGGACGATCCCGTGGTGATCGCCTGGGAGGCCCTGGACAACGACAACCTGCTCGCCCAACTCGCCGCTTTTGGCGTGGCGGAAGACTGCAACGCCATCCGTAAAAAGATCAAACCCACGGCCGCCAACCTCAACCATCAGGTGGACATCCTCGACAACGAGGCGGGACGCCTGCTCACCGAGTTGGAGATGAGCGGCGCCGATCCCACGGCCATCAAACCGCTTGTAGACAAACTCGTCGCCAAACAGGCCGCCCTGCAAAAACAGATCGCCTCGCTGCTCACCGCCGGCTCCATCCTCCAACACGCGGACTCGGCGGTGCGCACCAGGCTCGGCCTCCAGGCGCTACTCCGGGCCGCCGCCCGCTGCACAGACAACAAAGGCAGCTTCCAGGCCGGCGCCAAGGCCCTGGTGACCCTGGTGGGCGACGGCAGCGGCGAGCCTTCACAACTCGAACGCTTGGAACGCAAAGCGGACGACCTCGTCGTCGCCCTGCGCGACCTCTCCTTGCCCGAGGGACTGCCCGAGTCCGTTGCCTCGGCCTGGGAACACTACATCGACCTTGTGCGCTCGGCCCTGGACCAGCTCAAGGACCACCTCACCGACATCCACAAACAGAGCTCCGACCTGTTCCTCGTGGTGGAAGAGTTGCCCGAACGGTTGGCCAGCCACGCCAAGCTGCCCATTGCCCATCTGCTGGCCGCCTTCAACAAGGAGGCCAGCGCCTTTGCCGAGACCGTGGCCCGTTTCGAAAGACAGGCCAAACACACCCACGACCTGCCGGCCATTGGCAACATCCTTGCCGACATCGCCCTGTTCCTCAAAGCTTGCAAGGAGACAGTGCCCGCCGCCATCCAGCAGGCCCTCGCCGAACGGGCCGACATCAATCCCGACCGCCTCGCCGCCGCAGAGGCCCGGACCTTCTTCAACGGCCTGGGAGGGCTCATCCGC